>JAYTUU010000072.1:0-25210 GCA_043744375.1 Rhodospirillales bacterium | reverse complement strand
AGGCGCGGGCGATGAGGGTGGCCAGGCCCGCGAGGATCACGCCGAAGCGCCGGGCGAGCTCGGGCGCGGCGGCCTGGAGGTCGGACGGGATTGGGGCGAGGTGCATGAAAGAAATGTTAGAACGTTAGTTAGGGCGTGTCGTCAATTCAGCCAGATGACTGCGGCAACCAGATGGACTGCGGCGAGAAAGTTCCTTGCGGTTTTTTCGTAGCGGGTTGCGATGGCACGGAACTGTTTGATCTTGGCGAAGAAATTCTCGATCAGGTGGCGCGCCTTGTAGGTCTCGTAGTCGAAGTCACGGGGCCGTCGGCGGTTGGCTTTGGGTGGGATGACGGCCGTTTTTCCAGCCGCAGCCAGCGGTGCCAGCACCCGGGCCTCGGCGTCGAACGCCTTGTCCGCAAGCAGCATATCAGCCTTCATCGATGGCAGAAGGTGGTCGGCGCCCGCCAGATCATGGGCCTGTCCGCCGGTCAAGCAAAACCCGACCGGGTTGCCCAGCGCATCGACCAGGGCATGGATCTTGGTGCTCAGCCCGCCGCGGGATCGCCCGATCGCCTCGTCCTGGCCAGCTTTTTTTTCGCGCCCGCACTATGCTGATGGGCACGCACGACGGTGCTGTCGATCATCGCATACTCGTTGTCGGCATCAGCTGCGAGATGCTGAAACACGCGCTCCCAGACTCCGGATTTGGCCCAACGGCTGAAGCGCCGATGCACCTGAATGCCATCGCCAAATCGCTCCGGCAGGTCACGCCATGGCAGGCCAGCGCGATAGCGATACAGAACAGCCTCGACAAACAATCGATTGTCCCGAGCCGTCACCCCCACAGACCCAGCCCGCCCCGGCAGCAGATCGCGGATACGCTCCCATTGGTCGTCACGAAGCCCATAGCGACGCATCCGTCAGCTCCAGATAAACTGACACCCTATGAATCGATCTTTGTGCCGCGCCGGAAGTGCATAAATGACGACTAGATCGTTGCAAGGGTTTTTTAGGAGCAATCAAGGCTCCGCCGGGTCTTGTGGGCTGCGGCGGGGAAAACTCAAGCGGCGCGGCGGCTGACTTGGCCGGTGATTTCCTGGCGATGGGTGACGGCGGTGACGCCGATGACCTGGCCGAGATTGCCGAGCACGAGATGGACCATTTCGGCGGGCATGGCGTTGAGGGCGATGTCGATGCGCATGGCTTCACCGGTCATGCGGGCCTCGAAGGCGTCGGGCGTGAGGTCGCGTTTGGCGAAGGGTTGCAGCAGGCGGGGGAGCAGGCCGGGGGCGGGGTCTGCGGTGACGGTGAAGCGGACGGCAGCGAGCAGGCCGACGAGGGTCCAGGGCTGCTGGGCGCCGAGTTCGTTTGACATGTGTAGGGTAATCCGGACGGAAGAGAGAGGGACAGGCGCGCGTCGCCGGCTGCTAGGCAGCCGTGGCGGTAATTCGCGTGATGTCGGTCCGGAAGCTCATGGTGGGAGTATACAGGCTTACCAGCGCTCTGGCCAGAGGATTTGTGGCAGGCGGGCGAGCGGGAACTGGCTGATGGTGAGGGTGCGGTCGTTCAGGGTGGTGCCCAGTTGGACGGCGCCGTCGGCGTCGCGCGCCAGCAGCATCAGGACCGCCTTGGCTGCCCGCCCGGTGCTGGCGGGCAGGATGGCGGCGCGCACGAGGGCGTCGATCGTTTCCGTCACGCCGGTGAGGCGTAGTGTGCCGGCGCCGCTGGGCTGCAATTGCGCGTCGAGCGCCAGGTCGGCGCGGGCGTCGGCTTCGAGTTTGCCCCAGTCGAAGGACAGGCGGGCGACGGTGAGGCGGCCGTCGCCGGCGCGCCAGTCGGCGGCCATTGCGCGGGGGGAGGCGGTCAGCGGGTCGGCGGGGAGGGGGCCGCTGAGGGTGGCGTCGAGTTCGATCATGGCGATGCGGCGGTCGAAGGTAGGTGCGAGATAGGCTGGCAGGTCGATGCCGTGTGCCGTGCCGGTCAGGGTGATCGCCGGCGTGTCGCGCTGGGCGGCGGGGACGTAGGTGGCGCGCAGGTCGAGCGTGGCGATGCGGGTGGTGCCGCCCTGGACGACCGCGCGCAGGTCGCGGATCACGGCATCGGCGACGGCGGGCGTGCCGAACAGCGTCACCGTGGCGCCGATGCGGGTGGCGGCGATCGGGATGTCCGAATGGTCGGCCAGCCGCAGCGCGTGGGCGCCGCCGAGGTCCAGTGCGAGGCGGCTGGGGCGGCGCGGGTCGAGGCGGAGGCGGAGGTCGCCGCTGTGCCAGCCGAGGCGGCCGGCGGGGTCGGTGATGTCGATGCCGTCGAGGCTCACCTGCGCGGCCAGCGGCCAGCCGCCGCGATGCGGGGCGCCGGGGATGATGTGCCAGCCCTGGGCGTTCGCGATGGCGACTTGCTGGAACAGCGCGACGAGCATGCGGTCGGTGACGATCCACCACAGCGCGCCGTGGACGGCGAGCAGCGCCGCCGCCGCGATGCCGGCGCGGATGAGCCAGCGGCGCCGTTTCATTCCGCGCCCATCTGCGCTCCGCCGGCGGCCGAGGCGGCGGCGTAGAGCGCGTCGAGCCGGGCGGTCATTTCCTGGCGCGAGAGGCCGGGCGGCATCGGCGGATGGATTTCGATGTCGATCACCCCCGGGCGCTTGCGGAAGGCGCGGCGGCCCCAGAAGACGCCGGAATTGGTCGTCACGGGGATGATCGGCAGGCCGGTGCGCGACGCGATGGCGGCGAATCCCGGATGCAGGTCGCCGCGCTTGCCCGGCGCCACGCGCGTGCCTTCGGGGAAGATGACGATCTGCCGCGCCTCGGCCTTCGCCTGGTCGGCGGCCTTCAGCAGGATGCGGATCGCGGTTGCACCGGCGTCGCGATCGACCGCGATCATTTTGGCCGCGGTGAGCATCGGGCCGAACAGGGGGATGCGGGTGAGTTCCTGCTTCAGCACGTAGCAGGCGCGGGGGACCAGCAGGAACCAGATCATCGTGTCGAACGCCGATTGGTGCATCGGCACGATCAGGGCGGCGCCGGAGCGTGGCAAGTGTTCGGCGCCGCGCACCCGCCAAATGGTGCCGGCGAGGTGGCGCAGGCCGAACCGCACGTAGAGCGCCCAGGCCCGGCAGTAGCCGAGCGCCCAATCGGGGCCGAGCCAGGCACGCGGCATCCAGCGCGGCACGGCGCCGGCGAGCGCGAGGAGGAAGGTTCCAAGATAGAACCACAGGTTGAACAGGCTCGAACGGATCAGGTTCATCAGCCGCCACGCTCCGGGTTGGTGGGCGGTTGGCCGCGCGCGGCGGTGCGGTCGTCGTGGCGGGAGGCGATGGCGGAGAGGCCGATTTCGGCGGCGAGGAATTTGGTATACTCGCCGGCGAGCAGCCGCAACCCGGCGAGACCGACGCCGTCGCGCCACGCGGCCGGCTGGACGGGGGCGGGGTGGAGGGTGACGCCGGGCATGTCGCGCGCCAGTTCCACCAGCGCGCGCGGCATGTGGTAGCTGGCGGTGACGACGATGAGGGTGCGGATGGTGTGGGCCGCGGCCCAGTCGGCGGTTTCGGTGGCGTTGCCGCGGGTTGACGTGGCGGCGCGGCCGAGAGTGACGAAGGGGGCGAGGGTGACGAAGGGGGCGACGCGGGGGGCGAGGGGGGCGACGCGCTGGGTGAGGGCGGTGAATTCGGCGCCGCCGCCGACGCCGGAGATCAGCAGCCGTTTGGCGCGGCCTTCGGTGAGCAGGCGGAGCGCGGTTTCCACCCGGTCGGCGCCGCCGGTGAGGGCGACGATGCCGTCGGCGTGGGGCGGCAGGTCGGGCACGGCGCTGGACGCGTGGAGGAACCAAACGAAGCCGCCGGCCCAGACGATTGCGCCGGCCAGGGAGGCCAGTGCCAAGCTGCGCAGGAACCTGGGGCCGCGCAGGAATCCGGGGCCGCGCAGCAGGCGGCGCCAGCTTTGTTTCATGGCAGTTGTCGCAGCCAGGTTCGCACCGTCGCCTGCGTTGTCGTCAGGCCGATCAGGGCGGCGGCGATTGGCAGGCCGGGCAAGGCGAGCCAGAGCGCCAACGGCAGGGCGGCCAGCCAGGCGAGCAACGGCTCCGATCCGCTCACGACCGTCGCCACCGGGGTCGCGCCGGGAGCGAAGGGGGCGGCGAGATCGGCGAGTACCAGCAGCACGGGGAGGGCGGCGAGCGCCCCGCAGGCGCCGCCGAAGGCTGCCAGCCGGGTCACGCGGGCGGCGAAACGGGCGGCGATGTAGCCATCGGTGGCGCCGAGGCCATGGACGATCTCGATCGCCTCGCGCGTGGCCATCAGCCCGGCCCGCGTGGCCACCGCGATGACGGCGGCGGCGACGGCGGCGACCAAAGCGAGGGCGGCCCAGGCGCAGGCTTGCAGGCTGCGGGCGAGGGTGGACAGGCGCTGGACCCAGACGCCGTGGCTTTCGGGCGTCGATCCCGGGGCGGCGGCTTCGAGGCGGGCGGCGAGGGCCGGCAGGTCGGGGCCGGCGCCGGAGAGGTGGACTTCGACGACCGCGGGCAGGGGCAAGGAGAGGCGCGCCGAGCCGCTGCCGAGCCAGGGCTTGAGCAAGTCGGTGAGTTCGGCCTCGGTGAGCGGGCGGACGCGGGCGATGCCGGGGGCGCCGCGCAGGATCGCCAGCACGCGCTCAAGCCGCTGCGTGGTCACGCCTGGCGCGCCATCGGCCGCCACCGCCGTTGGGCGCGGCACCTGGACGGTCAGCACCGAGGCGGCGCCCTCCTGCCAGCGCCGGGCGAGCGAGGCGGCGCCGACGGAGCCGGCGAGTGCGAGGGCGGCGAGGAAGGCCATCGCGGCGACGACCAGCGGGAGCATGCGGTCGCCGAGCGCGCGGCTGAGGCCGAGATCGTCGCGCCCGGCGGTGAGGCGGCGGAGTCTAGCCATGCGCGACGGTCCCAGAGGGCCAGGCATTCAAAGCGCAGGTCAGCGCGCCTCCGGCGGCAAAGGGGCGTGCCCCTTTGCCGCCGGAGGCGCGCTTGCTTTCGTTGGCCTTTGCTCAGCCATGTTCGACCATCCGGCCGTGATCGAGGCGCAGGGATTGGCCGGGGTGGCGGGCGACGAGGGCGTCGTTGTGGGTGGCGACGATGACGGTGGTGCCGAGGCGGTTCATTTCCTTGAGCAGGACCATCAGGCGTTCGGCCTGCACGTCGTCGAGATTGCCGGTGGGTTCGTCGGCGAGGAGCAGATGGGGGCGGCCGACGACGGCGCGGGCGATGGCGACGCGTTGTTGTTCGCCGCCGGAGAGTTCATCGGGGAGCGCGTCGGTTTTCTTGCCGAGGCCGACCCAGCGCAGCATTTCCATCACGTCGGCGCGGATCTGCCCCTCCGGGCGGCCGGCGATGCGCAGAGGGAGGGCGACGTTGTCGAGCGCGCTGAGATGGGGGAGGAGGGAGAAATCCTGGAACACCATGCCGATGCGTCGGCGCAGCAGGGCCAGGTCGCGGCGGCGGGCGTGGCCGGTCTCGGCGTCGAGCAGCAGGAGTTTGCCGCGGGTGGGGCGGACGGCGAGGTGGAGCAGGCGGAGGAGGGAGGATTTGCCGGCGCCGGAGGGGCCGAGCAGCCAGCGGAAACCGCCGGGGGGGACGACGAAGGTGAGGTCGCGCAGCACCTCCGGCCCAGGCCGGCCGGCCTGGACGTAATGCAACCCAACGCTCTCCGCCCGGATCATCGTGCGACTCGTCCTCCACTCATGCGCCTTTGTGGCATCATAGCGCAGGGAAGTGGAAGCGCGGTTGCGCGCCGTCGCTGGCTCGCGCAGGATCATGCGCCCTTTGAGAGCCCCGCATGCGCATTGTCTGCCCGACCTGCTCCGCCGCCTATGAGGTGCCCGACCGGATGCTTGGCACCGGCAAGAAGCTGCGCTGTGCGCGCTGTGCCAATGAATGGGTGCCGCCGGAGGGGCTCGCCGTGGCGCAGGAGCGCGCGCCTGATCCGGTGGTGGCGCCGGTTGTTGTCGCGCCGCCGCCCGTTCCCGCTGCCGCCGCGACAGCCGCGGTTGCGCCGGTGGCAGTGGCCGCGCCGCGATCGGAGCCCGCTTTGCCCGCCCCCGCTTTGCACGCTCCCGTTTTACATGCCCCCGCTTTACATGCCGACGCCAAGCCGCCTGCATCCGCCGATTCGGTGCGGCCCTCCCGTCTGCCGGTGCTGCTGGCGCTGGGCGGCAGCGCGCTGGTGCTGGTCGGGCTGATCGCGGCGGCGTTCGTCTGGCGCGGGGCGCTGATGCAGGCCTGGCCGCCGAGCCAGCGTCTGTTCGGAGTGCTCGGGCTGGGTTGAGGCGGGGTTGGAGCGGTCTGCGCCGGCGCGCGTCAGGCTTGGTTCATCTCGATCAGGCTGCGGCGCAGGCGGCGGCCGCGTTTGATGCTTTCCTCGATATAGGTGGGGTCGCCCCAGCGGACGGCGCGGGCCATTGCCTGCGCGTCTTCCATGAAGCGGGCGAGCATTTCCAGCAGGGCTTCGCGGTTGTTGAGGAAGATATCGCGCCACATCGCGGGGTCCGACGCGGCGATGCGGGTGAAGTCGCGGAAGCCGGAGGCGGCGAAGCGGAGGACCTGCTGGCGGCTTTCCTCCTCCAGATCATCGGCCGTGCCGACGATGGTGAAGGCGAGCAGATGCGGCAGATGGCTGACGATGGCCAGGACGCGGTCGTGATGGGCGGGCTCCATCGTCTCGATCATCGAGCCGCAGCGGCGCCAGAGTTCGCTGACCTTCTCGATCGCGTCGGCGTCGGTGCCGGGGGGTGGGGTGAGCAGGCACCAGCGGCCCTGGAAGAGAGTGGTGAAGCCGGAGTCGGGGCCGGAATACTCGGTGCCGGCGACCGGGTGGGCGGGGACGAAATGGACCTCGGCGGGGACGAGCGGGCCGACGTCGCGGATCACCGACTGCTTGGTGGAGCCGACATCGGTGAGGATGCAGCCGGGGGCGAGATGCGGCGCGATCGCCTCGGCCAGGGCGGCATAGGTGCCGACGGGGGCGCAGAGCATGACGCAGTCCGCACCTTCGACGGCGCGGGCGAGATCGAGTTCCACGCGGTGGGCGATGCCGAGTTCCATGACACGGTCGAGCGTGGCCTGGGTGCGGGCGTTGGCGACCACTTCGGCGGCGATGTCGCCGCGCTCCATGGCGATGCGGGCGACCGAGCTGCCGATCAGGCCGCTGCCGATCAGCGCCAGGCGCTGGAAAAGCGGCTCCGCCATCAGGCTTGGGTGGCCATGAAGGCGGCCAGCGCATCGGCGACAAGGGTGCACTCCTCGGCGGTGCCGACGGTGACGCGCAGGCAGTGCGGCAGGTCGTAGGCGCCCATCGCGCGCACGATGATGCCGCGGGTTTTGAAGAACGCGTCCGCCGCGCTGGCGCGGCTGGCGGTGGTGAAATCGGCGAGGATGAAATTGCCCTCGGTCGGCCAGGGCTTGACGCCGACCGCCTGCATCGCGGCGGCGAGCCGGGCGCGCCATTCGGTGTTGTGGGCTTTTCCGTGCTCGACCCAGCCGGCCTCGCCCAGCGCCGCGAGGGCGGCGGCTTGCGCGATGAGGTTGACGTTGAAGACGCCGCGGACGCGGTTGATCGCGTCGATCACGGCCGGGGGGCCGTAGCCCCAGCCGACGCGCAGGCCGCCGAGGCCGAAGATTTTCGAGAAGGTTCTGAGCATGATGGTGTTGTCGCCGGCATCGACCAGCTTGGCGCCGGCGTCGTAGTCGGCGGCCTCGACGTATTCGGCATAGGCGGAGTCGAGCACCAGCAGGATGTCGGGCCGCAGGCCGGCGCGCAGGCGTTCCATTTCGGTTTGCGGCAGCAGGCTGCCGGTGGGGTTGTTCGGGTTGGCGACGAACATGATGGTGGTTTCGGGCGTGACGGCCGCGAGCATGGCGTCGACGTCGGTGGTGACGTTCTGTTCAGGGGCCTTGAGGACGCGGCTGCCGGCGTAGGTGCCGGAGATCTGGTACATGGTGAAGCCGTGCATGGACATGACGATGTCCGTGCCCGGGCCGCCGTAGATGTGGCAGATGTGGCCGATCAACTCGTCGGAGCCGGTGCCGCAGACGATGCGCGCGGGGTCGAGGCCGAAGCGGGCGCCGATGGCGCGGCGGAGTTCGATCGAGCCGCCATCGGGGTAGCGGTTGAGGTCGCCGGCGGCCTTGATCGCGGCCGCCTTGGCGGCGGGCGGCGGGCCGAACGGGCCCTCGTTGGAGGACAGTTTGATCACGCGGTTGACGCCGGGGAGCTTTGCTTCGCCGCCGACATAAGCGGCGATTGCCATCACCGCGTCGCGCGGGCGGGGGGGGTGTTCGGTCATGAATTGTCTCCCTCGACGGGTACGGCGTAGGCGCCCAGCACCACTGGCGGGCGCAACAGATCGGGCAAGGCGGCGAGGCGCGGATCGCCGTCGGCGACGAAGCCGGCGACGTCGATCAGGGCGTGGGCGATGGGGGCGCCGGCAGGGCGGCGCAGGATGATCGTGCCGGGTGCGAAGCCGGCGGTGGTGACGGCGGACGTCAGGCGCGCCCGGCTCATGTCGGCGGAGAGTTCGAGGCCGATCAGGGAGCGGTCGTCCTGACTCGCGTCGGGCACGGTGGCGGCGACGACGAGGGCCTGGGCGCGCGGCGAGCCTTCGCTGCGGGGTTGCCAGAACGGCAGGCGGGCGACGACGTGGATGCGCGGTTCGTCGTGATGGAGCAGGGCGGTCCACCAGGCGTTGCCGGGGCTTTCCTCCTCGGTGGGCATCGGCAGGATGGCGGCGATGGCGGCGCCGGCGCTGACCTCGCCGATCGCCTGGGCGGGGGTGCGGTGGATGCGCATCGGGGTGAGGGCGCCGAAATGTTCGCGGGCGCATTGCACGAAGCCGAGGGCGACGTCGGCCTGGCATACCGCAATGACGTAGCTGCCCTGCATTGTCGTGGTGGCCGCGAGGAGTTCGCGCCACATGCGGGGCAGGACGCGGCGGGGGAGCTTGCCGGTGTGGCGGGCGAGCAGGCGGCGGATGATGTCCGCCTCGCGGCCGGGGCGCAGGGGGATTTTCTTGGCGCCGGACGCGGCCACGCGTTCGACCACCAGCGCACGGGCCATCAGCAGGTCGTGCACGGCATCGTCGATACGATCGAGCTCGGCCCTGAGTGCGGCGAGTTGCTGCGCGGGGTTGGCGGCGGTATCGGCCATCGGATTGCTGTCGGACATCGGCGCTTCGCAAAATTCTCCCGTCCAATAGCGGATGACCGGCGCGCTGCAAAGGTTGGCGCATGCGCATCGCGCGAAACCATCGGTTGCAACCAGGGCGCGCGGGCCGCATATGGCAAGGCTAAACATGCCCGGCACGCACGAAACAAACGCCATGGACCAGCCCGCCCTCCCCGATAGCAGCCACCAGCATACGGCCTTCGAGGATGGGCTGATGCTTGAGTGCGGCGTTCGGCTGGGCCGGCTCGATGTCGCCTACCGCACCTATGGCGCGCTGAACGCCGCCCGCACCAACGCGGTGCTGATCTGCCATGCGCTGACGGGCGACCAGTATGTCGCCGAGATCCATCCGGTGACCGGCAAGGGCGGCTGGTGGGAGTTGGTGGTCGGGCCGGGCAAGCCGATCGATACCGAGCGGTTTTTCGTCATCTGCACCAACGTGCTGGGCGGCTGCATGGGGTCGACCGGGCCGCGCTCCCGGCGCGACGAAAGCCCTGCGCAGTGGGGGACCGATTTTCCGCCGGTGACCGTGCTCGACATGGTCCGGGCGCAGAAGCGGCTGATCGAGCATCTTGGGATCAGCCGGCTGTTTGCCGTCGTCGGCGGCTCGATGGGCGGCATGCAGGTGCTGCAATGGGCGGCGAGCTTTCCGCAGATGGTGTTTTCCGCCATTCCGATCGCGACGGCCGCCTATCATTCGGCGCAGAATATCGCGTTCAATGAGGTCGGCCGGCAGTCGATCTTCGCGGATCCGGATTGGCATGGCGGGCGCTACTGGGAGGCGGGGAAGATCCCGGCGCGGGGGTTGGCGGTGGCGCGGATGGTGGCGCACATCACCTATCTGTCCGAGCAGGCGTTGACGCGCAAGTTCGGCCGCCGCGTGCGGGGCGGGCAGGCGGTGACGATGTTCGGCGATATGTTCGAGGTCGAGAGCTACCTGCAACACCAGGGCAGCACGTTCGTGCATCGGTTCGACGCCAATTCCTATTTGTCGATTACCAGGGCGACCGATTATTTCGACCTGGCGGAGGAGCATGGCGGTGACCTCGCGGCGGCGTTCCGGGGCACGAAAACGCGGTTCTGCGTGATCAGTTTTTCGTCGGACTGGCTGTATCCGACGGCCGAAAGCCGGGCGATCGCGCGGGCGCTGAACGGGGCGGCGGCGAATGTCAGCTTCGTGGAGATCGCTTCCGACAAGGGGCATGATGCCTTCCTGCTCGACGAGCCGGATTTCCATCGGACGCTGGCGGGATTCCTGTCGGGCTGCGCCGAGCATGCGGGTCTGCCTGGAGTCGGGGCATGAACGACGCCCAGCCCGTTCGCTACGTCGCCAAGAACATGCGGCTGGATTTGCGGCTGATCGCCGAGATGATCACGCCGGGGAGCCGGGTGCTGGATATCGGCTGCGGCGATGGCACGTTGATCGATCATCTCTATCGCACCAAGGGGTGCGACGCGCGGGGGATCGAGATCGACATGGCCGAGGTGACTCGCGCCGTTGCCCACGGCCTGCCGGTGATGCATGGCGATGCCGACGCCGATCTGGCGCAGTATCCCGCCGGCGCGTTCGATTACGTGGTGCTGTCGCGCACGTTGCAGGCGGTCGAGCGGCCGCGCGAGGTGCTGGCGCAGATGCTGCGGATCGGCACGCGGGCGATGGTGAGCTTTCCAAACTTCGGCCATTGGCAGGTGCGCTGGCAGTTGCTGTGGTCGGGCCGGATGCCGATGACATCGGTGTGGACGCGGCCGTGGCACGAAACGCCGAACATCCATCCGTGCACGATCCGCGACTTCTTCGCGCTGTGCGCCGAGGAGGGCTACGAGGTGGAGAAATGGCTCGCGGTCGATGATGCCGGCCAGCGCGGCCCCTGGCGCCGCTCGGCCGCCGCCGCCAATTTGTTCGGCGAACAGGCGTTGTTCCAGTTGCGGCGACGGAGAAATACTTAAGGGATAAAAGTTTTTTGTTTCTTTTTTTCAAAAAAGAAAGCGCTTCTTTTTGAAAAAAGAAGCAAAAACTTTCCCCCCGTTTAGGCGCCGGCGAGCATCATGCTTTCGATGCGCACCGTTGGGGCGTCGGTGCCGCGGCGGAAGCGGAGGTCGTTGGCGGGGGTCAGGTGGGTGAACATCTCCTGCAATGTTCCGGCGATGGTGATTTCGGCGACGGGTTCGGCGAGCTTGCCGTTGCGGATCATGAAGCCGGCGGCGCCGCGGCTGTAGTCGCCGGTGACGCCGTTGACGCCCATGCCGATCAACTCGTTGACGTAGAGACCCTCGGTGATGTCGGCCATCAGTTCGGCGGGCGTCAGCTTACCGGGCTGGAAATAGAGGTTCGTCGAGCTTGGCGAGGGCGGGCCGGAAGTGCCGCGGCTGGCGTGGCCGGTGGTTTTCAGGCCGAGTTGGCGGGCGGAGCGGCTGTCGAGCAGCCAGGTGGCGAGGATGCCGTCTTCGATCAGGGTGAGGGCGCGGGTGGGGACGCCTTCGCCGTCGAACGGGCGGGTGCGCAGGCCGCGGTGGCGGCGGGGGTCGTCGATGATGGTGATGCCCGGGGCGAAGATGCGGGCGCCCATCTTGTCCTTCAGGAAGGAGGTGCCGCGGGCGACCGAGGCGCCGTTGATGGCGCCGACGAAGTGGCCGAGCAGGCTGGCGGCGACGCGGGGGTCGTAGATGACGGGGTAGTTGCCGGTTTTCGCGCGGACGGGGTTGAGGCGGGCGATGGCGCGTTCGCCGGCGCTGCGGCCGATGGCGGTGGGGTCTTCGAGGTCGGCCAGGTGGACGGCGGAGGAGTAGTCGTAGTCGCGCTGCATGCCCGTGCCGGTGCCCGCCAGGGCGGTGGCGGAGAGCGAGTGGCTGGTGCGGACATAGTGGCCGGAGAAGCCGGCGGAGGTGACGAGGGTGATTTCGGTGCGGCCGTAGCCGGCCTCCGCACCTTCGGAGTTGGTGATGCCGGGGATGGCGCGGGCGGCGTCTTCGGCGATGGAGGCGCGGGCGATCAGGGTGGCGACGTCGGGTTCGGCGGGGTCGGCGAGGTCGAGGTTCTCCGCCCCAACTTCCGCCGCTTCGGCGGCGAGGCCGGAATAGGGGTCCTCCGGCACAATGCGCGCCATGTCCACCGCGCGCTCGGCGAGGAGGGAGAAGCCCTGCGGATCGACCGCGGTGGAGGAGACGATGGCGCTGCGGCGGCCGACGAAGACGCGCAGGCCAAGATCGCGGCCTTCGGCGCGTTCGAGGTGCTCGGTGGCGCCGAGGCGGCGCTGGACGCTGAGCGATGTGCCGGCGACCAGCACCGCGTCGGCGGCATCGGCGCCGGCGGCGCGGGCGCGGGCGATCAGGTCGGCGAGAAGGTCTTGCGTGCGCATGGCGAGGCGCTCACGCGGCGAGTTGTTCGGCGATGGCGCCGAGCTTGGGCACGCGGTCGGCGGGGCCCATCGTCGCCAGCGTCGGGGCGGCGCGGAAGATGCGGGAGGCCGCGCGTTCGATTTCCTCGGCGGTGACGGCGTCGATCTTGGCGACGGTTTCGGCGGTGGGGATGATGCGGCCGAAGACCTGCATCTGGCGGGCCAGTTGTTCGCAGCGGCTGCCGGTGCTTTCGAGCGACATCAGCAGGCTGGCCTTCACCTGGGCGCGGGCGCGCTGCATTTCGGCGGCGTTGACCTCCTTCTGCACCTTGTGGAGTTCTTCGAGCACGACCGGCATCAGTTCGGCGGCCTCGCTTTCGCCGGTGCCGGCGTAGATGCCGAACAGGCCGCCATCGAGATAGGGCGCGGTGAAGGAGTAGACGGAGTAGACGAGGCCGCGTTTTTCGCGGACTTCCTGGAACAAGCGGGACGACATGCCGCCGCCGAGCAGGGTGGAGAGCAGCATGGAGGGGTAGTAGTCGGCATCCCCGTAGGCGACGGCGGGGAAGCCGAGGACGATGTGGACCTGGTCGAGATCGCGGCCTTCGCGGAATTCGCCGCCGGCATAGACGCCGGGGCTGACGGCGGGGGCGGGGGCGCGCGGCAGGTCGGCGAAATGGGTTTGCACGAGGGCGAGGAAGGCGTCGTGGTCGAGATTCCCCGCGGCGGCGACGACGGTGTTGGACGCGGCATAGTGGGTGCGCATGTAGCGCATCAGGGTGTCGCGCTTCATGCCCTTGATGCGCTTTTCGGTGCCGAGCACGGGGCGGCCCATCGGCTGGCTCGGGTAGGCGGTCTCCTGGAAGTGGTCGAAGATGATGTCGTCGGGCGTGTCGTTGGCCTGGCCGATCTCCTGCAGGATGACGCCGCGCTCGCGTTCAAGCTCGTCGGGGTCGAAGCTGGAATGGGTCAGGATGTCGCCGATGATGTCGGTGCCGAGCGCGGTGTCCTCCTTGAGGACCTTGACGTAGTAGGCGGTTTGTTCGCGCGCGGTGTAGGCGTTGATGTGGCCGCCGACGGCCTCGATCTCCTCGGCGATGGCGGTGGCGGTGCGCCGCTCCGTGCCCTTGAAGGCCATGTGTTCGAGGAAATGCGAGACGCCGTTCTCTTTCTCCGTCTCATGGCGGGTGCCGGCGGCGACATAGGCGCCGAGCGAGACGGTCTCGACGCGATCCATCCGCTCGGTGACCACGGTGAGGCCGGACGGCAGGCGGGTGAGGCGGATGTTGGCCGCGGTCTTGGTGGTGCTCGGGGCGTCGGTCATGCGGGTTTCCTATGGGCGGCCAGGACCGGCCCGGGGTTGCGTGCCCGGGGTTGGGTGTCAGGGTTCCTGGGGTCAGGTAGAACGGCGGCCGGTGGTTTGGCAACCGGCGGAATGGCCGGGGGCGGCGGTGGTCGGGGATTTGCGCGGCGGGCGGCATTCAGCTCTTTGCGCAGTGTGCCAATGCGTACGGCGCGATCGGCGGTGAGAAGGGCAAGGCAGCGGGCGAACGTTGCATAGACCTCGGCCGTCGCGGCAGCGCTGGCGGTGCCGCGGATGATCCGGTCGGAGGCGAGCAGCAATCGCGGGCCGTCCGGCAGGAAGCGGGCATTGACGGCATCGACAATGGGCTGATTGCGCGCGGCGAAACCCGCATAGGCGACAGCGGAGACGGAGTGCTCGGGCACCTCCTCCAGCGGCGTGCGCAGCAGCAGGTCGGAGGCCACCCGGCACAGGCGCTGACCATCGTCCATGGCGGCCAGCACGTTGAAAACGGCCTGCTCGGCCGCGGTCGGAGAGCGGTTGAGGATATGGTCGGGGGCGGCGAGGGTGAATTGCGTGTCGGACAGCAGGCGCAGAAAGCCGGACACCAGATCGGCGCGCTCGGCGTCGTAGAGCCGGACGGTGATGCGGCCGGGCGGCAGCAGCTCAAGATAGGGCGTGAGTGCGTCGAGATAGGGGCATCTTGCCTTCGTGCCGATGAACGCCTCCAGGCTGCCCAGCCCGCGCTGCGCGATCTGGCCGCGTTTGAGCGCCTGGAGATAGGCCGTCAGCGATTGATCGAGCGCATGACGCACATAGTAGATGATGTGGACGTCGTACCCGACGGCGGCAAAGAGGCGGCAGAGCTCCGCGGCTTCAAGCGGGTCCGGGCGTTGCATGATCTCGCTGGAGAATAGCAGATCGCGGCCGGCGGCCTCGGCTATGGCGGTGTACAGCCAGGCGAGGATGGCCGCGAGGTTGAAACCGTCCTTCCGCTCGATCGGGTCGAGCAGCCAGCCCAGGGCGACCGCGTTGCCGGACGATATCTCGCCACGCTCGGCGCGCAGGTCGGTCACCCCGAAGCCCCGCGGATAGTGAATGCCGGCCTGCGCAAGCTGTGGGCGCAGGGCGGCGAGCGCCACCTGGATGGCCGACGTGCCGGTTTTGCCGGCACCGGTATGCAGCGTGACTTTACATCTTCTCCGGGCGGAAAGAATCATGCGGCGCTCCGTCGCGCATGCGCGCGCACCTGTACCTCGATGGCCGCGAGGTCGGCGGCGCAGCGGGTGTATTTTTCCGGCCGGTCGTAGAGATCGGCCAGCCGCGGCGGCAAGGGCGGGCGGAGGCCGGTGGCCTGTTCCATGGCGTCGGGGAATTTGGCGGGATGCGCGGTGGCCATGGCGATCATCGGGATCGCGGGGTCGTTGATCGTGCGGGCGGCGGCGATGCCGATGGCGGTGTGGGGGTCGGCGAGGTAGCCGCATTCGGTGTGCAGGCGGCGGATTTCGGCCAGGGTGCCGGTGTCGTCGAGGGTGAAGCCGGTGAACAGGGCGGTGGCGCGGCGCCAGCCGGCGTCGGGCACGGGCATGCGGCCCTCGGCGCGGAAGCGGGCCATGACGGCGGCGGTGGCGGGGCCGTCGCGCTCCATCAGTTCGAACAGCAGGCGCTCGAAATTGGAGGAAACCTGGATGTCCATCGAGGGGGACAGCGAGGGCGCGACCGGGTGCATCGACATGTCGTTGGCGGCGAGGAAGCGCGAGAGGATGTTGTTGCGGTTGGAGCCGATGACGAGGCGCTCGATCGGCAGGCCCATGCGGCGCGCGGCCCAGGCGGCGAGGACGTTGCCGAAATTGCCGGTGGGGACGGCGAAGCTGACCGGGCGGTCGGGCGCGCCGAGGGCGAGGGCGGCGGCGACGTAGTACGGGATTTGCGCGGCGACGCGGGCCCAGTTGATCGAGTTCACGGCCGAAAGTTTGACCTCGCCGCGGAAGGCCGCGTCAGAAAACATCGCCTTCACCAGATCCTGGCAGTCATCGAAGGTGCCGGCGACGGCGATGTTGGCGACGTTGGCGGCGTCCACCGTGGTCATCTGCCGGCGCTGGACTTCGCTGGTGCGGCCGTCGGGGTGCAGGATGACGATGTTGATGCGCGCGCGGCCGGCGCAGGCCTCGATGGCTGCCGAGCCGGTGTCGCCCGAAGTGGCGCCGACGATGGTGACGTGGGCGTCCTGCTCGGCGAGCACATGCTCGAACAGGCGGCCGAGCAGCTGCATCGCCATGTCCTTGAAGGCGAGCGTGGGGCCGTGGAACAGCTCCTGGGTCCACAGATTGCTGTCGAGCTGGACGAGGGGCGCGATGGCAGGGTGGCCGAAGCCAGCATAGGCGTGGCGGCAGAGGGTTTGCAGGGTGGCGAAGGGAATGGCGTCGCCGACGAAGGGGCGCATGACGTGGGCGGCCAGTTCGGCATAGGGCAGGCCACGCAGTGCACGCCAGTCGGCCGGGGAAAAACTCGGCCAGGTCTCGGGCATGTAGAGCCCGCCATCCTCGGCGAGGCCGGCGAGCAGCACGCCGGAGAAATCGCGCACGGGCGCCTGCCCGCGGGTGGAAATATAGCGCATGGGGCGGGGCATCCTTTGGGGTCAACCCGCCTTCGGCGGGCGCGGCTTGGCCGCGTTGTCCGCCATGCGCACCTCGTGCAGTTTTGTGCGGATCTCGGTGTCGATCAGGACGAAGCAGTTGGCGAAAGCGGCATAGACCTCGTCGGGTGGCGGTGGCGGGATGTCGCCGACGAGCAGGCGCTCCGATTTGATCAGCAATTCGCCGTTGCCCTTGAGGAAGCGCGTGTTCACCGCGTCCACGGTGGCCTGGTTGCGGCGGGTGAAATCGGCAAGCTCCTCGTGCGTCACGGAGAGGACAACCGGCACGCTCGACGGCCGATTGACCGTCAGGCCGGCGATGACGCGGCACGGGCGGACGCCGTCGGGCAGGCGGGAGAGTTCGAAGAACACCACCTGCTCGGCCGCGGTCAGCGAGCGGTTGATCAGGTTGGAGGCGGGCGGGACCGTGAACGGTGTGTCGCGCAGCAGGCGCAGGAAGCCGGGCACGAGATCGGCGCGCTCCTTGTCGTAGAGCCGGACGATGATGCGCTCGGGCGGCAACACCGCGGCGAAGGGCTCCAGGCCGAGCAGGTAGGTGGTTTTCTCGTTGGCCAGGAAGCTCTTGCGGTCGGGCAATTCCTCGTGCTCGCCGCTGCCGATCAGGCCGATCATGCCGTGCTTGAGGTGTTGGAGATAGGCCGCCACCGCCTGGTCAAGCGCGTGGCGGACGTAGTGGATGACGGTGACCTCATAGCCGGCGGCGGCGAAGAAGGCGCAGAGTTCAGCCGTCTCGTCGGCGCGGGCGAACTGCATCATCTCGCTGGAGAACAGCAGGTCGCGTCCGGCGGCCTCGGCGATGCAGGCGTTCAGCCAGGCCATGACGGCCGGCTTGTCGAAGCCGGGGCGGCGCTGCTTGGCGTTGACGAGGCCGCCGAGGATCGCCGCGTTGCCGGAGGTGGTCTCGCCAAGTTCGGCGCGGGCGTCCGATCCGTTGAAGCCGGCGGGGTAGAGGATTCCGGCCGCGGCCAGCTGGGGCCTGAGGGTGGCGAGGGCAACCTGGAGGGCGGAGGTTCCGGTCTTGCCGGCGCCGGTGTGGAGATAGACTTTCATGCGAGGCGGCTCCGCGAAACGATAATCCGAAACTAGTACGGCCGGAAATGAAGCGGCATCGCGCATTCACCCCCGATAAAGCCCGCACCCGACGGCGTGCCGGCGATCTAGCGTGTCATCGGATAGCCCATCGCCTTCATCGAGGCACCACATATTGTGACGAACATGGCTTTCTGCTGTCTGGTCCAGGGCACGTCCTCCAGCGTGAGGCGGCGCGACCAGTCATGTTCGGACAGCTTGCCGATCCGCTCGGTGCGCAGGAAGGCGGCGGCGTCGGCGGCGCGGCTGGGGCGGTTGAGGAAGGTGGCGATGGCGTGCGCCAGCTGCTCGGTATTATTGGTCATGTCGAACTGGTCGATGAACAATGTGCCGGCGGGGGCGGCGCGGGCGGCGAGGATGGCCTGGGCACCGAAATCCCAGGCTTCGCAGGCGTTCAGGAACTCCTGATCGATCCCGAACTTGGCCTGCGCGGAGACGACGACCTCGATGCCGGTGCGCATGGTGACGATGCATCTTGCGTCGGGAAACCATTCGCGGATCAGCGGGATGGTGCCGATGGAATAGGCGCCGGGGGATTTGTCGACCCAAGAGCCGCCGGGGAATTGCTGGTTGTAGAAGGCGACCAGGTTGTCACGCAGCAGGTCTCGGACGGCCTGGGCGTCGATCTGCTGGAGGGTGACGTTCACCGGGACTTCGGCCTGGCGGTCCGGGATGGCGTCGACCATGGTCTGGTAGACCGGCATGATGTGGCTCTCGCCGCGGCCGAGCAGGTTGAAGACGCGGCACATCAGCATGTAGGTGATCGAGGTGCCGGAGCGCGCCGAGCCGACGATGAAGACCTTCAGCGGGTCGGTCGGTTTGCGCGCTGTTTGCGGGGTTTCCTCGGGCATCACGGCTCTCCGTCATCGGCAGAATTGAATGGCGCGGTGTTGCGGCGGATAGAGCCATCGGATGCCGCAAATAGCAACCTGTTCGCGTCTCGTTCCCGGCGTGCCAACGCTTGCGCAGACCTGACCCGCGGTCCTGAACGTTCGGTACCGCGTGACGTGGAAAGCGAGGGTCGTCGGGATGACAGGGTGGCGGGGCGCGGTGGCGGTCCGCTGCCGCTGCGTCCGCCGGCTTTCATCGTTGCAGCGGGCTGAACCGGTAATGCCCGGAGGAGTAGAACGCGGTGCCGTGCCGTTCGATCTTTCCCCCGGCGGAACGCTCGAAATAGGACGGCACCGCCTCGGCCGGACAATAATGGGTCACGACGCTCTTGCGCGTTTTCTCGCTGGAGATGCGGCTGCCGCCATGGGCGAGATCGGCGGCCCAGATCAGCACGTCACCGCGTTTGGCGAGGAAGCGCTCGCGCTGCAAACCGTGCGCCGCCGCCGCCACCGGAAGACCGGCAACATGCTCACGGATCGGTTTGTCGAAATTGGTATTCGGGTTCAGCCGGCCCGCTTCCTCGACGCCCTTGTAATTGTCCATGTAGAGATATTCCGGTAGTTTCTGGCTGCCAGCGTAGTAGAACAGCTCGCCGCTGTTCTCTGCCACGTCTTCCAAGGCGATCCAACTCGCGGCGAACTGCATCGGGTGCGAGTAGTTGACATAGGCCGAGTCCTGATGCGCCTCCTGTTGGGATCCACGCCAGAAGCCGAGGGTTTGGGTTGCGAGCACGCGGCGTTCAAAGATGACGTGCAGGAGATCGAGCACGGAGGGGGAGAAGATGAGGTCGCGCAGAACCGGGGAAAACCAATGCACGTCGAGCGCCTTGGCCGGTTTGGTCAGGACCTCCGGCATCCAATTCACCTTGTGGCCGATGCCGGTCACACCGAACAGTAACTCTGAAATTCCGCCCGAATAGGCGCGATCGAATTCCTCCTCGGCGCGGTCGAGCAGGTCCTTCGGGATGGCGTTCGGGATGATAATGTAGCCGTCCTCGATGAACTTGCGGATGAACGTCGCGTGCTCCGGCTTGATGAAACCGAGATCGAGCCGTCCGTTCAGGATATCGACTGCGTTGGCCTGATCGGTCCAGAAGCCGCCGAAGCGCGAGGCCCAGCGGCCGGGGATTTCCAGCCGCAGGGCATTGCGGTTCGGCAGATAGCCACGATGCCGGCCGATCTTGCGATAGTGCTCCTCCAGACTGAAGGACACGCCGAGCCGCACTTCGTCGACTGCCAGGGGGTAGCTGCTGGCGTAGTACTCGGCATTAAAGGTTTCGTCGCGCGGGGCGGCCGGAGGCGGGGCTGATGGCTCGGCGGCGGGTGCCTTGGCGGCTGAGGCGGAGCCCAGACGGCCGTGGCTCTTACCGAGTCGTTCATAGTGTTCACGGCCGGATTTCCAGCCGCCATGGGCGACGGAGGCGGCAACATCCGGGTACTTGGCCAGATACCATGCCTCATCGAAGTCGTCCGCTGTCGCGCCGGCCGACGTTGTGAGTGCCTCGCTCATGGGAGCCCCTCCTTCCGATGCCGTATGTCCAATAAGGCTTGCACATTACGTGTTGATTAAGAGCAGGTTATGCGTCTGGTAAGGAAAAGTCCAGATCAACCGCGCGTTTGGCAACGATGAAATGCCGAGAAGGGCGGCTCTGGTGGATTGCTTCGCAAGGGCTCGCAATGACGGTTGGGCACCGCCTTTCCCTTCACCCGATTGCCATGGTCTCGTTCCATGTTTTCCCTGCCTATCCCAGCCGCAGCATCGCGGCACCCGCGGCGATCGTCAGAATGCCCGCCCAGCCGCGCCGTCCCGGCCGTTCGCCGAGGAAAATGCGCGCGAAGGCGACGCCGAACAGCATTGCCGTCTCGCGCAGGGCGGCGACTGGGGCGATCGGCGCGATCGTCATCGCCCAGAGCGCGATTGCGTAGGCCGCCATCGAGCAGCCACCGCCGCCGAGGCCGCGCAGCATTTCGGCGCGATCGGGCAGTTTCAGGCGTTGGCCGCGCAGCAGCCACAGCAAGGCGGGGACCAGCGACAGCGGCTCCACCCACAGCGTGTAGGCGACCGGGGAGAGCGAGGCGCGGGCGCCGATTGCGTCGTTCAGCGTGTAGGCGGCGATCACCAGACTGTTGGCGAGCGCGAACGGAATCGCCGCCGTCTCGCCCGGGTCGCCGCTGCGTCGGGCCATCAGGATGACGCCGGTGGAGATCGCGAAGATGCCGGCCCAGCCCCAGGACGTCAGCGCCTCGCCGAGCACGGCTACCGCGAAGACGGCGGTGAGCACCGGGGCGGTGCCGCGCATCAGCGGATAGGCGAGGGACACGCTGCCGCGGGAATAGGCCTCGCCGATCAGGATGAAATAGAGCACGTGGAGAATGGCGGAGATGCCGAGATAGGGCCAGGAGGCGCGGGCGGGGGCGTCGAGGAACGGCAGAAGGACGCCGCAGAGCACGGCGGCGCCGACCACCATCAGCGCCATCTCGCGCCGGCGGTCGCGCTGGGCCCGCACCGCGACGTTCCAGCCGGCATGCAGCACGGCACTGCCGAGCACGGCGGCGATGGCGATGGGCGGCAGGGTCAGCAAGATGTCAGGTCACCAGGCCCATCTTGCGGGCGAAGGCGACATAGGGCGAGCGCGGATAGCTCATCACGGCGGACAGGCACTCGGCGAATTCGGCGCTGATCGCGTACGGCTCGCCGCCGACATGCGGGTAGGTGAAGAAGAACGGCCGCTCCTCGTCCAGCCGGGTGGACTTCAGGTAGCGTTCCACGCAGTTGGTGACGATGAAGTCCGCGCCGACGGCGGCGGCGATCTCCGGGTGGAAATAGGGCGAGCGGAAGAAATGCACCTCGCTGAAGAAGAACGGCAGGAAGCGGCACATCTCGCGGCCGAAGGAGTCGCCGATCAGCATCAGCCGCTTGCGATACGGCGCTTCCGGGTTGAAACGCAGATCGACCAGGCCGTTGTTGCGCTTGACCGCGAGGTTGCTGAAGCGCTTGCCGGGCATCGGGTCGTCGAAGCCCGGCTGATCGTCGGCGATCGGGGGGGTGACCTTGGAGCCGAGATCGCCCTGCTTGCTGATGATCCGCGTGCAGCGCCCGGTCAGCCGGCTGAAGTGGCTGGCCTGGGACGCGCCGGTCAGGCGTTCGACGAGGCGGCAGACGGTGACCAGGGTGCCGAAATCGGACATATGGGTGTCGATTTTGGTGAGCGAGGCCGCCTTGTGGGCGCGCAGGGCGTCGAGCGGGAAGTCGATATGTTCAGCGCTCTCGGCGGCGGCGGCGAGGAAGCGCTCGGCGATGATCATCGGCGGTTGCAGCGGCCATTCCTCGGGGGCGATCGACTGCTTGTCGGGGTTGATGACGTGGACGAAGCCTTTGGCGTGCTGCGCCGCCCAGGCGGCGCGGGATTTGATGTTGGCGGCGAAGTTGGCGATGGAGTCGGCGCTGATCGGCAGCTCGCCGGTGACCGTCTCCAGCACCTTGTGGACGCCGGAGGCCAGGAACAGATAGCCGTTATGGCCGAACAGGACGTCGTTCTCGATTTCGCCAGTTGTTCGCATTTTTCACCCCATCTCGCTCCTCCGCGGTTATCGCATGCCGGGCGCCGAAAAATCCATCGGGCGTGCGCCCGCGCGCCGGCTCAGGCGACGAGGCCGGCTCAGGCGACGACGATCACGCCCTGCATGCGCCGGTAGACGCCGCAGACGTAGTGATAGCGCCCGGGGGTTTCGAAACGGTGACTGAAACGCTCGCCGTGGAAGAGCACGCGGGATTTGAATTCATGCGGGTGGGCGGCGTGGACGACGCTGTGCGGAACTTCGTCCGCGTTGGTCCAGATCACGCGCTGGCCGACGGCGATGGCGAGGCTGGCGGGTTGGTAGGAGAACTCCAGGATCGTCACCATTGCCACGTCGTTGGCGGTGCCGCCATCGCGCAGCCCGTCGGACATTGCGACTGGGAGCACTGCGGCGAACAGGGCGCGGCGGGTGAGGCGCGAAGGAGGGACGGGCGGCGGTACGGTCGGGGTTCCCATGAGGCTATTGAACATAAGACCGTTGACGCCGGGTATTTATTCTCCCGCCGCGCGATTTTTCTTTCTACCCCGCCTTCTATTCGCCGCCGCCGGCCGGGCTGCGGCCGATCATGGCGAGCAGCTCCCGCCGCGTCGTCGGATCGTCGCGGAAGGCGCCGAGCATGCGGCTGGTCACCATGGACACGCCGGGCTTGCGAATGCCGCGCGTCGTCATGCACTGGTGCTGCGCCTCGATGATCACCGCCACGCCGCGCGGTTGCAGCACGTCGTTGATGGTGTTGGCGATCTGCGCGGTCATCTTCTCCTGGATCTGCAGGCGCTTGGCATAGGCCTCGACGACGCGGGCGAGCTTGGAGATGCCGACGACGCGGCGATGCGGCAAGTAGGCCACGTGGGCGCGCCCGATGATCGGGACGACGTGGTGCTCGCAATAGCTTTCCAGGCGGATATCGCGCAGCAACACAATCTCGTCATAGCCGTCGGTTTCCTCGAAGGTGCGTTCGAGCAGCGCCACCGGATCGACCTCGTAGCCGGCGAAGAACTCCTCATAGGAGCGCACGACACGATCGGGCGTGCCGACCAGGCCCTCGCGATCCGGGTCGTCGCCGGCCCAGCGCAGCAGCGTGCGCACGGCGGCCTCGGCTTCCTCACGCGTCGGGCGTGACGGTTGGCCGGTCGGCTGCTTGGCGAGGCGGGACTTGGCGGTGGCGACGTTCATCTCTGCGATCCCCGATGCACGGCGCCGCGATTGAAAGGCCTGCGATACCGAATCGGCGATATGGGGGCATGAAACGATCCCGCAAGGCGAGTCTTAATGCACGCGCCCCGGCTGGTGCGGGCTGTCGAGGCTGAAGGCGGGGATGGCAACGTCGAACGGCGCCCCGGTGGCGCGGTCGATCATGTGGTAGGCGCCGCGCATGAAGCCCGAGGGCGTCTCCAGCGGCGTGCCGGAGGTGTATTCATAGACCTCGCCCGGCGCGAGCACCGGCGTCTGGCCGATCACGCCGTCGCCGTGGATGCGCTGGGTGCGGCCGGTGGCGTCGGTGATCTGCCAGGTGCGCTTGAGCAGTTGCACGGTGGCGCGGCCCTGGTTCTCGATGCGCACACGGTAGGCCCAGACGAACCTGCGCTCGTCCGGGTCCGACTGGTCGACCAGATAGAAGGCGCGCACGCTGACGCGCACGCCCTCGGTGATGGTGGTGTAGTCCTCGGTCATGCCGCTGTTCTAGTCCGCCGCGTCGCGCATGGCGAGTGCCACCAGGCCGCCGGCGAGATCGTCCTTGATGTCCTCCACATCCTCCAGCCCGACGGAGAGGCGGATCACCCCATCGGTGATGCCCAGCCTCTCGCGCTCCTCGGCGCCGATGCGCATATGGGTGGTGGTGGCCGGATGGGTCGCCAGAGATTTGGAGTCGCCGAGGTTGTTGGAGACTTTGATCAGCCGGAACGCGTTCATCATGCGGAACGCCGCCGCCTTGCCCCCCGCCACCTCGAACGTCACCAGCGTGCCGCCGGCCGACATCTGCGCCATCGCCAGCGCCTGCTGCGGATGATCGGCGCGCGTCGGATACCAGACCCGCGCGATGCCCGGCTGGGCGGCAAGAAAATCAGCGATCGCGGCGGCCGACCGGCAGCCGGCATCCACCCGCAGCGCCAGGGTTTCGATGCCCTTCAGCAGCAGCCAGGCGTTGAACGGCGAGAGCGCGGGGCCGGTGTTGCGGATGAACGGCTGCAAAATGTCCTCCACCCATTTCTTGCGCCCGAGCACGGCGCCGCCGAGCACCCGGCCCTGGCCATCGATATGCTTGGTGCAGGAATAGACGACCACATCCGCCCCGGCGAGCAGCGGTTTCTGCAGCAGCGGCGTGGCGAACACGTTGTCGACCACGACGATCGCGCCGGCCGCATGCGCCAGCGTGCAGACGGCGGCGAGATCGACGATGTCCAGCATCGGGTTGGATGGCGTTTCCAGCAGCACCAGGTTGGCCGGCGTCGCGAGGGCAGCACGCCATTGCGCCAGATCGCCGCCATCGACGAACTCGGTGGCGATGCCGTAGCGCGGCAGCAGCGTCGAGACGATCCAGTGGCACGAGCCGAACAGCGCGCGCGACGCCACCACGCGATCGCCGGTTTTGAGATGGGAGAGCAGCGCCGCATGCACCGCCGCCATGCCCGTCGCCGTGGCCCGGCACGCCTCGGCACCCTCGACCAGCGCCAGCCGCGCTTCGAGCATGGCCACCGTCGGATTGCCGAAGCGCGAATACTGGAAATGCTGGACATGGCCGGCGAACGTCGCCTCGGCCTGCTCGGCGCTGTCATAAACAAAGCCGGAGGTGAGGTAGAGCGCTTCGGCGGTTTCGCCATGCGGCGACCGATCGAGCCCGCCTTGCACCAATATCGTCGCGGGGCGGTAGGCTTTGGCAGATTTGGTCATGGTTTTTGGCCCTGTACTAAGATGGGCCGACCCTCAGATGCAGCGGACATGGCTGTCCGCTGGCCTCTTTAGCGCGCTTATTTCACCTCGCCGCAATCCGGCCGGACAAATCACGAGGACCGGAAAACCGATATTATATATCTAGGGAAATGACAGTCCCGCGTCAAGCCATTGGCCGCAGCGTAACGGTGCGCCGGCTTGACCCTCCCGATGCGCCAGTTTAGAACTTTAAAGTCATTACATGATATTCTTTAGTTGATCAAATGAAAGGGCGGCGTTTTGATTTCCTGGGAACAAATTGGA
>JAYTUU010000071.1:0-25621 GCA_043744375.1 Rhodospirillales bacterium | reverse complement strand
CCAGCGGTGCGCAGGTGCATATTAGATTGCGGTCGCCGTAGACATTATCCACTCGTTTGACCGGTGGCCAGTATTTCGACGTAGCCACCCAAGGCAGTGGAAAAGCCGCCTGTTCCCGCGTGTAGGCATGCGTCCACACGTTGGCCATAACCTCCCGCGCGGTATGCGGCGCCCGTTTCAGGGGGTTGTCCGTACGGTCGAACGTTCCTGCGGCAATGGCGGCGATTTCGTCCCGGATGGCGATCATCGCGTCGCAGAATCGGTCGATTTCCGGTTTAGATTCGCTCTCGGTCGGTTCGATCATCAGGGTGCCGGCCACCGGCCACGACATGGTCGGCGCGTGATAGCCGTAATCCTGCAGGCGCTTGGCGATATCCTCCACCTGCACGCCTGAATCAGCGGCGAAACCGCGGCAATCGATGATGCACTCATGCGCAACCATGCCGGATTTCGCCGTGTAGAGGATCGGGAAATACGGTGCCAAACGCCGCGCCACGTAGTTGGCATTGAGGATGGCAACCTCGGTCGCCCGCGCCAGTCCCGCCGCGCCCATCATGCGGATATAGGCGTAGCTGATCGGCAGGATCAGCGCGCTGCCATAGGGCGCCGCCGACACCGGGCCATAGCTGGTCGCGGGCCCCGCATCCGCGCGCAGCGGATGGTTCGGCAGGAACGGCAGCAGATGCGCCGCCACGCAGACCGGCCCGACGCCCGGCCCGCCGCCGCCATGCGGAATGCAGAACGTCTTGTGCAGGTTCAAATGGCAGACATCCGCCCCGATCGCGCCCGGGCTGGTGAGGCCCACCTGCGCGTTCATGTTCGCGCCATCCATGTAAACCTGGCCGCCCTGGTCGTGGATGATCCGGCAGATGTCGCGGATTTCCTCCTCGAACACGCCATGCGTCGACGGGTAGGTGATCATCAGCGCCGCCAGTTTTCCGCCAGCCTGCGCGGCCTTGGCGGCGAGATCGCCGACATCGACATTGCCGTCCTTGTCGCAGGCGGTGACGATCACCCGATAGCCGGCCATCGCGGCACTCGCGGGGTTGGTGCCATGCGCGCTCGACGGGATCAGGCAGATATCGCGCGCGCCCTCGCCGCGGCTTTCGTGCCAGGCGCGGATCGCCAGCAGCCCGGCATACTCGCCCTGGCTGCCCGCGTTCGGCTGGATCGACACGCCGGCAAACCCGGTCGCCTCGCACAGCCAGCCGGTCAGCCGGTCGATCATCTCCTTGTACCCGACCGTCTGATCGGCCGGCGCGAAGGGATGCATGTCGGCGAAACCGGGCAGCGAGACCGGGATCATCTCCGCCGTCGCGTTCAGCTTCATCGTGCAGGAGCCGAGCGGGATCATCGAGCGGTTGAGCGCCACGTCCTTGTCTTCGAGGCGCTTGAGGTAGCGCAGCATCTCGTGCTCGGCGTGATAGGCGTTGAAGACGTTCTGTTGCAGGAAGGTCGAGACGCGCCGCGCGTTGTCGGGAATCCCCGGTGCCGCGACACCGAGTTTCCCGCCGAGCAGCCCGGCGAGGCGTTCGAGGTCCTCGCGGGTGACCGTCTCGTCGAGCGCGATGCCCACGCCGGTCGCGTCGATCCGCCGCAGGTTGAAGCCCGCCGCCTCGGCCGATTGCATCAGCCCGTCGGCCCGCCCGCCCGCTTCGAGCGCCAGCGTGTCGAAGAACGACGTGGAGCGCAGCCCGTAGCCGCCCTGCTTCGCCGCGTCCGCCAGCAGCCGTGCCTGCAAATTCACCCGGCGCGCGATCCGCGTGAGCCCGGCCGGCCCATGCCACACCGCATACATCGCCGCCATCACGGCCAGCAGCACCTGCGCGGTGCAGATGTTCGAGGTCGCCTTCTCCCGGCGGATATGCTGTTCGCGCGTCTGCAACGCGAGGCGCATCGCCGGCTGCCCCGCCGCATCCACACTGACGCCAACGAGCCGCCCGGGCATGCTGCGCTTGTAGCGATCGGAGGTCGCGAAGAACCCGGCATGTGGACCGCCGAAACCCATCGGCACGCCGAAACGCTGGGACGAGCCGACAACAACATCCGCGCCCATCTCGCCAGGCGGCGTCAGCAGCGTCAGCGACAGGATATCAGCGGCAACAATCGCCAGCGCGCCTGCCTCATGCGCGGTCTCGATCTCGTCGCGCAGATCGCGCACGGCCCCGGTCGAGCCGGGATATTGCAGCACCACGGCGAACGGCTTGGCCGCACGGATCGCCGCCGCATCGCCCGCGGGGACATCGACCAGCGTGATGCCCAGCGGCCAGGCGCGCGTCGCCAGCACGGCGCGGGTTTGCGGGTGCAGGTCAGACGCGACCGCGATCACGTCGCTCTTCGCCTTGGCCGCGCCATGCGCCATGTGCATCGCCTCGGCCGCGGCCGTCGCCTCGTCCAGCAGCGAGGCGTTCGAGATTTCCATCCCCGTCAACTCGCAGATCATCGTCTGGAAATTGACCAGCGCCTCCAGCCGCCCCTGTGCGATTTCCGCCTGATAGGGCGTGTACGCCGTGTACCAGCCGGGATTCTCCAGCACGTTGCGCAGCACCACCGGCGGCGTGTGCGTGCCGTGATAACCGAGCCCGATCAGCGACTTCTTCAACACGTTGCGCGCCGCGAGGCCGCGCAATTCGGCAATCGCGCCAGCTTCGTCGATCGCCGCCGGCAGGTTCATCGCCTGCTGGGCGCGAATGCTGCCGGGCACGGTCTTGGCCGCGAGGTCATCAAGCGTCACCGCCCCGACCACAACGAGCATGTCGGCGATATCCGCCTCGGACGGCGCGACATGGCGAGCAACGAAGCTGTCGGCCGCTTCGAGCGCGGCCAGCTCGGTGAGCGCGTCCATCAAATCGTCTCCAGGAACGCCTTGTAGCCATCCTCATCCAGCAGCGCGTCGAAGGCGGCCACGTCGGCCAGCGCCAGCTTGAAGAACCAGCCGGCACCACCCGATTCACGATTGACCAAGGCAGGATCGTCAACGATTTCCTGATTGCTCTCAACCACCCGGCCCGTGAGCGGCGCATACACGTCCGACGCCGCCTTCACACTCTCAACCACGGCACAGGCCTCGCCCTCCTCGACCTCGCGCCCGGGCTCCGGCAGTTCGACGAACACCACGTCGCCAAGCGCGTCCTGCGCGTGGTCGGTGATCCCCACGGTGGCGATGGCGCCATCGAGGCGAACCCATTCATGGTCTTTGGTGAAACGCAGTGCGGTCATGACACAAATTCCTTCAGCGAACGTAGCGATGGGGAACGAACGGGGTGGCGGCGACGCGGGCGGGCAGCGGTTTGCCGCGCACGATCAGATGGATTTCGGTGCCATCGGCGGCATGGTCGGCGCGGACATAGCCCATGGCGATCGGCGCGTTGGCGGTCGGCCCGAAGCCGCCGGAGGTGATCATGCCGAGCGGCGCACCGTTGATATCGACGATCTCGGTATGGCCACGCGCCGGCGCCCGCCCGTCCGGCCGGATGCCGACGCGCAGGCGCGGCGGGCCGCCTTCAAGCATGGCGCGGATCGGCGCGGCGCCGATGAAATTCCACTCCATTTTGCGGCGCTTCGAGATCACCCAGGTCAGCGCCGCCTCGACGGGGTTGGTGGTCTCGTCGATGTCATTGCCATAGAGGCACAGCCCGGCTTCGAGCCGCAGGCTGTCGCGCGCGCCAAGGCCCGCCGGCATCACTTCGGGTTGGGCCAGCAACGCCCGCGCCAGCGGCTCGGCCTGCCCGGCGGGCACGGAGATTTCGAACCCGTCCTCGCCGGTATAGCCAGAGCGCGAAACAAAACAGCCGGCCCCGGCGATCGACACCGCCGCGAACCCCATGAACGGCAGCGCGGCCACGGCGGGCGCGAGCCGCGCCAACGCTGTCACCGCCGCCGGCCCCTGCAAGGCCAGCAGCGCGCGATCCTCATGGCGCTCCAGCCGCACCCCGGTCGGCAGATGCGCCTGGATATGCGGATAATCGACATCCTTGCGGCTCGCGTTGACGACGAGAAACAACCGGTCGGCACCGAGATTGGCCACCATGAGATCATCGAGAATGGCGCCCGATGCCGTCGTCAGGATCGTGTAACGCTGCCGCCCGGGCTTGAGGCCGGTCATGTCGCCAGGCACCAGCGCCTCCAGCGCCGCCGCGGCGCCGGCGCCGAACAGGCTGCCCTGGCCCATATGCGACACGTCGAACAACGCCGCCTGCGCCCGGCAATGCAGATGCTCGGTCAACACACCGGCCGGATACTGCACCGGCATCGCATAGCCCGCGAACGGCACCATGCGCGCGCCAAGCTCACGATGCAGCGCGTCGAGCGGCGTGGTCTTCAGCTCGGATTCATTTTGCGACACAGGAATACTCCGCACAGACAGGTCGCCCGCCGGCAAAATACCGGCAGGAACGACCCCCCTCTGTCACGGAAACCTGAGAGATTCACGCGGCTACCAGCCGCCCTTACTCCGTCGGTGCGACCCACCTGCGGGCCGGCTTTCCAGAGATTCTTTCTCCACACGCGGTCCCTTGTGCCTGAGCGTTTCCGGGGGCCGGTTGCGCCTTCGGCGGTGGTTTTGCCGAACCCGGCGCCCCACCCTCTCCCGCGCGGGATATCCCGAACCGCGCCATCATGAACGCTTGCCAGGCGGTCCGCAAGGCAAGGCAATCAAGGCTCCGCCGGCCAAGGGCCGAGGGCCCTTGGAACCCCGGACTGCTCGCGGCCGGTCGGACGGCTTTCGGGTGAGGCACCCGCGATCTCGCCGCATTCACTGGCGAAGCCCAAACTCCCGCACGATGCAATACGATCCGAGATGTCGATTGCCTGCGGCGCCAGCAGTCGGGGGGATCAAAGGGGCGTGCCCCTTTGCCGGCGGAGCCTTGATTGCGGCTTGAGCCTTCACCCGATTGCCCTGCCGCGTCAGGCGCGCGCTTGCCTTCGCCTAGCCCTTGAGAAACCCCAGCAGCTTCGCCACCACCGCCGCCGGCTGTTCCTGCTGCACCCAATGCCCCGCCCCCTCGATCAGGTCGCAAGACCGCATATCCGTGCACGCAACACCCTGCATCGCCTCCAGCGACCCCGGCCGCTGTTGAATGCCCCAATCCGACGCCCCCGCGATAAAGCATGACGGCTGATCGATGCTGCGACCCGAGAAAATCTCAAGCTCGGACGTGAACATCCCAGTCGTGCCGCACCGATAGGATTGCAGCCCGCCCTGGAACCCCGTCCGCCCATACTCCCCGGCATAAACAGCCAACTCGGCATCAGTCAGCCACACCGCCTCCCCCGCCGGCATCTCCTGCGCGACCGTCTCCGCCATCCCCTCGCCGAGATCCATGATGTAGTACGTCGGCATCTTCGCCAGTTCCGTGGCGGTCCACCCCGCCAGCTTGAACGGCCGGTTCCCCGCCCAGTCCGCACTCTTGTGGTGGTAATAGGCGCGAATGAACGCCCGGAGCCCCTGTTTCGCCTGGTGCATGTTCGCGTTGGCCTCGCGGGTGGAATAGTACCACTGATAGTGCTTGCGCGGCCGCGCCAACGCCGCAAGTTCCGCGTGAACATCGCTCTTTGGGTGCGCCGCACCAATCCGCGGCGGCCCCGCAAACGGCGCACTCATCAGCGCCACGGACCGAAACACATCCGGCCGCACCAGCGCACACCAGGCCGCGCACGGCGATCCATAATCATGCCCCACCACCGCATCGACATGATCACGGCCCAGCGCATGCAGCAGCCCCAGCATGTCCCGCACAATATTCAACGGCCGAAACGGCGCCAGATCGGTGTCATACGCGTTCACCCACCCCGTCGTGCGCCCATAGCCGCGCAGATCGGGCGCGACCACATGATACCCGGCAGCCGCCAACGGCAGCATGATCTTGCGCCAGCTGAACGCGAGCTCCGGAAATCCATGCAGCAACAGAATGCACGGCCGCCCGGGCGTCTCATGCCCCGCTTCCAGTATATGCATCGTCAGCCCGTTGATACCGGGCAGCAGGCGGGAGTTGATGCCGGCGGGCAGTGGCAGCGGGGCGAGATCGGTCATGTTCAGGTCTTCTTCACGTTCCAGGAGAACATCAACGCCGAGCGCACGACATCCGTGATGGTGTCGCGGAAGGCGGTCGGGTAGAACCATTGCCCGGTCGGGATCACCGGCACCTGCTCGAACGCATGGGACTGCAAATCCTCGCAGGCTTTCTTCTGCGCTGGCCGATCGGGCGCGTCGAGCCAGACGTCGCGCAGGCTTTCCATCTTCGGATCATCCGGCCAGCCGAACCAGCCATTGGTGCCGTTGCCACGGATCGGGAAATGCCCTGCCCCAGGGCGGGTGCCGCGAGCCCGCCGGTGAACGCGGCGGCCGTGCCGGATTGCAGCAAGGTTCTGCGGCGCATCGTGCTACCTCCCTGGTTTGATCGTTGCCGTGAGAATGCGCTGCCCGGGAGGGGGGCGGTCAAGCAGGATTTGCGGCCGAGGCCACGGCGGCGAGCACTGCGGCCACGGGGATGGCCGCCATGCCGCCACCCGCAAAATCCTGGGCGCGCAGCAGAACCAGCCGGCCCGCCGAGGGGGCGAATTTCCTCGGGTCAGTGGGGCCGAACAGCGAGACGAGCGGCGTTCCGGACGCGGCCAGCATATGCCCACCACCGCAATCCCCGGCCACGCCGGCGACGCAAAGCCGCGCCAGCGCGATGGTCAGATCGGGGCCGGCGTCATGCCCCATCGCCAGCGCCTCCTGGCGCGGAAACCGGGCGGTCGGGAGACGGCCCGCGAGTTCAGCATGCTCGGCATGCTCGTCGGGGCCGAGGATCAGCACCGGAGTGCGCCCGGTCGCGGCGAGCGCCTCGGCAAGTGCGACGTGCTGCGCCCGCGGCCACGCCTTGTGCCGGCCACCAGCCCCGATCGCCTGGGCGACATAAACGGCGCCGCCCGGCAACAGGCGCGCGGCGAGCGCCACGGTCGCGGCAGGCAGATGCAGCGGCGCTTCCGGCCGCGCCGGCGCCCCGGTCGCGCGCTCCAACAACGCCAGCAGCCGGGCCACGAGGTGCGGCGGCTTCGGATACTGCAACCCGATCGACACCAGCCGGCGCGGTCGCAACAACGCCAGCCCCGCCAGCGTGCCCAGCCGCCCTTGTGTATCCAGAATGAGGTCGATGCGCCCCGGCCCAATCGCCGCGCGCAAATCCGGCCCGGCATGCTCGACCACCCGATCGAGCAACCCCGTGACCAGCGGCGCCAACGCCCCGGCAAAGGCGCTCGGCCCACGCCCGGCCACCCAGATGATCTCGCCATCCGGGAACGCATGCCGCAAAGCCCGGATCAGCGGCAGCTTGATCAGCCCGTCGCCGACCAGATCAAGGTCAACATAAACCAGAATCCGCGGGTGCGATTTGAACGGGCGCATGCGGACTGATACACGCCGCGCATGAAAACCGCGATGCCCACCGAAGCCGTGCGCCCCTTGCTGCTCCGGCTCTGGCGCGACTACGTCCTGCGCTACCGCAGCCGCCTCGGCCTGGTCCTCGTCCTGACCGTCCTGCTCGCCGGCATCCAGGCGCTCTACCCGATCGTCATCGACCACGCCTTCACCCTGTTCGCCAACAAGGACCGCCGCATCCTCTACCAGGTGCCGATCCTCGTGGTCATCGTCACCTCCATCAAGGCCGCCATCTGGTACGCCCAGACAGTGATGGTGCAACGCATGGTCATGCAGGTGATCCGCGACGTGCAGGTCAGCATGTTCTCCCACCTCGTGCGCGCCGATCTCGCCCGCGTCGAACGCGAGGCCCCCGCCCAACTCGCCGCCCGCTTCACGACCGACGCCGTGACCATCCGCGAAGCCATGATCCGCTCGGTGAACGGCCTCGGCGACGCCGTCGGCGTGGTCGGCCTGGTCGCCTCGATGCTCTATCTCGACTGGCAACTCAGCCTGATCGCCGCCGTGCTCTACCCGATGGCCGCCATCCCCGTGGACCGCATCGGCCGCCGCATCCGCCGCGCCTCCGCCACCATGCAGGAAACCACCGGCGACGCCGCCGCCTTGCTCAACGAAAGTTTCAGCCAGGCCCGCATTGTGCGCGCCTATCGCCTCGAAGCCGCCGAAACCACCCGCGCCCAGGCGGCGTTCGAGGCGCTCTACCGCTCGCTGATGCGCATGATCCGCGGCCGCGCCCGGCTCGACCCGATGCTGGAAGTGCTCGGCGGCGCCGCCGTCGCCGCCGTCATCGGCTTCGCCGGCTGGCGCGCCGCCACCGGCGCCAGCGGCCTCGGCAATTTTACCGGTTTCGTCACCGCCCTCCTCATCGCCTCGCGCCCGCTGCGCGCATTGGGGAACCTCAACGCCGCCCTGCAGGAGGGCCTCGCCGGCCTCGTCCGCTGCTTCGCCGTCATCGACGAGACCCCCCGCATCGTCGACGCCCCCACCGCCATCGCCCTCCCCCCCGGCCACGGCCGCGTCGAATTCGACACGGTCTCCTTCGCCTACCCCGACGGCCGCATGGGCTTGCACGGCCTGTCCTTCATCGCCGAACCCGGCCTGACCATCGCCCTCGTCGGCCCTTCCGGCGCCGGCAAATCAACCGCCCTGGCCCTGATCCCCCGCCTGCACGAGGCCGCCACCGGCGCCATCCGCATCGACGGCGCCGACGTCCGCGACGTCACTTTGGCCAGCCTGCGCGACGCCATCGCCTATGTCGGCCAGGATTCCCTCCTCTTCGACGACACGGTCGCCGCCAATATCCGCATGGGCAAACCGGGCGCTGACGACGCGGCCATCCGCGCCGCCGCCCAGGCGGCGGCGGCGGCCAGCTTCATCGAAGCCCTGCCGCTAGGCTACGACACCATCGTCGGTCACGGCGGCGGCCGGCTCTCCGGCGGCCAGCGCCAGCGCATCGCCCTCGCCCGCGCCTTGCTGCGCAATCCCCGCATTCTCCTCCTCGACGAAGCCACCTCCGCGCTCGACGCCGAAAGCGAGCGCCTCGTGCAACAGGCCCTGACCACCTTGCGCCAGGGCCGCACCACCATCGTCGTCGCCCATCGCCTCTCCACCGTGCGCGACGCCGATCTGGTGATCGCGATGGCCGAGGGCCGCGCCGTCGAACAGGGCAGCCACGCCGAACTGATGGAGCAGGACGGCCTCTACGCCCGGCTGGTGAAAACCCAGTCGTTGCTGCAATAGCCGCATGGAGTCGTTCCTCCCCGTCATCGCCGTGTCGCTCACCGTCAGCGGCTCGGCGGCGCTGTTGGCAGCCCTGCTCGGCATTCCCCTGGCCGCGCTGCTGGCCCTGGCGCGGTTTCCCGGCCGGCGCCCCCTGATCGTCCTGGTCAACGCCCTGCTCGGCCTGCCGCCCGTCGTCGTCGGCCTCGCGCTCTATCTGCTGCTCTCCCGCGCCGGCCCGCTCGGCGATCTCGGCTGGCTGTTCACCCCCCAGGCGATGGTGCTGGCCGAAACCATCCTGGCCACCCCGATCGTCGTCGCCCTCGCCCATCGCGCACTCGACGCCGCCTGGGCCGCCCACGGACGCACGATGCAGGCCGCCGGCGCCTCCCGCCTGCGCGCCCTCCCCCATCTGCTGCGCATCGCCCGCCGCCACGTCGCCACCGCCGTCGTCGCCGGCTTCGGCCGCACCATTTCCGAAGTCGGCGCCGTCCTGATCGTCGGCGGCAACATCGCCGGCCACACGCGCACGATGACGACGACCATTGCCCTCGAAACCAGCAAGGGCAATCTCGACCTCGCCTTGGCGCTCGGCATGGTGCTCATCGGCATCAGCGTCAGCGTGAGCGCCACCGTCCTCATCCTCGCGGGCGAGCGCAAATGAGGACCTGCATTCTCCTCCTGCTGCTGGCCACCTTCCCCGCCCAGGCGTCAACCATCGTGCTGGCCTCCACCACCTCGGTCGAAAATTCCGGCCTGCTCGCCCACATCCTGCCGGCATTCACCGCAGCCACCGGGATCGTCGTCAAAGTCGTCGCCCAAGGCACCGGCCAGGCCCTCGCCACCGCCGCCCGTGGCGACGCCGACCTCGTCTTCGTCCACGACCCCGAGGCCGAAGTCGCCTTCATCGCCGCCGGCCACGGCATCAACCGCCGCGCCATCGCCTGGAACGATTTTCTCCTCGTCGGTCCCAAGGACGACCCTGCCCGCATCGCCGGCGGACGCGACGTCGTCACCGCCTTCCGTGCCATCGCCGCCGCCCAGGCACCCTTCGTCTCCCGCGGCGACCGCAGCGGCACCGACGCGCTGGAAAAGCGCCTCTGGCAACAGGCCGCCATCAATCCAACAGGCCAACCGTGGTATCGCGACATCGGCGGTGGCATGGGCGCCGCCCTCAACATGGCCGCCGCCATCGGCGCCATCACCCTGACGGATCGCGGCACCTGGCTCGCCTTCGCCAACCGCCGCGATCTCGTCGAGCAGGTCGCCGGCGATCCCCGCATGATCAACCGCTACAGCGTCATCGAACTCAACCCGCAACGCCACCCGCACGTCCAAAGCGCCGCCGCCCGCACCCTGGCCGACTGGCTCGCGGGACCCACGGGGCAGGCCGCCATCGGCGGGTTCACCCTGCGCGGTACGCCGCTGTTCCGTCCCAATCTCACGCAATAGCGGGCCTCACGCCATAGCCCCCTACGGCCAACGCACCTCCGGCGGCAAACTCATCAGGATCGCCTCCACATTGCCGCCCGTCTTGAGCCCGAACAGCGTCCCGCGGTCGTGGATCAGGTTGAACTCGACATAGCGGCCCCGCCGAACCAACTGGTGCTCGCGTTCCTCCGCCGTCCACGGCGCCGCCATCCGCGATCGGACAATACGCGGATAGACATCGAGAAACGCCTCGCCCACATCGCGCGTGAACGCGAAGTCCGACTCGGCATTCCCGGTGAAATGATGATCGAAGAAGATGCCGCCCGTCCCGCGCGCCTCGTTGCGATGCGGCAGGAAGAAGTAGCGGTCGCACCATTCCTTGAACTTCGGATAATAGGTCAGGTCGTGCCGATCGCAGGCCTCACGGAACCCCGCGTGAAACTCAGCCGCATCGGCGCGCGCCTCGGCCGTGTCGAGGCGCATCGGCGTCAGATCGCCGCCGCCACCGAACCAGCCCTTGGTCGTCACCAGCATGCGCGTATTGAAATGCGCCGCCGGCACCAGCGGGCTCTGCATATGCGCCACCACCGAAATGCCGGACGCCCAGAACCGTGGATCACGGTCCGCACCAGGGATCTGGGCGCGGAAATCCGGGCTGAACTCGCCCGACACGGTCGAGACATTGACGCCAACCTTCTCGAACACCCGCCCGCGCATCACGCTCATCACCCCGCCGCCACCGGGGCTGCCATCCTCGGTGGGGCGCTGCCATGCGCTGCGCACAAAACGCCCGGCCGCCCGATCCGACAACGGACCATCCTGCGCGTCCTCGATCGCCTCGAACGCGGCGCAAAGCCGGTCCCGCAACGCCTCGAACCAGGCGCGCGCCGGATCCTGCAAGGCGATATGGGGCGGTGGCGAGGCAGTTTCGGTCATCGGCGCGGCTCCGGTATGGGTCGCCCAGTGTAGCGAAAGAACACCGCATGTTGCAGGGGCGAAGTGTGCACCCTAGAATGGCGTACATCGCGTCCGGTTGCCGGCTGCGATGTGCCATGCGTCGCCCGAAGTGGCGGCATGGCGGCTGACTGAGCAGTGAGGCGTGCAAAGAGGGTACGATGGCCGAATCGACGACTGCGACAGGACACGGCGCTGACGGCGTGACCAAGCGGGACTTCCTGAAGCTCGTTGCGGGGGCCGGGGCGGCGGTCGGTGGTGTCGCGATGGCGTGGCCGCTGATCGACAGTATGAACCCCGCCAAGGACACCCTCGCGCTGTCCTCCATCGAGATCGACCTCGCGCCGATCCAACTCGGCCAGGCGATCACCGTCATGTGGCGCGGCAAACCCGTCTTCCTGCGCCACCGCACGCCCGACGAAATCAAATCCGCCGGCGACGTCACCATGAAACAACTGACCGACCCGCAATCCGACAAGGATCGCGTCAAGTCCGGCCACGAGAAATGGCTGGTCGTGGTCGGCGTCTGCACCCATCTCGGCTGCGTGCCGATCGGCAACCGCCCGTCAGACCAGCGCGGCGACTACGGCGGCTGGTTCTGCCCCTGCCACGGCAGCCAGTACGACACCTCCGGCCGCGTCCGCGTCGGCCCCGCCCCGGCCAACCTGCCGGTGCCGCCCTACGCCTATCTCACGGATACCAGGATCAAGATCGGCTGACGGTGACCCCACTACACGACCAAGTCCGTCGCATATTTCCAGCCGTCTGAGCGGAGCACACGAAAATGGCCGGCCTGCACAAGAGCGAATTCCCGAACCCGGTGATCAACTGGATCGACAGCCGTCTGCCCATCTTCACGATGATGCAGAAGGAATACGGGGTCTTCCCGACGCCCAAGAATTTCAACTACTTCTGGAATTTCGGCGCCCTCGCGATGATCTCCCTCGTCATCATGATCGTCACCGGCGTCGTCCTGGCGATGAACTACACCGCCCACACCTCGATGGCGTTCGACAGCGTCCAGCGCATCATGCGCGACGTGAACTACGGCTGGCTGATCCGCTACGTCCACGCCAACGGCGCCTCGATGTTCTTCCTCGTCACCTATATCCACATCTTCCGCGGCCTCTATTACGGCTCCTACAAGGCGCCCCGCGAACTGCTCTGGATCATCGGCGTCGTCATCCTCCTCATCATGATGGCCACCTCCTTCCTCGGCTACGTGCTGCCCTGGGGCCAGATGTCCTACTGGGGCGCCACCGTCATCACCAACCTGTTCTCCGCCATCCCCCTCGTCGGCGAACCCGTCGTCACCTGGCTCTGGGGCGGCTTCTCGGTCGCCAACCCGACGCTGAACCGCTTCTTCAGCCTGCACTACCTCCTGCCCTTCGTCCTCGTCGGCATCGTCTTCCTGCACGTCGCCGCCCTGCACGTCACCGGCTCCAACAACCCGCTCGGGATCGATGTGAAGGGCCCGCAGGACACCCTGCCCTTCCACCCTTACTACACGATCAAGGACAGCGTCGGCGTCTGCGTCTTCCTGCTGATCTTCGCCTATGTCGTGTTCTTCGCCCCCAACTTCTTCGGCGCCGCGGACAACGAAATCCCGGCCAACCCGCTGGTGACCCCCGCCGAAATCGTGCCGGAATGGTACCTGCTGCCGTTCTACGCCATCCTCCGCTCCGTGCCCTCCAAGCTCGGCGGCGTGCTGATGATGTTCGGCTCCATCGGCCTGCTCTTCGTGCTCCCCTGGCTCGACACCTCGCCCGTGCGCTCCTGCAAGTTCCGCCCGATCTACCGCTGGTTCCTGGCCCTGCTCGTGATCGCCTGCATCGTTCTGGGCATGGTCGGCGCGCACAAGCCGGAAGGCATCTGGATGATCCTCGGACGGATCGGCACGATCTACTACTTCGCCCATTTCCTCGTCATCCTGCCGATCCTCGGCAAACTCGAAACCCCGCTGCCGCTACCCGAAAGCATCAGCAAACCAGTATTGCCGCGCGGAGGCGGACCGCTGCCGCAAGGCGCCGCCGCCAAGCCGATGGAGCACGCATGATGCGCTGGGTTCATATCGCCGCCGCCGCCGCCCTGATCGGCAGCCTCGCCACTTCCGCAACTGCCGCCACCGAGCATCCCCCGGCCCTGCCCAAGCAGTCCTGGAGCTTCGCCGGCATGTTCGGCACCTTCGACCGCGCCTCCGCCCAGCGCGGCTTCCAGGTCTACAAGGAAGTCTGCTCGGCCTGCCACGGCCTCAAACACGCCTATTACCGCGAACTCACCGGCATCGGCCTGTCGGAAGAGCAGATCAAGGCCATCGCCGCCAGCGTCTCCATCGCCGACATCGCCGATGACGGCACGCCGAACGAACGCCCCGGTATGCCGTCCGACGCCTTCCGCTCGCCCTACCCGAACGAAAAAGCCGCCCGCGCCGCCCAGAACGGCGCCCTGCCGCCCGATCTCACCTTGATGATCAAGGCCCGCGAACACGGCGCCGACTACATCTACGCCCTGCTCACCGGCTACTCCGAACCGCCGGCGACCATGAAAATGGGCGACGGCATGAACTACAACCGCTATTTCCTCGGCGGGCAGATCGCCATGACCGCCCCGCTCAGCGACGGGCGTGTCACCTACAGCGACGGCACCCCCGCCTCCGTGCAGCAGATGGCCCGCGACCTCACCACCTTCCTCGCCTTCATCGGCGAACCGGAAACCGAACAGCGCAAGGCCATGGGCGTCAAGATCGTCCTCTTCCTCCTGTTCATGACCGGCGTCACCTACGCGGTGAAACGCAAAATCTGGGCCGACGTCGATCACTGATCCCGCCTTCCCGCGCCACTAACCACCGCCGCATTCCCCCCCGGGGAGTGCGGCGGTGCCGTTTCAGAGAGAATAAAAATGCCCGCATCTGACATCATTCAGCCCGTCATCGGCATCATCGGCGGCTCCGGCCTCTACGATATCGACGGCCTCGAAAACAAAGCCTGGCGCAAAGTCTCCACCCCCTGGGGCGACCCGTCCGACGACCTGCTCGAAGGCACCCTCGGCGGCGTCCGCTGCGTCTTCCTCCCCCGGCACGGACGCGGCCACAAGCTGCCACCCTCCCATCTCAACTACCGCGCCAATATCGACGCCCTCAAACGCGCCGGCTGTACCGACGTGCTCTCCCTCTCCGCCGTCGGCAGCCTCAAACCCGAACTCGCGCCTGGCCATTTCGTCATCGTCGACCAGTTCATCGACCGCAGCTTCGCCCGCGAAAAAAGCTTCTTCGGCGACGGCTGCGTCGCCCATGTCTCCGTCGCCCACCCCACCTGCCCCCGCCTCGGCGACGCCCTCGAAGCCGCCGCCATCGGCCTCGGCCTCCCCGTCACCCGCGGCGGCACCTACCTCGTCATGGAAGGCCCGCAATTCTCCACCAAAGCCGAAAGCGAGCTTTACCGCTCCTGGGGCTGCTCGGTCATCGGCATGACCAACATGCCCGAAGCCAAACTCGCCCGCGAAGCCGAACTCTGCTACGCTACCGTCGCCATGGTCACCGATTTCGACTGCTGGCACCCCGACCACGACCACGTCACCGTCGAAACCGTCGTCAAAGCCCTCCTCGGCAACGCCGATAACGGACGCAGCCTCGTCAAAGCCGTCATGCCCACAATCGGCGCCCCCCGCGGCCTCTGCCCCGCCGGCTGCGACCGCGCGCTCGACCACGCCATCATCACCAGCCCCGATAAACGCAACCCCGAACTCATCCGCAAACTCGACGCCGTGGCCGGGCGGATGCTGGGGTAAGAAAGGCGGGGGCTTTGCCCCTCGACCCCACTAATGGCGAAGCCCTTAGAACCCCGGACTTAAGTGGCCTTCTGAAGAGGGGGCGAAGGTGCTGTCGAAACATCTCCTCAGCCCCCTCTTCAGAAGGCCACTCTAAAAGTAGTGGATTCCAAAGGCTCTGCCTTTGGCGGAGGCGAGGCAAAGCCTCGCCGTGTCCTCCGACGCGCCGCTTGCGCGGCGACGGCAGAGCCTGGCCTTCCTTTCCTCCACCATCCGCAGGAGCACGTCATGAAGATCACGCGTATCGTCGCTTATCCCGCCTGGATTGGCATTCGCAATCAGTTGCTGGTGAAGGTCGAGACTGACGAGGGCCTCTACGGTTGGGGCGAGTCCGGCCTGTCCGGCCGCGAGCGTGCGGTGGCCGGCGCCGTCGAGCACTACGCGCAATTCCTGATCGGGCGCGACCCGATGCGTGCCGGCGCCTTGTGGCAGGAGATGTATCGCAGCCAGTATTTCGAGGGTGGCCGCGTCCTGACCGCGGCGATCTCGGCGATCGATATTGCCCTGCACGACATCAAGGGCAAGGCCCTCGGCGTCCCCGTCTATCAACTGCTGGGCGGCAAGCAGCGCGATCGTATTCCGACCTTCGCGACAACTTCCGCCCCGCCAGGGCCGGACATGATCGCCCAGGCCAAACTTCTGATGGCGGCCGGCTGGACCTGCATGCGGCTATCCTGCGCCGATCACGATGCGAAGGCCGTGTATGAGCCGCGCGAGTCCATCGCCGTCACCGCCCGATGGTGCGCCCAGGCCCGCGCCGAACTCGGTGACAGCGTCGTCCTCGGCGTCGACTACCACCACCGCCTCTCCGTCGCCGAGGCCGCCAGCTTCTGCCAGAAAATGCCCCGCGGCACGCTCGATTTCCTGGAGGAACCGATCCGCGACGAAACCCCCGAGGCCTACGAGGCGCTACGCCGAATGACCGACATCCCCTTCGCCATCGGCGAGGAATTCGCCAGCAAATGGCAATTCCTGCCCTACATCGAGCGCGACATCCACCAGTTCAACCGCATCGACATCTGCAACGTCGGCGGCTTCACCGAAGCCATGAAAGTCGCCGGCTGGAGCGAGGCACACTACGTCGATCTGATGCCGCACAACCCCCTCGGCCCGGTCTGCACCGCCGCCACCGTCCACATGTCCGCCGCCGTCGCGAATTTCGCCTGGCTCGAAGTCCGCAGCACCCCCACCGAAGCCCATCTCGGCTTCAACAGCGCCGACTACTTCCCCGTCCAAATCGTCCAGGACGGCGCCGAATACATCGTCCCCGACGCCCCCGGCCTCGGCGTCGAAGTCGACGAAGACCGCGTCAAACACGAAGCCTTCCGCTTCTGGGAGGCCCCCCACCTCCACCGCCGCGACGGCAGCTTCACCAACTGGTAAAGCCAAGCGAAGGCAAGCGCGCCTCCGGCGGCGTCGTGCGCAGCGCGCATTCGCGCGACGGGGCACGCCCCTTTGATCCCCCACACTTGTCGATTTTGGATCAGCGACCATCGGTAATTTGCACAATCTTGCTTGCGCCGCAGGCAATCGACCGCGTTGCGATCACGCGGGATTTTGGGCTTCGCCAGTGAGTGCGGCGAGATCGAAGGCCGCTGATCCAACCACTTTAATACCAACCCCGAGAATTTCTGACTCTCACTGAGCTCACGAATCCCCTCATTTTCAATCGTCTGTGATATAGCGCCGATTCGCGCTGATTTCGTAGATGTTTTGGCTCGTTCGTTCCTGAGCGCGCTGTAGGGTGCTGATCGGCCAGGCGCTGGCCCAGCTTCCGCGATACCAAGGACTTGCGCTTCGGCATGGGCCTGTCTTCCACCCGTATCGGCCACGGATAGAAAGTTCTTGCTTCTTTTTTCAAAAAGAAGCGCTTTCTTCTACTTGTCTAGCCGTGTCGGTGGCACGCCGCGACATGCCCCGGCGCCAGTTCGCGCAAGATCGGCGTCTCCACCCGACACCGCGCCTCCACAAACGGGCAGCGCGTGTGAAAGGCGCATCCCGGCGGCGGGTTCATAGGGCTGGGAACGTCGCCATCGAGCAGTTGCCGCTTGCGTTTGACGCGCGGGTTCGGCACCGGCACGGCGGCCAGCAGCGCCTCGGTATACGGGTGCTGGGGATTGCGGAACAACGAGAACTTGTCGGCCATCTCGACGATCTTGCCGAGATACATCACGGCGACCCGGTGGCTGATATGTTCCACGACCGCAAGATCATGGGCGATGAACAAATAGGCCAGCCCGTACTGGCGCTGCAGATCCATCAGCAGGTTGATGACCTGCGCCTGGATCGATACGTCCAGCGCCGAGACCGGTTCGTCGCCGACGATCAGGCGCGGATCGAGCGCGAGGGCGCGGGCGATGCTGATACGTTGGCGCTGGCCACCGGAGAACTGGTGCGGGAACAACCGCATCTGTGCGGTGCGCAGGCCGACCTGCTCGAACAACGCGGCGACGCGCTCATCGGCCGCCTTCCCTGCGGCAAGGCCGTGGAAGGCGATCGGTTCGCGCACTATATCTCCCGCGGTCATGCGGGGATTGAGCGAGGAGAACGGGTCCTGAAAGATAATCTGCATCTTGCGGCGGAACGGCCGCAGCGCGGATTTGTCGAGATGGGTGATATCCGCCCCATCGAGCGTAATCGTGCCGGACGTCGGTTCGACCAGCCGCATCACGGTGCGTGCGACGGTCGACTTGCCACAGCCGCTCTCGCCGACGAGGCCAAGGGTTTCGCCGGCGGCGACGGTGAAGCTGACCCCGTCGACCGCGAACACCGTACCGGACTGGCGGCGCAGCAGGCCGGTGCGGACCGCAAAATGCTTCTTGAGGTCGGTAACTTCAAGCAACGGCCCGTCAGCCATGTCCGCCTCCGTAGAGACGATCACTATGCCAGCACGCCACGGAATGGCCCGGACGGCGGGTGACGAAGGGCGGAGAGTCCACGCGACACTGGCCGTCGGCAAAGGCACAGCGCGGCGCGAACGCACAACCCGGTGGCAGGCCGGTCAACGGCGGCACCATCCCTGGGATCTCCTGCAAGCGCTCCGCCGGCGTCACGTCGGGGTTCAGGCTGGCGAGATGCGGCACAGAGGCGAGCAGGCCATGGGTATAGGGATGCAGGGGGGCCGCGAACAACGCGTTGACATCGGCCTCCTCGATCTTGCGCCCGGCATACATCACCACCACGCGCTGCGCGGTTTCCGCGACCACGCCAAGATCGTGGGTGATCAGGATGACGGCAGTCCCGATCTCCTCGCGAAGACGCAGCAGCAGTTCGAGGATTTGTGCCTGGATGGTAACATCGAGCGCCGTGGTCGGCTCGTCGGCGATCAGCACCTTGGGGTTGCAGGCGACGGCCATGGCGATCATGGCGCGCTGGCGCATGCCGCCGGAGAGTTGATGCGGATAGGCGCGGGCGCGCTGTGCCGGCTCGGGAATGCGCACGAGGCGCAGCATCTCGACGGCCTTTTCCAGCGCGGCCTTGCGTGAAAGCCCCTGATGGATACGCAGGGTTTCCGCGATCTGCGCGCCGATGGTCATCACCGGGTTCAGCGAGGTCATCGGCTCCTGGAAGATCATCGAGATCGCGTTGCCGCGCACATCGCGCATCGCATCTTCGTCGAGCGCCAGCAGATCGCGCCCTTCGAGCAGCACCCGTCCGGCGACGATGCGCCCGGGCGGTGTCGGCACCAGGCGCATGATCGACAGCGCGGAGATGCTCTTGCCGCAGCCGCTCTCGCCGACAATCGCCAGTGTCTCACCACGGTTCAGCGAGAAACTCAGCCCGTCGACGGCGCGGATCAACCCCTGGCGGGTGAAGAAAACCGTGGACAGGCCTTCAACTTCGAGAAGCGATTCCATCAGCCACGCTGCCGGGGGTCGAGAATATCGCGCAAAGCGTCACCGAGCATGTTGGTGCCGAACACCGCGAGGCTGATCGCGAGGCCGGGGAACACGACGAGCCAGGGCGCGGTGCGCATGTATTCCGCGGCCGATTCCGACAGCATGCGGCCCCAGGACGGGTGCGGCTCGGGCACGCCGAGGCCAAGGAAGGAGAGCGAGGCCTCGGTGAGGATCGTCGAGCCCAATTGTGCCGTTGAAATAACGATCAGCGGCGCCAGCGTGTTGGGCAGGATGTGCCGTGCCGCGATCCGCCATTCGCTCAGCCCGATCGCGTGTGCCGCCTCGACGAAGGCCTGTTCGCGCAGGCTCAGCGTATTCGCGCGAATGACACGCGCCACATAAGGGATCAGCGGGATGGAAATGGCGATGATGGTGTTCTGCAATGACGGTCCGAGCGCCGCGGACATGACGAGCGCGAGAACGAGCAGCGGCAGCGCCTGCATCATGTCGGTAACGCGTTGGACGATCAGGTCGAACCAGCCACCGATATAGCCCGAGGCGATGCCGATGATGACGCCAAACACCCCGCCGAGCAGGGTCGAGCCGATGCCGACGGCGAGTGATATACGTGCGCCATGCAGGATGCGGCTGAGGATGTCACGGCCCATGAAGTCGGCACCGAGCCAGTTCGTACCACCAGGCCGGGAAAGCGAGCGGGCGGGGTTGGTGGTGAACGGGCTATGCGCGCTCACCAGATCCGCAAAGATCGCAGTGCCAACGAACAGCACCATGATCACCGCGCCGACCGCGCCGAGCGGGTAAAGCCGTGCGTAATACACGGTCTTTTCCCACACGCCATCGGCACGCGCGCCGGCGCGGACGAGTTCCGCCTCGTATTGTGTGTCAGGGTCGCTCATGGCTAGTCAGAATACCGGATGCGCGGATCGAGCACCGCGTAGAGCATGTCGACCACGAAATTCACGGTCACGACGACGACGGCGATGAGCATCACAAGGTTCTGCACGATCGGGTAGTCACGACTGCGGATGCTCTCAACAAGGAAGCGCGCCAGGCCGGGAATGTTGAACACCGTTTCGGTCACGATCAGACCACCGGCCAGGAACGCCGCCTCGATCCCGATCACGGTGACCACCGGCAGCAGCGCATTGCGCAGGGCGTGGCCGTAGTTCACCGATGCGGCGGACGCCCCCTTGGCGCGTGCGGTGCGGACAAAATCCTGCCGCAGGATTTCCAGCATCGAGGAGCGGGTGAGCCGCATGATCAGCGCGGAGGAGCGGAAACCGACGGTGGCGGCGGGAACCAGCACCAGCAACACCGCTTCCAGGAAGGTCGCCGGTGTCTGCGTATAGATCGGTATCGATCCAAAAAACGACACGAACGCCATCAACACGAGCAGACCGAGCCAGAACGATGGCAACGACAAGCCGCTCAGGCTGACGACACGCAGCACGTAGTCGATCCAGGAATTTTGCCGAACCGCGCTGATCACCCCCAGGGGCACGCCGATCAGCACGGCAAACAGCAGCGCGGTGCCGGCAAGCCGGGCGGAGACAGGAATGCGCGGGCCGATTTCCTCCAGCGTCGACTTCTCGGAGACGTAGGAATAGCCGAGGTCCCCTGTCAGCAGCCCGCCGATCCATTTCGCGTATTGCACCGGTATCGGCTTGTCCAGGCCAAGCTCCTGCTCGATCTTCAGCTTGTCCGCCGGGTTCACCATCCCCGCGCTATCGAACAGGATATCGACGATGTTGCCGGGCACCAGGCGCAGCAGGCCAAAGATGATGATGGAGATGCCGAACAGCGTCAGCACCATCAGCCCCAGACGCCGGACGAGATAGCTCCCCATCTATGCTACCGCCGTCGCGCTCGTGCTACCGGTTCAGCCATACATCTTCGAAACGATACCCGTTATAGCTGGAGTTCACCATCACCGAGTAGCCCTTCACTTCCGGCTGCCAGCAGGTCGCTCCCACGCCGTGGAAGATGATCGGGCGGGCCACGTCGTTCTGCAGCTTCTGGTCGATCTCCCACACCATCTTCTTGCGCTTCTCGATATCAGTTTCCACCGACTGGCGCTCGAACGCCTGCTCGAGATCCTTGTTGCAGTACTGCGTATAGTTGCGCTCGGACCCGCAGGCGTAGTTTTCATAGAAAGACTGATCGGGGTCATCCACGGCATTGCCGGTCAGGTTCAGGCCGACGGAGTAATCCTTGCGGGCCACCTTGGCGAACCACACGGAGGTCTCGACGATGTCCAACTCGGCATCGATGTAAATCTGCTTGAGATGATCGATCAGGATTACCGCTGGATCGCGATAGGGGGCGATATTGCGGGTGCTGATCTTGACCTTCAGTGTATTGGTCGGCCCGTAGCCGAGCTTCTCCATGATCTTGCGCGCCTCGGCCCGGTTCTTCGCGATGTCCGGATTGTAGCCGACCATGCCCTCGATCATCGCTTTCGGCAAGCCCCAGACGCCTTCAGGCGCCGGCAGCAGCGTGCCGCCGATGCTGTTCTTGCCTTCGGAGAGAATATCCACGAACGCCTTGCGATCCAGAGCCAGTGCCATCGCCACGCGGATATCCGCGTTGTCGAAGGGCGGGCGGTCGCGATTGATGATCAGGTTGGTGGAGACGTTGGTCGGCGCCATCGTGCACTGCGCCTTCGGTGCCTGGGCGAGGATATCGCGCATCAGCGGCACCGTCACCTCGGTCGGGAAGGTCATGTCGAACTTGCCGGCGATGAACGCGAGCACGGCGGTGGAACGGTTCGTCACGATGGTGAATTCCATGCCATCGAGATAAGGCCGGCCAGGCTTCCAGTAGTCGGGGTTCCGGGTCAGCGTGATCGACTCGTTCTGCTTGAACGACACAAACTTGAACGGCCCGGTGCCGACCGGATTGGTGCGCATGCCCGCAGCGTTCACATGACAGGGATAGACCGGCGAATAGCCCGACGCGAGCATCGCGAGGATCGACGGCTGTGGGCGGTTGAGCGTGAAAGTGACCTCGTCCGTCCCGTTGACGGTGATCTCCTTGATGTTCTCGAACCAGGACTTGCGCGGGTTCTTGCGGAACCTGTCCGTGGTACGCTCAAGCACCTTGTCAAACGTGCATTTCACATCGCTCGCGGTGAACGGCTTGCCGTCGTGCCAATTCACACCACCGCGCAGCTTGAAGACGAGGTTGAGGTTGTCGGCACTCCAGGCCCAGTTCGTCGCCAGATCGGGCACGATCGACTGCATCGAGTTCTGCGGCTCGTCCTGCTTGTAGATGACAAGGTTGTTGAACAGCGGCATGAACGGCACGTTGGTCGAGAACGTCGCCTCCTCGTGGATCGAGGTGCTGGCCGAGCTATCCCGATGAAGCATGCGCAACACGCCGCCGCGCTTCGGCTCCTGCGCCATTGCGACGACGGAGGCGAGCAGCATGATCGACGACATTCCGACAGCAAACCAACGCGCCATGATGAAAACTCCCCAGACCCTTGCGGCGACGCATGCCGGAGCGCGCCCTTAGCACGCCGGCGAGCCGGGCGCCAAGAATTCCACGAGCGCCGCCCGCGCCGCGGCGATCGCGGCACGAAACACCTCGGCATCCCCCACGTGGTTGGCGAGCAGCAACACCAGTGCCGCATCCAGGGCCGCGGATGCCTCCGCATCGAGGCCGCGATGGGCTTCCACGAGCAACCGATAGGCCGCGTCCGGATCGGCAAATCGCGCGTTCGTCGCAAGTGTCATGCCCCCTCCCCCTGCGCGCGCCGCAAGGCGGCAGCGAGACCCGCCGCATCGGCATGGCGGAACCGGGCGGCGACATAGCCATCGGGACGCAGCAGATACGCCGCCCCCGGCGTCGCATCATACCGTCGCCCCGCGGCATCGCCCGGTGCCCCCATGTCGATCGCCGCGATATCGCCGGGCACGCCAGCCCCCCAGTGCAACACCGCAAAGCCAGTGCCGACGAGCGCATCAGTGAGGAATCCCGAACCGAGCGGGGCATCGATGATGTACGTCCCCGGCGGCGGCCCGGCCGCCCAGGCGTCAGCATCGGGCGTCGAGAGCGGGCTGTCATACGCCGTGGGGCGCGAGAGCCTGCCGGCATTGACCATGCGCTTGGCGAACTCATGTGTGCGCGCCAATCGCAACGTCACGTTGCGCAGGCGGCGCTCATAGTCGTTGTGCGGCGCGATGAAATCGGTGGCGCGGGTGGAGTGGCCGATATTGTCGTCCGCCGCCTGCACCCGCTCGATATCGTAGCTGTCGAGCAGTGCCACGCTGCCACCGCGCAGCACCGCGACGAGTTTCCATGCCAGGTTCTCCGCGTCCTCCACCCCCGAATTCGCCCCGCGCGCGCCAAACGGCGACACCTGGTGCGCCGCATCGCCAGCGAAGATCACCCGGCCATGCACGAACCGCTCCATGCGCCGGCACTGGAAGCGGTAGATCGAGATCCACTCGAAGGTGAAGTCGTCATGGCCCAGCATGCGGGCAATGCGCGCCCTGACACGCTCAGGCCGGCGTTCCAGCTCGGGGTCGGCGTCACGGCCAAGTTGCAGGTCGATCCGCCAGACGTCGTCGGGCTGCTTGTGCAGCAGCGCGGACTGGCCGGAATGGAAGGGCGGATCGAACCAGAACCAGCGCTCGGTGGGAAATGCCGCGCGCATCTTCACGTCGGCGATCAGGAACTGGTCCTCGAACGTCTCACCGACGAACGCGGCCCCGAACATCGTCCGCACCGCCGAGCGGGCGCCGTCACAGGCAACGACATACCGCGCGGCGATCGTGTAGGCACCGTCCGGCGTCTCGATACCGACGAGCACATGATCGCCGCGATCATCAACGCCGGTCACCCGGTTGCGCCAGCGCAGATCGATCGCTGGCATCCCCAGCGCGCGCTGCACGAGGAACACCTCCGCGTAGTACTGCTGGAGATTGATGAACGCCGGCATCTTGTGCCCGCCTTCGGGCAGCAGATCGAAGCCATAGATCTGCTCCTCGCCAACGAACACTTTGCCGACATTCCACTGCACCCCCTTCGCCAGCATCGGTGCCGCCACGCCGAGCCTGTCCCACACCTCCAGCGTGCGCTTGGAGAAGCAGATGGCGCGCGATCCTTCGCCGATCCGGTCGGAATCATCGAGCAGCACCACCGCCTGGCCACGCCGCGCGAGGTCGATCGCCAAAGTCAGGCCCACCGGGCCGGCGCCGACAATGACCACCGGATGCGCGGCCGGCACCGCGCCGCGCTGCTCGGGGTGTGCGGCATACGCGAACTGGTACTGCATCGCCGTCGTCATCCCTTTCCCGCCGCCTGCGCTTCCTTGCGGATATTCCACACGATCCCCGCCGCCGTCACCCCCGCACCAAGCAGCACCAGCGGGTCGAACGCCTCGCCATAGAGCAGCACGCCGACCACCGTGATCAATGGAATGCGCAGAAAATCGATCGGCACGACGACGATCGCCTCGCCATGCTTGAACGCGTTGGTCAGGCAGACATGCGCGAGCAGACCGCTGGCGCACAGGCCGAACACCGCCGGGAGCAGCGTGACTTCGAGATGCGGCAGAATCCACGGTGCCCGCCCCGTCACCGCCTGGGCGGTCAGATACATCGGCAACTGCATGATGTTCATCCACAGCAGGATGTTCAGCACCGTGTTGCTGCCGGTGAGCTTCTTCGTCGTGGTGATCTGCACGGCGAACATCACCGCCGCCGCCAGCATCACCAGCGCCGCCGGTTGGAAGCTCGCCACCCCCGGCCTGAGAATGATCAGCACGCCGACGAACCCCAGTACCACCGCAATGATCCGCCCCGACGTCACCCGCTCGCCGAGAAAGAACACGGCCAGCAACATCGTCCAGGCCGGCGTGGTGAATTCAAGCGCGAACACGGTGGCGATCGGCAGTGCCGTCAGGCCATAGGTCCAGCCCGCCTGCCCGGCAAAATGGAACACGTTGCGCAGCAGATGCAGCCACCCCGGCCGTGGCCAGGTGAAATCGGCGCGCGCGAACAGCAGCCCGTACCCAACGAGGATCACGAGGCCGCCGACATTGCGCAAAGCCAGCACCTCGAACACCGACAACGCCGCCGTCAGCGCACGCACGGAGATCGCCAGCACGACGAAGGCGCCGAGCGTGCCGCTCATCCACAGGATCACCTTGCGGATATCCTGGCCGGCCGCCGCGTGACCGCGTGTCATCGTGCTCATGCGCCTCCCTGCGCCACCTCGCACCACACCGCAATCCCGCCAACGCGTCATCCCCTGATTTGTGGTCTCTGCAATGAGGTTGAGCGTTTGACGCTCCCCATGCGACGCCCCTAAGCAGAGTCCGATCGGCTCCCCCACGGCAGTCCAGGGAAGGCAAGCGCGCCTCCGGCGGCGTCGTGCGCAGCGCGCATTCGCGCGACGGGGCACG
>JAYTUU010000070.1:0-7016 GCA_043744375.1 Rhodospirillales bacterium | reverse complement strand
AGCTCAAGGACTGGAGACGCATCGCAACCCGATATGACAGGTGCGCAGACATCTTCATGGGTGCAATCACACTCGCTGCCATCGTCATCTTCTGGCTCACCAAATGAGTCCTGACCCTAGAATTGCTGCGTTCTGGTCGGGCACTCCGGCTGGCGGAACTTTGACCATCAAAGACGGAGCAATCACGAAAGCATCGCTGTTCCTGACCGGAATACAGAACGGCGCCACCTTCAGCGTTTCGGCGCAACCGGATCCCGGCACCTTCATCACCACCAGCAACATCCCCTGCTTCCGTGCCGGCACCCGCATCCGCACGCTGCGGGGCGAGGTGGCCGTCGAGGACCTCCGCCCCGGCGATCTGCTGCCGGCGCTGAAATCCGGCCGCGCCTTGCCGGTGCGCTGGACCGGGCATCGCCATGTCGATGCCAACCGACATCGGGACCGCGAAGCGGTCTGGCCAGTGCGCATCCGCCGCGACGCCATCGCCCCCGGCGTGCCGTCCCGAGACCTCTGGCTCAGCCCCGAGCATGCGGTCTTCCTGCACGCGTGCTCGTGCCCGTCCGCTGCCTGATCAACAACGCCACCATCACCCAGTTGCCGCAGGCCGACATCACCTACTGACATGTCGAACTGGACGTGCACGACCTCATCCTCGCCGAGGCCATGCCGAGCGAAACCTTCCTCGACATGGGCAACCGCAACGACTTCGTAAACCCCGGCCCGATCACCGCCCACCCGATGTTCGGCGCCGACCTCACCCCGGCGGAACACTGGCGCGCCAACGCCTGCGCCCCGCAAGTCCGTGGCGGCTGGGAACTGGCGGCCATCCGCAAGAACCTGATCAACCGCGCCGTCCGCCTCGGCTACTTCTACGCCCGCGAAGGCCAGGCGGCGTAGCGGTTCGATCTGCACCGCGCGCCGCGCGACCCGATAGAAACCATCCCCCCACCTGTCCACACCCCCAATCCCTGGCGTAGTCTCCCCCACCATCCCGGCCGCGGCACTCCCGCCGTCGCCATCCATCCAGGAGACCCTCCATGATCGGCTTCGTCACCATCGGCACCAACGACCTGCCCCGCGCGGTCGCGTTCTACGACGCGCTCTTCGCCGTCCTCGGCGCCAAGCGCATCGCCGACAATGACCGCTTCAAGTCCTGGGGCATCACCCCCGGCGCCCCCATGGTGGCCCTGGTCAAGCCCTATGACGAAAAACCCGCAAGCGCCGGCAACGGCAACATGGTCGCCCTCAAGATGGACAACCGCGACCAGGTCGCCGCCCTGCACGCCAAGGCCCTCGCCCTCGGCGCCACCGACGAAGGCGCCGTCGGCCTGCGCGGCGAAACCTTCTTCGCCGGCTACTTCCGCGACCTCGACGGCAACAAGTTCTGCGCCTTCAAGAGCGACTGAGCCATCCCAGAGCGTGATCGCCAAAGTTGGGCTCACACGGCGGCGCGAATCACGCGATAAAACAAGGCGCCAGAGCGGGATCGGCACACCTGTCAGAGCCGGTCCCGCTCTGGCGGGCCGCACGGCGGAGCCTCCCATCCTGCGCCTTGGCCCACCCCAAAGATTCCCCTTGCGCCGGTCCGCCCATAAGAGTTAATAATAACAACAATTAACCTAACGGCACCCCAGCACCCGGCCACCGAATTCGCCCGCCGGCTCGACCAGATTCTCGGCGCCCTCGCCATCCTCATCGCCGCCCGCTTCCGTATCATCGGCGATCACACCGTCCCCCTCTGGACCCGCGTGACCCGCATCGGCCGCCGCATCACCCGCCTGATGGCCCGCCTCGCCGCCGGCCTCCCACTGCGCGCCCGGCCGCATCGCGTCCGCCCGCCTTGCGCGCGCGCCCCAATTCCCAGGCCACGCCCCCGCGCGCCCGAACTTCCGCGGGCTAACGCCTGGCTGCTCCGCATCCTCGGCTACGAAGCCGCCGCCTATCGCAGCCAACTCGAAGCCCTCCTGGAAAGCCCGGAAGTCGCCGCCCTCCTCGCCGCCTCGCCCGAGATGGCCGCCCGCGTCGGCCGCACCCTGCGCCCGCTCTGCCGCCTCCTCTGGCTCACCCCACCCGCCGCCCTGCAACGCCCGCCGCCGCCACCGCGGCCAACGCGGGCACGCCCTCCAACACCCCGGCCGCCACCGCGCCCCCCCGAGCGCCAACGCCTCGGCCTCTTCGGCCTTCCCCCGCTCGCCCCCTTCCCGATCTTCCCCCCACGAAAACGATCCGCCTGACCGTCGCCGCGAAACCATGACTATAATATTACGATATCAAAACAAAAACACCAAAAACAACCGAAACCAACACCGACATCCTCAAGCGCGCCGCCACCGGCATCGAGGTCGCGCTCAAATGGATCCACGCCTTCCGCTTCCGCAACGGCCTGATCACCGAGGGCACGGAATGGAGCAACAGCGCGCCCTGGTCGAAGCCTGCCGCCTCCGCTAGGCGCCCTCAACTCCGCCCATACGTATCCTCCAGCCGAACGATATCGTCCTCGCCAAGATACGCGCCCGACTGCACCTCGATCAGCGTGAGCGGAATCTTCCCCGGATTCTCCATCCGGTGCACGCAGCCGAGCGGCAGATAGATGCTCTCGTTCTCCCGCACCAGCAGCGTCTCGGCATCGCGCGTCACCAGCGCGCTGCCGTTGACGACCACCCAGTGCTCGGCGCGGTGAAAATGCTTCTGCAACGACAACTTCTGCCCGGGCATCACCACGATCCGCTTCACCTGGAACCGCTCGCCCTGGATCAGGCTCTCATAGAACCCCCACGGCCGATACGCCCGGTTATGCGCCACCGCCTCATGCCGCTTGCCCGCCTTCAGCCGGTCCACCACCTTCTTCACGTCCTGCGCCCGATCGCGATGCATCGCCAGCACCGCATCCTCGGTCACCACCACCACCACGTCGGACAGCCCGACCACCGCCGTCACGATCCCGTCCGAGCGCACATAGCAATCCGTCGCCCCCTCCAGCAGCACGTCCCCCACCGCCACATTCCCCGCCGCGTCCTTGGCGCCCAACTCCCACAGCGCCCCCCAACTGCCGACATCCGTCCACCCAATATCCGCCGGCACCACCGCCGCCATCGCCGTGCGTTCGGCCACCGCGTAATCGAGGCTGATATTCGGGCAGGCCGCAAACGCCGCCGGGTCCAGCCGGATGAAGTCGAGATCATGCGTGCTCGCCGCCAGCGCCGCCCGCACCACCGCCAGCACGTCGGGCGCATGCGTCGCCATCTCCGCGATCACCGTCGCCGCGGTGAACACGAACATGCCCGAATTCCACAAATGCCGCCCCGACGACACCAGCCCCGCCGCCGTCGCCGCATCCGGCTTCTCGACGAACCGCGCCACTTCATGCGCCCCCGCCAGCCCCGCCAGCCCCGCGCCCACTTCGATATAGCCATACCCGACCTCGGGCGCCGTCGGCTTCATCCCGAACGTCACGATCCGCCCGGCCCGCGCCGCCCCGGCCGCAATCCCGAGCGCCACATGCAGCGCCGCCAGATCGGTGATCGCGTGATCCGCCGCCATCATCCACAGCACCGCATCGGGCGCCGTCTCGGCCACCAGCAAAGCCGCCGCCAGGATCGCCGGCGCCGAATTGCGCCCGACCGGCTCCAGCACGATCCGCGCCCCCGCGATCCCCATCGCCCGCATCTGCTCGGCGACCAGAAACCGATGCTCCTGGTTGCACACGATCACCGGTGCCGCGAACCCGTCGCCCAACGCCCGCGCCGCGGTATCCTGGATCATCGACTGCGCCGAGATCAGTGGCCAGAACTGCTTGGGAAAACTCTCCCGCGACACCGGCCACAACCGCGTCCCCGACCCACCCGAGAGGATGACCGGAATGATCTGTTCAGCCGAGTTCATGTCCATTTCTCGCATCGGGTGAGCCCCACCTATAATAACCCCCCCGTTTGCCTGTCCAGCAAAGCCGCCTTGCCCCTGCCACCCCGCCCACCCATATCCCCCTTGCCACAACAAAGGACCCCCGATGGACATCGAGATCGAATACTGCGGCTCCTGAAACTACGAACTGCGCGCCAGTCATGCGCGAGACGTCATCCTCGCTTACGCCCCCGACGCGCAGATCATTCTGCGCCGATCCGCCGGCGGCGTGTTCGAGGTCACGGTGGACGGCACCCTCCGCTTCTCCAAGAAGCGCGAGGGCCGCTTTCCCACCGAGCAGGAAATGGCCGCCGCCATCGCCTGACGTCCCGCCCAAACCGACGCGCCTCTGCCGCGTGACGGCGAGAGATTTTTCGAGCGCCGGGGCAGCCATGCCCCGGAGTTTGCCACCACGGGTTGCCAAACCGCGGCCGGCCGACGACCCTGCCGCATCATGATCGCACGTCTCGCCCGTTCGCTGCCCTTCTTCTACGGCTGGATCATCGTCGGCGTCGCTTTCGTGACGATGGCCGTCGGCGTCAACGCGCGCACCGCCTTCTCCCTCCTCTTCCCACCCATCCTCGACGAATTCGGCTGGGACCGTGGCGCCACCGCCGGCGCCTTCTCCTTCGGCTTCCTCGTCTCCGCCATCCTCGGCCCGCTCCTCGGCCGGCTGATCGACCGCCACGGCCCGCTCTGGATGCTCGAAGGCGGCGTCACCGCGGTGGCCGCCGGCCTCTGGCTCGCCACTTTCGCCACCGCCCCCTGGCACCTCTACGCCACCCTCGGCGTGCTCGTCGGTGGCGGCACCGTCGCCATCGGCTACACCGGCCAGGCGCTCTATCTGCCCAACTGGTTCGCCCGCCGCCGCGCCCTCGCCATCGCCATCGCCTATTCCGGCGCCGGCGCCGGCTCGATCCTGCTCATGCCCTATGCCCAACACCTGATCGACGCCACCGGCTGGCGGAGCGCCTGCACCACCCTCGCCATCCTCGTCGCCGTCATCCTGATCCCGCTCAACCTCCTCGTCCGCCGCCATCCCATCGACCTCGGCCTGACCCCCGACGGCGACACCGCCGCCATCGCGCTGAGCCGCCGCCGCGTCACCATCGTCAACGCCCCCTGGGCGGCCATCGAATGGACGCTGCCCCGCGCCCTCCGCACCGCGCCGTTCTGGTGGGTCGCGCTCGGCAATTTCTGCGCCCTGTTCACCTGGTATTCCATCCAGGTCCACCAGACCCGCTACCTCGTCGATATCGGCTTCTCCGCCACCACGGCCGCCTGGGCACTCGGCGTCGTCAGCCTCGCCGGCATTCCCGGCCAGATCGCCATGGGCGCGCTGTCCGACCGCATCGGCCGCGAACCGATCTGGATCGCCGGCTGCCTCGGCTTCACCCTCACCTACGCCCTGCTGATCGCCCTCGCCGCCGCCCCGCACCCCGTGCTGCTCTGGCTGATGGTGCTGGTCCAGGGCATGCTCGGCTACGGCATGACCTCGGTGATGGGACCGATCATCGCCGAGATCTACGAAGGCCGGCATTTCGGCGCGATCTACGGCACCATCACCGTCGGCGCCATCATGGGCGGCGCCACCGGCCCCTGGATCACCGGCCTGCTGCACGACCTCACCGGCACCTACACCGCCGCCTTCCTGCTCGCCGCCGCCCTCAGCCTGGTCTCCGCCATTGCCATCTGGATGGCCGCCCCCCGCAAGGTGCGCCGCGTCGGCACCTGACGCCGCTCACGCCGCCACCTGCGCAAACGCCGCCTCCAGCGTCGCCCGATCGAGATCGCGCGTAATGAACACGATCCGCGAACGCCGGTCCGCATCCGGCCAGGCCGGCAGGATCACCGGCGGATGGAAAATATGATGCACGCCATGGATCACCACCGGCATCGCCTCGTCCGCCAGATGCAGAATACCCTTCACCCGCAACAGATCGGCACCCCGCTCCTGTCGCAAGGCCGCGAGCCAGCGGTTCACATCCATCCACTCCAGCGGCGCCTCGAAGGTCATGCAGAAGGCGTTGATCCGCGAGTCGTGATGCGAATGGGCATGATGGTCATGATCGTGATCATGATGCCCATGATGATGCTCCTCATACGCCGCCTCGTTCAGCCACCGCCGCACATCCGCCGTCTTCGCCGCCGGATCGAACAGCGCCGCCCCGAACAGCCGCGCCGGATCGACCGCCCCTTGCGCCACTGCGTCAATCGGCGCCGCCGGATTGAGCCCCCGCAGCCGGCGTTCCAACCCCGCCACCTCCGCCGCCGACACCAGATCGCCCTTGGTCACCAGCAGCCGGTCGGCAATGGCCACCTGCTTGACCGCCTCGGCGTGCTCGTCAAGCTGGGTCATCGCATTGGCCGCGTCCACCGTCGTCACCACCGCGTCGAGCCGGACGAAATGGCTGACCAGCGGATTATTCAGCAGCAACTGCACGATCGGCGCCGGATCGGCCAGCCCCGTCGTCTCGATCAGCACCCGCGAGAAATGCGGAATTTCCCCGCTGTCCCGCCGCGCCAGCAGCATCCGCAGCGTCTCCTCCAGATCGCTGCGCACGGTGCAGCAGATGCAGCCATAGGCCATCACCGCAATCTCGCCGTCCAACGCCGCGACCAGCAGATGATCCAGCCCGATCTCGCCGAACTCGTTGATGATCACCGCGCTATCCGCCATCCCCGGATGCCGCAGCAGCCGGTTCAGCAGCGTCGTCTTGCCCGAACCGAGGAAGCCGTGATCAGCGACACCGGGGTGCGCTCGGCGGAACGGTCGCGGTCGAACAGGCTCATGATGAACTCTCCTTGAACATTCCCCCGCCCGCCCGAAACCGATGGACAGCGACCGCCGCGGCTTCTTCCGCACCGCCGCCGTCGGCGCCGCCGGTGCCATCGCCCTGCGCATTCCCGGCGCCCCCACCGGCGGCCCCTTCGGCGCCAACCGCCTCGTCTACAACGACGAATTCCTCGCCACCGAGATCGGCCAGGTCGGCACCCAGTTCGACGGCCTCGGCCATGGGATCACGGCGACGTCCCTCGCGACGGGGGTGGCACGCAGTACGATTGCACGAGGGCTGAAGGACCTCGCCGCTCCGGAACAGTTGTCCGGTGCGGTT
>JAYTUU010000069.1:0-26566 GCA_043744375.1 Rhodospirillales bacterium | reverse complement strand
ATGTCCATTGCCTGCGGCGCCAGCAGTCGGGGGGATCAAAGGGGCGTGCCCCTTTGCCGCCGGAGGCGCGCTTGCCTTCCCTGGACTGCCGTGGGGCCGCTCCTTGGCCAAGCAATTGGAATCGGCTTAGCTTGAGAGTGTGAAGCCAGTCATTGCCGTTGTTTTGCCGCCGCGTGAGGGGTTTTCGGCTGGGAATGCCGGGGCGATCGGGTTGCTGGTGCATCGCCTGGCGCGGCGGGTGGGGGTGTTTGCGCCGGTGGTGATCGGAGTGGCGCAGGAGGCGCCGTTTGGCGATGCGCGGTTTGCGGCGGCGCCGCCGTCTTGGTTTCCGGGGAGTTTCGCGCGGCGGTATGCGGGTGGGGTGGCGTCGGTGATCCGGCGCGTGCGGCCGGCGTTGATTGAGGTGCATAATCGGCCGGATGTGGCGTGGTGGTTGGCGCGGTGGTTTCCGGCGATCCCGGTCGTGTTGTTTCTGCACAATGATCCGCAGGGGATGAAGCGGGCGAAGTCGGCGGCGGCGCTGGCGGCGCGGTTGGCGCGGGTGGTGGTGGTATCGGAGTATCTGCGTGGGCGTTTCGGGGCGCCGGCGGTGGTGTTGCCGAATTGTCTTGATCTGGATGACGTGCCGGTGGTGGCGCGGGAAAACATGATCCTGTTTGCCGGGCGGGTGGTGGCGGACAAGGGTGCCGATCGTTTTGTCGAGGCGTGTGCGCGGGCGTTGCCGGCGTTGCCTGGCTGGCGGGCGGAGATGGTGGGGGCGGATCGGTTCGGGGTGGATAGTCCGGAGACGCCGTGGATTGCGGCGTTGCGGCCGCGCGCGGCGGCGGCGGGGGTGGTGATGCGGGGCTATCTGCCGCATCGGGAGGTTTTGGCGGCGATGGCGCAGGCGGCGGTGGTGGTGGTGCCGTCACGCTGGGCGGAACCGTTCGGGCTGACGGCGCTGGAGGCGATGGCGGCGGGGGCGGTGCTTGTCTATGCGCCGCGCGGTGGCTTGCCGGAGGTGGCGGGCGATGCGGGGGTGGCGGTCGACCCCGAGGACCCTGCCGGCATGGCGGCTGTGCTGGTGGCGTTGGCGGGCGATCCGTCGCGGCGGGCGGCACTCGGAGCGGCTGGGCGGGCGCGCGCGGCGCTGTTCGATGCGGGGATCGCGGCGGGGCGCCTGGACACGCTGCGCTCGGATGTGTTGGACGCATGGTCGCGCGCGCGGTCGCATCCTATATAGCGAGGTGAAGAACCCTTGCGCGGAGCGTACGCATATGGCCGAACCCCTCGATACTGCCGACCTGGTGCCGGTGACCGTCCTCACCGGCTATCTCGGCGCGGGCAAGACGACGCTGCTGAACCGTATCCTCAGCGAGAATCACGGCAAGAAATTCGCCGTGGTGATCAACGAGTTCGGCGAGCTGGGCGTGGACAACGACCTCGTGGTGGACACCGACGAGGAGGTGTTCGAGATGAACAACGGCTGCATCTGCTGCACGGTGCGCGGCGATCTGATCCGCATCGTCGCCGGGCTGATGAAGCGGCGCGACAAGTTCGACGGCATCATCATCGAGACGACGGGGCTGGCGAACCCTGCCCCGGTGGCACAGACCTTCTTTGTCGACGACACGGTGAAGGCCAAGACGCGGCTCGATGCGATCATCACCGTGGTCGATGCCAAGCATCTGCCGCACCGGCTGCGCGACAGTGCGGAGGCGGAAGATCAGATCGCGTTTGCCGACGTGATCGTGTTGAACAAGGTCGATCTGGTGACGCCCGAGGAGTTGGTGGCGGTCGAGGCGATGATCCGCAAGATCAACAAGTTTGCGAAGATCCACCGCAGCACGAAGGCGGCGGTGCCGATTGCCGAATTGCTGAACCAGGGCGCGTTCGATCTCAACAGGGTGCTGGTGCACACGCCGGAGTTTCTGACGTCGGACGAGCATACGCATAACGACGAGATCACCTCGATGAGTTTCGCGGTGGAGAAGCCGATCGACGCCGAGCGGTTCAATGCCTGGATCGGCGCGCTGCTGGCCGAGCAGGGCGGCAAAATGCTGCGCACCAAGGGCATTCTGTCGTACGAGGGCGATGACCGGCGCTTCGCGTTCCAGGCCGTGCATATGATCGCGGATGGCGATTTCATCGGCAAATGGAAGGATGGCGAGGCGCGGACGAGCCGGATTGTGTTCATCGGGCGCGACCTGAACCGGCCACAGCTGCGGCGCGGCTTCGAATCCTGCCAGGCGGCCTGACGGATGGGCCAGACCGTTTCGGCGAACCACGTGCTGGAGACGCGCGGGCGGGCGCAGGACCTTGGCGCCTTCGTGGTGGGCGCGCGTTTCGACCGGGCCGGCAGTGCCTGCGCGTTCGCGATGGGGGATGGCACGATCGCCATCGCCCCCGCGGTGGATGGCGCGTGGAACCGGGTAACGGCGCATGAGGGTGCCATCCTGACGCTGGCGACGGATGCGGCACCGCAGGGCTGGATCAGCGGGGGCGATGACGGGCGGTTCTATCGGACGTCGGCGAGCGGCACGGTGGCGCTGATCGCGCCGTTCGGGATGCGCTGGGTGGAGCATGTGACGAGCTTCACCGATGGCGCCAAGGTGCGGCTGGTCGCGTGCAGCGCCGGCAAGCGGGTGGTGGTCTACAACGCCAAGGACGACGAGATGAAGGTCGCCGAGCATCCCTCGACGGTGACCGGGCTGGTGTTCGACCACAAGGGCAAGCGGTTCGCGGCGTCGCATTATGGCGGGGCCAGCGTGTGGTTCCTGGCCTCGCGCAGTGCGCCGCGCAAGCTGGAGTGGAAGGGCAGCCACACGGGCATCGCCATCAGCCCGGACGGCGACAATATCGTTACTTCCATGCAGGAGAATTCGCTGCATGGCTGGCGGCTGTCGGACGACCAGCACATGCGGATGACCGGCTATCCGAGCAAGTCGGAATCGCTGTCGTTCACCCGCAATGGGCGCTGGCTGACGACGTCGGGTGCCGACTCGGTGGTGCTGTGGCCGTTCTTCGGTGGCGGGCCGATGGGCAAGCCGCCGACCGAGCTGGCGGGTGGGGATGGGGTGACCTGCACGCGGGTGGCCGCGCATCCGCAGAACGAACTGGTGGCGGCGGGGTTCGCCGATGGGCTGGTGGTGATCGCCGATATCGCCTCCGCACGGATATTGCCGGTGGCCGGCGGCGGGCAGGGGCCGATCTCGGCGCTGTGCTGGAGCCCGGATGGCTCCCGGCTGGCGTTCGGCACGGAGACCGGGTTCGCGGCGATCGTCGATCTGTCGAAGCAATAGCGATGGCAGCGATGGCAGCGATGGAAGCGACGGGGGCGATGGCAGCGATGGGGGCGATGGCAGCGATGGGGGCGCACGGCATGCGCCTGCCCAAGCTCGGGCTGGGGACGTGGCGGCTGAGTGGGGATGCGTGCACCGAGGCCGTGCTGGGGGCGCTCGGGCGGGGCTATCGGCACATCGATACGGCGCAGATGTACGGCAACGAGGAGGCGGTCGGCGCGGCGATGGCGGCGACCGGCGTGCCGCGTGGCGACATCCATCTGACGACCAAGGTGTGGTGGGAGAATTTGGCGCCATCGGCGATGCGGCGGGCGATCGATGCGAGCCTGCGCAAGCTGCGCGTCGATCATGTCGATCTCTATCTGATCCACTGGCCGGCGCCGGGGATGGATCTGGCGGCGTCGCTGGGCGAACTGGTGCGGATCAAGGAAGAGGGGCTGGCACGGCATATCGGGGTGTCCAACTTCAACGTCGCGCTGTTGCAGCAGGCGGTGGACGAGATCGGGGCGCCGATCGGCTGCAACCAGGTCGAGTATCACGTGCTGCGCGACCAGGCGAAACTGCTGGCGTTCATGCGCGCGCGCGGGCTGGCGCTGACCGCCTATTGCCCGCTGGCGCAGGGGCTGCTGGCGGATTTCCCCGAACTGGCGGCGATTGCCGGGAAGCATGGCGTCAGCACGGCGCAGGTGGCGCTGAAATGGCTGCTCGACCAGGACGGCGTGGCGGCGATCCCGAAGGCCGGGCGGGCGGCGAGCCAGCAGGCCAATCTCGACGCCTTGTCGCTGCGGCTCGACGATGCCGACCGGGCGGTGATCGCGGCGTTGCCGAAGGGCGAGCGCTTCGTCGATCCGTCGAATGCGCCGGCCTGGGACTGAGGAGCGGGGCTCAACATGGAACGGATCCGGCTGCTGCTGGGCGTGTTCGTCGCGGTGGCGGCGGCCGGCGTGTTCGCGTTCATGCGCCCGGTCGCGGCCGAGACGCGGGTGCTGTGGGAGATCACCGGGGCGCAGGTGACGCCGGGGATGGTGCATTTCCAACCCGGCGTGTTCCGCCTCGATGCGGCGAGCGGCAAGATCGCCGGGTTGTGCATTCCCAGCAATGGCGCGTGGGTGCGCGTTGAGCGGGCGGCGCCGGCGTGTCCGCTGGTGGCGGAGACCGGGCGGCCGCCGCCGGCGCTGGAGCCGATGATCGGTGCGGCGCCGGAGGATGTCGGCAGCCTGTTGGTGCGTAATTTCGGCGTGACCAGCGAGGAGTGGCGGGAAGGTCGCGCCGGGCGGGGCGGGGACGTGCTGCGGCAGATCGCATCGGCGATCGATGTCGGCGTGCAGGGGAAGGCCGTGCGTTGGCGGTTCGATAGCGCGTCGCTGCCGGAGGCGCTGAAGGTGAAGAACCCGGGTTCGGGGACGCATTTCCACCTCGGCATCGTCTACAGCAATCGGCGGGCGCCGCTGGTGCTGGAGCGGCCGGGCGAGGGGTTGCTGATCGAGACGCGGCTGGCCATGCCGGAAATGACGGTGACCGGCGGGGCGACGGCGGGTGTCACGATCGGGATGGTGATGCAGATCCAGGACGTTGCCGGGCAGTGGCGGCCGGTGACGTTCGTGATCGATCTGTTCGGGAGCGGCGGCGGCGGGCGGGAGCACATGGCGTCGGACGGGCGCAATGCGTTCGCCGAGTCGCCGCTCAACCGCGACGCGCGTTTCCTGGTGCCGGTGCGCGGCAACATGATGGCGGCGCGCTGGGCGGGCGGGCAGGACTTTGCGTTCCGGCTCGACACGGCGACGCTGCGGCGGTTGCTGGAGGGGTTCAATGGTGAGCGGGCCGGGCACAACGAACCGGCGCTGCTGACCGATCCCGGCAAGCTCAAGCTGAAGAGCGTGACGCTGCGCAACGAGCTGCGGTTTCTGGACAAAGGGCGCGCGCTGATCGCGATCGAGGCGGAGTATCTGCGGATCAGCCGCGTTTCGCCCTGATCAGTTGGGGTCCGGCGGCGATGCGATCGGGCGCGCACTCTGGTGCGCACTCGGGGGCGCACTCTGGGGCGCACTCGGGGGCGCGACGATGGTGTTGGGCGGCAGTCGGTTGAGCGCCTGGAAGCTGGTGATCGGGCTGTCGATGGCCAACGCGTCGAAGCGGTGCTTGATGCGGCGGTTCAATTCGCGGCGAACGGCCCAGCGCTGGCCGGGGGTGGTTTTGATGCGGCCCTGCAGGACCCAGGCGTTGTCGACGAATTTGTCGACGCCGAAAATCTCGACGTCATCGCGGATGGCATCGGCCCATTTCGCCTCCGCGCGCATCTCGCGGGCGATTTCGCGCAGGAGTTCCATGATGCGGTCGGGTTCCTCGTTGAGGCCGATCGGAACCTCGATGACCGCGAAGCCGAAATCGCGCGTCATGTTGGTGACGGTGGTGACGGCGCTGAACGGGATGATGTGGATCGATCCGTCGAGCGCGCGCAGGCGGATGGTGCGCATCGAGAGTGCCTCGACCGAGCCTGATTGACCGCCGAGGGTGACGGCGTCGCCGACCTGCATGGCGTTCTCCAGCAGCAGGAACAGGCCGGTGATGACGTCCTGCACCAGCTTCTGGCTGCCGAAGGCGAGGGCGACGCCGATCACGCCGGCGCCGGCCAGCAGCGGGGCGATGTTGATGCCGATCTCGCTCAGCACCATCAGCCCGGTGACCAGGCAGATGGTGACCAGCAGCACGGTGCGCAGCATCGGCAGCAGGGTGCGCAGGCGGGCGGAGCGGGCGAGTTGGGCCTCGCGGGCGAGGCGGGTGAGGTGGCGCTGGATGGCGGAGTTGGTCGCCTCCCACACCACTAAGGCGAGCAGGATGGTGAAACCGATGGCACCGAGCGCGCCGAGCAGGCGGTTGCCGAGCTTGCCGGCGGTGAACCAGGCGAAGGCATTGATCCCCCAGATCTCCAGCAGCGCGACCACGGCGGTGGCCCAGATCGCGGTTTGCAGCAGGCGACGGGCGATCGGGTGATAGGTGGTGATGCGGTTTTCCAGGCCCGGATAGCGTGTGGTGAGCTCGTCGGGCAGCACCGTCCAGCGTTGCAGGCGGTGCAGCACGAAATTGGCGGCGAGGCGGGCGGCGGTGAGGATGACGGCGCTGGCGAGCACGAGCCGCAGCAACTGGGAGAAACCGTTCGGCACATCGAGCGCCCAGACGGTCCAGAGGGCGAGCAGGTAGAAGATCGCGATCAGGTGCCACAGCCCGGCGATGCGGTTGCGGATCAGGGCGGTCATGCCGGTGGCGGGCTCGCCGGAGGGGAGGGCGGGCGCACGGATCAGGGCGGCGATGGCGGCGCGGTTCTGCAGCACGATGACGATGATGAAGGCGTGGCTGACCAGCACGACCAGCTTGAGCAGCGCGTCATGGGCGATCCGGTAGAGGCCGAACAGCAGGCCGACCTCGGCCACCGCATAGCCGAAGAAGGCGATGGCGGCGAGGCGGCGGGCCCAGCGCAGGGCATAGATGGCGGTGTTCTCGGGGATGGCGAAGAGGCGCGGCTCGCCGGGGCCGATGGTCGCGCGCAGCAGCGTGGTGGCGACGCGGCACAGGGCGTAAGCGGTGATCATGGCGAGAATGACGAGACGGGCGATCGGGTCGTCGCCGAGGCCGGCGGCGAGCAGGCCTTGGCCGGCGGCGAGGAAGGCCAGGATGGGCAGCAGGCCGAGCAGCAGGCGGCCGATGGCGGCGGGCAGGCGACGAAGGAATTGCAGGATGGTCAGCCGGCGGCGCGGTTCGGCCTCGGTGGCGCCGGCCTCGGCGGCGGCGAGGCCGTGCCGGTCGTTCGCGTCGGGCCGGTCGTTCGCGTCGGGCCGGCCGTTCGTGTCGCGCCGGGTGGCCTCGGTGGCGGTGGCGCGCGCGACCAGCGTGGCGGAGGGGTGGGCGAGCAGGCGGGTGGCGGCCCATTGCGCGGCGAGACCGCCGGCGAAGACGAGCAGCAGGCGCCAGGCGGTCTCGTACATCGTGGTGCGTGACCACGGGTCGGTGGCCAGTTGCACGGCGAAGCGCCAGAGCAGGGGGAAGTCGGTGAGGGTGCGGAGCGCCGCGACGATGTCGTCGGTGAGGGTGGCGAGGCGGCGTGAGGCGTCCACGAGGAGTTGCGCGCCGAGGCTGTCCGGGGCGAGCGGCAGGGTCGTGGCCGGCGCGGCGGCGGCGGCTGGGGCGGCTGGGGTGGCTGCGGCGGTTGGCGCGGGCGCGGCAGCGGGCGGGGCAGCGACGGTTGTGATGGGGGCTGCCTTGGCGATGGTTTCCAGCACGCCGATGAACTGGGCGCGCTTGGCCGGGTCTTTCAGGATGTCGAGCGCCTGCTGGGCCTGGGCGGCGGTAAGGGATGCGGGGAGCGGCGTGGTGGCCGCAGTGGCTGTGGTGGCCGCAGTGGCTGTGGTGGCCGCAGTCTGGGCGCGGGCGTTCGCCAGCGGCAGCAGCAGCGCGATAGCGATGAGGAGACGGATCATGGGCGCAGCCGGGTCATGCGCGATGGCCTGCTGTCAACTCTCTTCATTTTCATGCGGGGGCAGCCTATATCTGCCGCATGTCCACATTCCTGGTTGTCCTGCTCGTTTTGACCATGCTCGGCACGCTCGGCGTGCTGGTGTTCGGCATGATCGGCATGGTGCGCGGTGGCGGCGACCCGCTGCGCTCGAACCGGCTGATGCGCTGGCGGGTGATCCTCCAGGCCGGCGCGCTGGTGCTGGTGATGCTGCTGATCAGCTTGTTGAAATCCTGAGGGATTTTGCTTTCGGCCGGCGGCGTTTGACAGCGGCGGGCAGCCGCCCCTAGTTTCCGCGCGTTTTCTTTCGCAGGTGCGAAGAGACGGGTGCGAAGAGACGGGGTGCGACACGATGTGGAGCGGCCTCGTTTGGGCACCGGGGCATCTCCAGGAAGCGGCGCGGCACTCCATGAAAATTCTCGTCTCCGTCAAGCGGGTCGTCGACTACAACGTCAAGGTCCGGGTGAAATCGGACGGCACCGGGGTGGAAACCGCCGGGGTCAAGATGAGCATGAACCCGTTCGACGAAATTGCCGTCGAGGAGGCCATGCGGCTGAAGGAAAAGGGCGTGGCCACGGAAGTGATCGCGGTTTCCCTCGGCGTGGCCGCCTGTGCGGAGACGATCCGCACGGCGCTGGCGATGGGGGCCGATCGCGGCATCCTCGTCGAGACCGACGTGGACCTCCAGCCGCTGGCCGTCGCCAAGCTGCTGAAGGCGATCGCGGAGAAGGAGCAGCCGGGGATGATCATTCTCGGCAAGCAGGCGATCGACGACGACATGAGCGCGACCGGCCCGATGCTGGCAGCCCTGCTCGGCTGGGCGCAGGGCACGTTCGCCAGCAAGCTGACGGTCGATGGCGGCAACCTCACGGTAACCCGCGAAGTCGATGGTGGGCTGGAAACCATCGTGCTGACGCTGCCGGCGATCGTGACGACCGATCTGCGGTTGAACGAGCCGCGCTATGCGTCGCTGCCGAACATCATGAAGGCGCGCAAGAAGCCGATCGAAAACTTCAAGCCCGCGGATCTCGGCGTCGATCCGGCGCCGCGTTTGACGGTGCTCAAGGTGAGCGAACCGCCGAAGCGTCAGGCGGGCGTGAAGGTGGCCTCGGTGGCCGAGTTGGTGTCGAAGCTGCGCAACGAAGCGAAGGTGATCTGAACATGGCCGTTCTTGTTTGGCTCGATCATGAGGCCGGTCTGATCAAGCAGCCGTCGCGCTCCGCGGTGGCGGCGGCGGCGAAGCTGGGCGAGGTGCACGTGCTGGTGGCCGGCGCCGGCGTGGGTGATGCGGTGGCGGCGGCGGGCAAGCTGGCGGGCGTCGCCAAGGTGCTGGTCGCGGATGCCGCCGACTACGACCACGCGATGGCCGAGCCCTGCGCCGCCCTGCTCGTCGCATTGGCGCCCGGCTACACGCATCTGCTGGCCGCAACCACGGCGGTCGGCAAGAACATCATGCCGCGCGTGGCGGCGCTGCTCGACGTGCAGCCGATCAGCGACATCGCCGAGGTGGTGGATGCCGATACGTTTATCCGCCCGATCTATGCCGGCAACGCGCTGGCGACGGTGAAGAGTTCCGATGCCAAGAAGGTGATCACCGTGCGCGCCGCGAGTTTCGATCCGGTGGCCGCCGAGGGCGGTTCGGCCGCCGTCGAGACCGTGACGGCGGCGGGTGGCACTTCGGTATCGCGTTTCGTGTCGGCCGAGTTGTCGAAAAGCGAGCGGCCGGAGTTGACGGCGGCGCGCGTGGTCGTCTCGGGCGGCCGTGGCATGCAGAATGGCGAGAATTTCAAGCTGCTCGACCCGATCGCCGACAAGCTCGGCGCGGCCGTTGGCGCCTCGCGCGCGGCGGTGGATGCGGGGTTCGTGCCGAACGAGTATCAGGTTGGGCAGACCGGCAAGATCGTGGCGCCGGAGCTGTATGTCGCCATCGGGATTTCCGGCGCCATCCAGCACCTCGCGGGCATGAAGGACAGCAAGGTCATCGTCGCCATCAACAAGGACGAGGAGGCGCCGATCTTCCAGGTGGCCGATTACGGGCTGGTGGCGGATCTGTTCGTGGCCTTGCCTGAGTTGGCCGCCGAGTTGGAGCGCGGCTGAGTGCAGATCGACACGCGCGTGTCACCGGCGACGACCGACGTGCTGCTCGGCGCCCCCGCGATTGCCGAGGTGGGCGTGGTCGGTGCCGGCCAGATGGGATCGGGGATCGCGCATGTCTGTGCGGTCGCCGGTTTGCCGGTGGTGCTGATCGACGTGAAGGCGGAGGCGCTGGAGAAGGCCATGGCGGTGATGAGCCGCAACATGGACCGCCAGGTGGGCCGCAACCTGATCACGCCGATCGAGAAGGCGGAGGCGCTGGCGCGGATCACCACGAGCACGGATTACGCGGCGTTTGGCGCGTCCGACCTGGTGATCGAGGCGGTCACCGAGAAGGAGGACGTCAAGCGCGCCATCTACAAGCTGATGACGCCGCATTTGAAGCCGTCCTGCATGATCGCGTCGAACACCTCGTCGATCTCGATCACGCGGCTTGGGGCCAGCACCGACCGGGCCGAGAAGTTCATCGGCATGCACTTCATGAACCCGGTGCCGGTGATGAAGCTGGTCGAGTTGATCCGCGGCATTGCCACGGACGAGCCGACCTTCCAGGCGACTCAGGCGCTGGCGACGCGGTTGCAGAAGACGACGGCGGTGTCGGAGGATTTTCCGGCGTTCATCGTCAACCGCATCCTGGTGCCGATGATCAACGAAGCGGTCTACGCGCTGTACGAGGGCGTCGGCTCGGTGTCCGGCATCGACAGCGCGCTGCGGCTGGGCGCGAACCATCCGATGGGGCCGCTGGAACTGGCGGATTTCATTGGGTTGGACACCTGTCTGTCGATCATGCAGGTGCTGCATGAGGGGCTGGCGGACAGCAAGTATCGGCCGTGCCCGCTGCTGGTGAAATATGTCGAGGCCGGCTGGCTGGGGCGCAAGACCAATCGTGGTTTCTACGACTACACGCAGACGCCGCCCAGGCCTACTAGGTAGCAGGTTAGCCGCTACCGTGGGGCCGCGATCCAGGCGCCGTTGAACTCCATCAGGGCGACGGTGCCGCCGGGCGGAACCGTGATCGGCGGCAGGCTGCCGGAGAGTTTGCCGCCGCCCGGAAAGACCAGCAGCAGGCGGCGTTCGGCGGGGATGGGGATGCCGATCTGCACGGCGACGACGGCGCCCGTGCCAGGGCCGGCGAGGCGCACGGATGCGCGGGTGAAGCCGCGCCCGGGCCTGGGCAGGCGGAAACCGATCAGCCTTCCGCCACCGCCAGTCCAGACGTTAGGGACAAGCTTGCCGACCGCGGCGATGTCGCCGTCGCCCTCCAGCGTGGCGGTGGTGGTGGCGTCGTAGCCGCGCCCGGTGGTGGTGACGGTGATCCAGCCGATGCCGGTGCCGACGCTGGCCGCGGTCGCTGTTTGGATGCGCGTGAGGGCCTGGTTGCCGGCGGGGAGGAATACGGTCTCGGCGATGTCGGGGATGTCGAGGACGCCGGCAGTGGGGGTGACGAGGAAGCGGCTAGCGCCGTTGAAGCGTGCGTTGGTGACGCGGATGGCGGCGGTGGCGGCGTAGAGCACGCGCTCCGGCCCTGGCGCGGGTTTGCCGTCGGCCGCGTTGGAGACGATGTCCAGCCCGTCCAGCACGACGTTGCGGGCGCCGTCGCGCACCACGATCGCGTGGCCGCCGGCGAGGCGGGAGATGTCGATGGTCGTGTTGCTGAAGCGGACATGGTTCGCCTGAAACTGGAGCCAGGCGCCACCGCCGTATTCGGTGTTCCAGATGGCGATGGCCGCCCCCGTGCAGCCGGTGATGTGGTTGTCGCTGCCGGTGGTCATGTACGAGCCGCCGGGGTTGAGGCCGGTGCCGGCTATGGTCGCGACGCGGCACCGGGTGATGGCGACTTCGTAGGAGCCGCCGGTATCGATGCCGAAGCCGCGCTCGTCGGAGACCTGGCAATCGTCGATCGTGCAGCGCCTGGCGTTGGCGCAGATGCCGCCATTCTCGCCGTTGCTGCGGGTGCGGCAGCCGGAGACGCGGACATCATCGGCGTCGGCGAAGATGCCGTAGCCGGTATTGTTCCAGGCGAACAGGCTGGCGAGGGTGACGTCGACGACGTCGGGCAGGCTGGGGCCGAGCACGACGGGCTGGCCGCCGGGGGCTTCGTTATAGGTGCCGATGGCGAAGCCGGCGAGGCCGTTGCGCCAGGCGAAGCTGTCGCGCACGACGATGCGGCGGATCGGGCTGCCGACGCGGTTGGCGAAGCGGTGGCAGCGCAGGCCGCTGGCCTTGTTGGTGTGCAGGCGCAGCGCGGTCATCTGTGCGTTCACGCCATGTTCGAGCCAGATGCCTTCGCCGGCATTGCCGCCGGCCTCGACCTGGTCGAGCACAAGCAGCGGATCGTCAGGGCCGTCAGTGGCCACCGAGATCAGCAGGCCGGCGGCGTTGCTGGCGCGCATGACGGCGCAGCGGCGCAGGCTGCAACTGGTGGGTGAGCCGGTGATGACGAGCATGCCGACGCCGCTGCCGGTTTTGGCGCCGTTGCCGTCGAAGGTGATGCCGTCGATGTCGATGACGGCGTTCGTGTTGATGGCGAACCAGATTCCGGTGGCGAGGCCGGTGCCGACGAGGCGGGTGGCGCCGGGGGTGCCGTGGATGATCACCGGCACGTTCTGGGCGATCAGCGGGCCGGCGATGCGGTAGCTGCGGGGGCGCAGGCGGAAGGGCGCGCCGGAACGCAGGGCGGCGGCGAAGGTCGGTGTATCATCGGCGCCGCCGACTGGGCCGAAGCTGTCGATGAACGGGGCGTCGGTGAGGGTGTCGGTGGGTGGAGGGGCGGCGAGTTGTGCGCGGGCGGGGGTGGCAAGGGCCCAGGAGGCAGCGAGGCCGAGGGCGGAGCGGCGGCTGAGGCGGTTGAGGCGGCTGAGGCGGGGCACGTGGGCGTTCCTCCGGTGGCGCGGCCGCAGGATGCCGTAGCGCGCGGGAAGATGCTACAGCGCGCGTAACGTCGGGCTGGCGCCTGGGTCGTGTTGGTGTGCGTGGAGGATGTGATGGGTAGTCTGGCGGTGTGGCGGGATCATGCGGGGAAGCTTTCGGCGTTGAAGCTGGCCGCGTTGGCGGTGGTGCTGTGGCCGGGTGCGCTGCTGCTGGTGCGGCTTGTGGTCGGCGATCTCGGCGGGCGGCCGATTACCCAGATGATCTATGGCACCGGGGATTGGGCGGTGCGCTTCCTGCTGGCGAGCCTCGCGGTGACGCCGCTGCGCACGGTGTTCGACTGGCCGCGGGTGGTGCTGCTGCGGCGGATGCTCGGTGTGGCGGCGGGCTGCTATGCGGTTGCGCATTTATTTTTGTATGTGGTCGACCAGAAGTTCAACCTGGGCGTCGTTGTCGGTGAAATCGTCGCGCGCTTCTATCTGACCATCGGGTTCGTGGCGCTGCTTGGGCTGATCGCGTTGTTGGTGACGTCCACCGACGGCTGGCAGAAGCGCTTGGGAGCGCGCTGGAAGAAGCTGCATCGGCTGGTATTCCCGATCGCCGTGCTCGGGCTGTTCCATTATTTTCTGCAATCGAAGGCCGACGTGACCAATGCGGTGTTCGCCGCCGGGGTGTTCGCCTGGCTTGGCTTCTGGCGACTCGTGCCACGGCGCTTCCAAGGGCGCCTGGCGCTGCCGGTGGCGCTGGTGTTGGCGGCGCCGGTGGCGACGGCGCTGGTCGAGGGCGCGTGGTATGGGCTGGCGACGCGGATCAAGGCGTCACGGGTGCTGTGGGCGAATATCGATATCGACGCGGCGGTGCGGCCGTCCGGGCAGGTGGCGATCCTCGCGCTGGCGGTGGTGGCGGTGGCGCTGGGGCGGCGGTTGTGGAAGTGGCGTATGAAACTGGCCGTGCCGGTGCGTCGGACGGCTTAACCAACGCAAGCCCAGGGCAAAGCAAGCGCGCCTCCGGCGGAGCCTTGCTTGCCCTAGAGCGCCTTCGCGGCCGCCAGCACGGTGGCGGCGTGGCCGGGGATTTTGATCTGGCGCCAGATTTTGGCGATTTTCCCATCGGCGTCGATGAGAAACGTCGAGCGTTCCATGCCCATGTATTTGCGGCCGTACATCGATTTTTCGACCCATGTGTTGTACGCGGCGGCGGCGGTTTTTTCGGCGTCCGAGGCGAGCGGGAAGGTGAGGTTGTATTTGGCGGCGAATTTCTCGATCGGTTTCATCGCATCGGGCGAGACGCCGATGACGTCGAGGCCGGTGGTGGCGAGCGCTTCCTGGAAGGCGCAGGCCTCGGTGGTGCAGCCGGGGGTGTCGGCTTTCGGGTAGAAATAGAGGATGAACGGGCGGCCTTTATAGCCGGCGAGGCTCACCGTGCGGCCGCCGGTGGCGGGCATGGAGAAGTCCGGCGCCGGCGCGCCCTCGACCAGTTCACTCATGTCTCGATCGCTCCCAGATGGCGGTTGAAGGCGGCGCGGACGTCTTGCGCGACCGCGTCCAAGGTGGCGTGCAATCCGGGCAAGTCAACCACCTCTGCGGCGCCGCTGGCGCGGGCGGCGGCGAGCAGGGCGATGGTGGCGGCTTCGGAGAGTTTTTCGGCGGGAGCGTGGCCGTAGAGGATGCGCAGCATGCCCTGCACGGTGCGCCACAGCCGGTCGGCGCGCAGGAGCGGCCCGGCTTCGGCGGCGGGGAGGAGGGCGGCGAGGGCGTGGCGGGTGGCCGGGCCTTCGGTGCGGCCGGCGCGGAGTTGCAGGGTTTGTGCGATGAATTCGACGTCGATCTGCCCGCCCAGGCGCAGTTTCACATCCCACGCGCCCGCGGGCGGCATTTCCTTCAGCAGGCGGGCGCGCATGGCTACGGCATCGGTGGTGATCTTGGCGGGGCTGCCGGCGCTGGCGATGGCGGTGGCGATGGCGGCCTCGACGGCGCGTTTGAGTTTGGGCGGACCGGCGATGACGCGGGCGCGGGTGAGGGCCATGCGTTCCCAGGTCCAGGCCTCGGCTTCGTGATAGCGCGTGAAGCCGGCGAGCGGCACGGCCACCGGGCCTTTGTTGCCGGACGGGCGCAGCCGCATGTCGACCGCGAACATCGGGCCGGCGGCGTCGGGCGCGGTGAGGGCGGCGACGTAGGCGTGGACGGCGCGGATGAACCACTGGCTGGCCGGCAACGGGCGTTTGCCGCGGCTTTCGGTGACCTCGGGCGGGTGGTCGTAGATGAACATCAGATCGAGGTCGGAGCCGGCCATCATCTCGCGGCTGCCGGCCTTGCCGAGCAGGACGACGGCCATGGCGCCGCTCTTGACGGTGCCATGGCGGGTGGCGAAGTCGGCGAGCACGAGAGGCAGCAGGGCGGCGAGGGCGGCATCGGCCATCGCGGTGCGGGCGAGGCCGGCGGCGTCGGCGTCGAGGCGGCCTTCGAGCGTGGCCGCCGAGATGGCGAAATCTTCGTCGCGCACGGCGGCGCGGATGATGGCGATGGCGTCTTCCAACGCCCGCGCGTCGGTCAGGCGCAGGCGCAGGAGGCGCGGCAGATCGGGCTGGGCCTGTGGGCTGAGCAGGCCTTCGAGGGCGGCGGGGGAGCGGGCGAGATGGTCGGACAGGGAGGGCGCGGCGCCGAGGATGCTGGCGACACGGTCCATCAGTGCCGGGTTGCGTTGGAACAGCGAGAGCAGTTGCACGCCGGCGGGCAGGCGGGCGAGGAAGGCGTCGAAGCGGGCGAAGGCGGCGTCGGGCGGGGCGTGGCGGGCCAGGGATTGCAGCAGCTGGGGGAGCACCTGGCGCAGCGTGTCGCGGGCGCGTTGGGAGCGCAAAGCGCGGACTCGCCCCGCGTACCAGCCGCGCACGGCGGCGATGATGGCGGCCGGGGTGGCGAACCCCATCGCGCTGAGGGCGGCGACGGTGGCTTCCGGCAGGTCGCCGACGCCGCTGAAATCGAGGGCGGGGGCGTCGCTCTCGTCGCCGCCGGGCATGGTTTCGAACAACTCGGCATAGCGGGCCTGGACGCGTTCGAGGTGGTGCAGCAGTTCGGTGGCGAAGGACGTGGCGCTGGTGTGGCCCATGAACGTGGCAAAACGTTCGAGTTCGGCGGGCTTCTCCGGCAGGCTGTGGGTCTGCCGGTCTGCCACCATTTGCAGCCGGTGTTCGACACGGCGGAGATAGACGTAGGCGGCTTCGAGTTCGGCGACCGGGCGCCGCTTCAGGTGGCCGGCGCGGACCAACAGGCGCAGCGCCTCACGGGTGCGCGGCTCGCGCAACGCCGGGTCGCGGCCGCCCCAGACGAGTTGTAGGGTTTGCGCGAGGAACTCGATTTCGCGAATGCCGCCGCGCCCGAGCTTGACGTTGTGGCCAAGCACGCGGGCCGCGGGTTCGATGGCGGTGGCGCGGCCGAGGCCCTTGTGTTGGTTGATCCGCCGCTTCATCGCGTGGATGTCGGCGATGGCCGCGAAGTCGAGATGACGGCGCCAGACGAAGGGGCGGATCTCGGTCAGGAAGGCGAGGCCGAGGGCGATGTCGCCGGCGACCGGGCGGGCCTTGAGCATGGCCGCGCGCTCCCAGTTCTGGCCCATGCTCTCGTAATAGGCGATGGCGGCCGGCAAGGCGACGCAGGGCGGCGTGGCGGCGGGGTCGGGGCGCAGGCGCAGATCGGTGCGAAAAACATAGCCATCGGCGTCGCGCGCTTCCATCAATGTGACAAGATCGCGCGCGAGGCGGCTGTAGAAGGCGCCGGGGGCGTCGCCGTGGTAGACACCCGAATCGGGGTCTTGCAGCAGGATGAGGTCGACATCACTGGAGTAGTTCAATTCACGCGCGCCGAGCTTGCCCATGCCGAGCACGGTGAAGCCGCAGCCGAGTTCGGGCGTGGCGGGCGTGGGCAGGCGCAGTTCGCCGGCGTGATGGCCGGCGAGCAGCAGATGGGCGACGCTGAGGCGCAAGGTGGCCTCGGCGAGGTCGGTCAGCGCCGCCGTGACTTTTTCCAGCGTCCAGATGCCGCCGATATCGGCGATCGCGGTGGCCAGGGCGACGATGCGCTTGGCCTGGCGCAGGCCGGCGGTGACGCGGGGGCGCGATGCGGATGGACTGATGGCGGCGAGGTCGGCCATGGCGGCGGCGATGACGGCGTCGGGGCCGTCCCGCAGTGTGGCGCGCAGGGCGGCGGGTTCGCGGAGGGCGAGTTCGGCGAGGTAGGGCGAGTTGCCGCCGAGTGCGCGCAGTACGGCGGCGCCAGGGCCGTGGGCGAAGCGCGCCTCGGTGCGGCCGAAGTCGGAAAAACGTTCGCACAGCCGGGCGGCGGCGCCGGCATCGTCGGGTTGGGGCCAGGGGGTGTTTGGGCGGCTCGGTGTGGTGCTGGCTTTGCGCATCGGCGAGGCTGGCCATGAGGAAGCTCGCGGGTCAAGCGCTGCGGCGCGCGGGTCAAGCGCTGCGACGCACGGGGCGAATGATCCGTCGGGTGGCCGAGGTGGCGCTCGCTCTGGCGATGCTGGCGGGCGTGGCGCTGGCGGTGCTGTCGTGGCGGCTGGCGAGCGGACCGCTCGATCTGCCATGGCTGGTGCCGATGCTGGAGGAGGCGGCGAACGGGGCGGATGGCACGCGTTCTGGCGGGCTGCGCTGGTCGATCGGCACCGCGGCGCTGGCCTGGGAGGGGTTCAGCGGCGGCGTGGATCGCCCGTTCGACCTCAAGCTCACCGATGTCAGCGCGACCACGCCGGATGGGCAGGCCTTCCTGCGGGTGCCGCAAGTCGAGGTTTCGCTGTCGATCCGCCAGTTGCTGCTGGGGCGGGTGGTGCCGCGCGCGGTCGAACTCCGTGGCGCGACGCTGCGGATGGTCCGTGCCGCCGATGGCCGTGTCGTGGTCGATCTCGGCGATGTGATGACAACCGGGGAGGGCGGACCGGCGCTGACGGTGACCGAAATTCTTGCCGAACTGGCACGCCCGCTCGGGTCAGATCTGATCCATGGCGCCGCGCCGCTCGGCCAGTTGGAGCGGGTGCTTGTGCGCGAGGCGGCGCTGGTTCTGGTGGATCGGCGGATGGCAACGCAGTGGCGGGCGCCGGCGGTGATGTTCGATCTGCGGCGCAGCCGCGCGGGCGGAGCGGAGGTGATCGCCGAGGCGACGCTGGTGCTCGGCGGGCAGACGGCGCGGCTCGCGGCGCGCGGGCGGATCGACGCCGAGGGGGTGGTGTTGCGCGGCACGGCGAGCGCGTTGCGGCCGGCGTTGCTGGCGGCCGAACTGTCCGGGCTGGAGTTCCTCGCCGCGGCCGATCTGCCGGTGAGCCTGTCTGGCACCGTTCATCTCGATACGGCGCTGGCGTTGCGCGATGCCGATCTCGCCGCCGTGCTTGGGGCGGGCACGATCGCGGTGGCGCGCGGGGCGGTCCGGCTTGCGGGCGGCATGATCGGGCTGTCCGGCACGCCCGACGCGCTGACGTTGAGCCGCCTCGCCATTGACCTCGTGCCGTCGCAGGGCGGGGCGGTGACGAAGGTGGTGGGTAGTGGGGTGTTGCGCCGTGAGGGCGCTGGGGTGACGGCGCAACTGACGCTCCATGGCGATCGCGTGGCTTTCGCCGATGTCGCCGGGTTGTGGCCCGATGGGGTCGGCGGCAAGGGGGCCAAGCCGTGGGTGACCGGCAACATGCCGGCGGGCATCGCGACCGGCTTGCATGTGAAGCTGGCGGCGCGGATGGCGGCGGATTTGTCCGATCTGCGGCTGACGGAGCTGTCCGGCGGGTTCGATGGGGAGGGGGTGACGGTGCATTGGCTCCGGCCGATCCCGCCGCTGGAGCAGGGGCGGATGCGGGTCGACTTGGTTTCGCCCGATGTCATCGAGATCACCGTGCTCGACGGCAAGCAGGCCGGCATCGCCACGCAGTCCGGGCTGGTGCGGATCAGCGGACTGGCGGAGCGCGACCAGGTGCTCGACGTGATGGTGGAAGGGGCCGGGCCGCTGGCCGACGTGGTGGCGATCCTGCGCCACCCCCGGCTGCATCTGTTCGATCAGCGACCGATCGAGATGCGCGATCCCGCCGGGCAGGCGAAAGGGCGGCTGGAGATCATCCGGCTGCCGTTGGAGGACTGGATCACCGTCGATGACGTGAAGCTCAGCGCCTCCGCCAAGGTGACCGGGGCGCGGCTGGGCGGCGTCGCCGGCGGGCGCGATCTCGATCAGGGCAATTTCGACATTCAGGCCTCCAACGAGAGCCTGCGCGCGCAGGGCACGGCGCGGGTGGCCGGTATTGCCGCCAAGCTCCTGGTGGAGATGGATTTCAAGCCGGGGCCGGCGAGCCAGGTGATCCAGACGGTGACGCTTGGGGCGAGCGCCGATATCAAGCAGATCGCCGCCCTTGGCCTCGATTTGTCCGACCTGCTGGAGGGCACGGCGGCGGTCGATGCAACGTGGCGCAGCCGGCGGGACGGGCGCGGCGAAATCGGCGTGAAGGCGGACCTGACGGCGGCGAGGATGGCGGTTCCACGGCTGAATTTCGTGAAGCCCGCCGGGCGGGCGGCGCGGGCGGAGGTGCGCGTGATGCTGGAGCGCGCCCGTATCGGTGTGATCGACCGGCTGCTGGTGACCGGCGAGGGCGTCGACGTGGAGGCGCAGATCGCCTTCGCCGAGGGCAAGCCGCGGACCGTGCAGGTGGCGCGCGCGGTGCTCGGGCGGGCGACCAATGTGCGCGCGGAGGTGCAGTTCCCGGCGCAGGCGGGGGCACCGTGGCGGATCGTGGTGTCTGGCGCGAGCCTGGATGGGACGGCGGAGCTCGCCCGCCGCGATCCGCCGGCCGTCCCCGGCGATCCGCCTGGCCCGGCCTATGTGCTGGATGCCAAACTGGATCGCGTCGTGCTCGCCGAGGGCCGTGCGCTGACCCAGGTGGCGGTGCGGGCGGAGAGTGACGGGCGGGTGACGCGGCAGGCGCGGCTGACCGGGCGGGCGGGGAGCGGGGCGTTCGATGTCACGATCGCGCCGGTGCCCAATGGGCGGACGCTGGCTGGCAACGCCGCCGACGCCGGGGCGTTCCTGCGCGCGCTCGACGTGGTCGATGACATGCAGGGCGGCGTGCTGAAACTGAACGGCCGCTATGACGACACGCGGGCGGACCATGCGCTGGTGGGGCAGGCGGAGATCACCGATTTCCGCATGACCCAGGCGCCGGCGCTCGCCAAATTGTTGCAGGCGATGACGCTGTATGGGCTGGTTGAGATGGTGCGCGGCCCCGGGCTTGGGTTCAGCCGGCTGGAGGCGCCGTTCCGGCTGGCGGGCGACGCGCTGGACATCACCGATGCGCGCGCCTTCAACGCCTCGCTGGGCATGACGGTGAAGGGGCGGGTGGACATGGCGACGCACCGTTGCGACCTCCAGGGCACCATCGTGCCGGCGTATTTCTTCAATTCGCTGCCTGGCAACATCCCCCTGCTTGGCCGGCTGTTCAGCAACGAGCGCGGCGGCGGGCTGTTTGCGACGAATTATTCGTTGCACGGTCCGTGCGGCGATCCGGCGGTGACGCTCAATCCGCTGTCGGCGCTGACGCCGGGGTTCCTGCGCGGATTGTTCGGGATATTCGACAGCCCCGCCGGGTCTCCCGCCCCGGCGCCCGCCGCGCCACGCCAGCCTGGCAGCGGGGGGTAGCGCTAGGGCGTTGCGCGGAAATTGGGGAGCAGTGCCGTGACGACATCGGCGAAGGCGGTGCCCCAGTCCGGTGGCATGCGCGCGGTGGGCTGGGATGCCGAGTCCGCCGACTGCGCCTGTGTGGCGGCGGTGATGATGGCAGCGGCGATCTCGTCCGGGTCGGGGCGGACGACGAGGACGCCAGGCGCCATCTCCTGAAGCCGCGCGTTCGTTTTGGCGCCGAAGCTGTTGGTGACAACTTGGCCACCGCATGCGGCCATTTCAAGCACGGGGTAGCTGGTGTGCGGCGACAGCATCAGGGAGAGCAGCACGTCGGAGCCGCGCAGGAACGCCGCGTAGCCGCCGTGGTCGAGCCAGGGGCCGACTTGCAGGACGTGGCCGCCGCCGAGGGCGATGGCGGGCATCTTGCCGGCGCCGCCGATGCCGACGAACTCCCACGGCGCGTCGCGGAACACGGGGGCCGCGACCGCTTTGCGCAGGGCGATCAGTCCGATACCGAACAGGTTACGGTGCACGGTCGGGCGCGCATAGAACAGCAGGCGCCGCTTCGGCCGGTCCGCGCGGGGTTCGGGGTGGAACAGCGCGCGATCGACCGCGGGTTCGAAGGCGAAGCTGCACGCGGCGAAATCCGGGTCGGCGAAGCGGCCGACGCGTTGTTCGATGAAATAGTCGCGCAACAGATGTTCGTTGAAGATCGCGATGTAGTCCATGTCATAGGTGAGTGCCGCATAGGCATAGTTGCTGGAGAACTGGTAGAATCCGGGCTCGAAATCCTGGATCAGATAGAGGAAACGGTGTTGTTTCATCTGCGGCAGGAGCGGGCGCAACTGGTGGGCGGTCATCCAGTGGGTCGCGAGGAACCAGTCCTCGGCGCCGACGCGTAGCGGGTGCGCGGGGCCGTAGTCGAGCGTCAGTTCGATGCCAGCCGGCCGGTCGGTGGCGCCGACGAGTTTGGCGAGCAGGGTCCAGAACCCCTCGGCGTCGATCACCGAGGGGGTGATGGTGGCGGCGATACGAATGGGCACGCCGGCGCGGGCCAGGTGGTAGGCGAGCACGAGGGCGGTGTTCGGCCCGCCGGTCAGCCCGCCGGGATCGAGGATGGGGATCAGGATGTTCAGCACCGGCGGGCCGGAGGACGAAGGACTGACACTGGCGTGGAGCGGCGGTGGTTCGAGGATGTTGATCATCCGCTGCTCGAACACGGCGGGCTTGAAGACGCTGACGAGATTGGTCGCGAAACGCTCGGGGTCGTCGCGCAGCAGGCGCAGCTGGGCGATGATTTTGCGCGGAATTTGCAATGGGTTCATACTGAGCCGTTTGTCAGGTTCGCCTGCATGGCGCGCTACCGCAGCAACGCCGACATCGCGCCGATTGCGCCGATCCAGCCGATGACGCCTTCCATGGTGTCGGCGTGGAAGGCGACCGTGCGGGGGCTGACGCGTTCGGCGACGGGGATGCCGGCGGCGAGGTCGGCGAGGGTGACGCTGGAGAGGTCGAGTTCGAGGCGGTAGGGGCCGGGAATGACGTAGGGGCGGCAGGTGGCGAGGTTGCGCGTGGCGGCGGTGGCGGCGGCGCGGATGCGGGCGCGGGCGTGGTCGGGGGAGAGGGCGCGGGCGGCGCGTTGGCCGAGCGCGGTTTTCACCACGGCGACCTCGGCGCCGGGGAAGAGCGGGGCGCATTGCGCTGCCATCCGGTCGTCGCCGGTGAGCAGCGCCACGGGGATGCCAAGGCTGCCGGCATAGGCGCCGTAGAGCGTGGCCTCGGCGCAGTCGATGCCGTTCACGCGGATGCTGTAGAACGCGAAGCCGTTGACGGTGTGGGACAGCACGCCATGTTGGCCGGCGCCGCTGTGGTAGCCGGTGAAGAAGACGGCGGCGAAGGATTTATCGAGGCCGGCGCACATATAGGTGGGTTTCGGGCGGCCCAGGATCAGTTCGGCGCGCGGGTCAAGCAGTTCGGGGATGATGTTGGTCATCGGGCCGTGGCTGTCGTTGACGACCACCTCCGAGGCGCCGCCGTCGAAGGCGCCGGCGATGGCGGCGCTGACCTCCTCGGTCATCAGGCGGCGGGCGCGTTCGTATTCGACGTTCCCGGGCTGACCCTGCTGCGGGGCGACGACGCCGGCGACGCCTTCGATATCGGCGGAGATGAAGATTTTCATTGGTTTTTTCCAATCGCGTGGCGCAGGCCGAGACGGCTGTGGCCCGCCCGCCCCGTCATTGTATCGGATGCGGCCAGCGCGTCCATGACGGCTTCCTGCGTGGCCTCGGCGGCGGCCTGGAATGGCAGGTCGATGCGGTTCTCGTTGAGGAAACGCAGCGGCACGATATCCGTCTTGGCGTCATGATCGATGCGGTTGGCCGTGGTGAAGCCGATGGCGAGGTCGCCGCTGCCATTGCCCCAGAAGGAGCCGGCCCAGGCGAGGCCCGCATTTGCACGGCGAATGACGCGCTTGAGTTGGCGGTGGTCGAGCGGGATGTCGGTGGCGACCACGATGACGATCGAGCCGCGTTCGGGCGTGGCCGCTTGCTTCGGATCGACGCGCCGCCCGTCGGGCAGGCGGAGATCGCCGGCACGGCCGAAATTGGCCAGCACGAGCACGCCGAGGTGATGCCTGATGCCGTCGAGCATCAGCACGCGCGACGACGAGCCGATGCCGCCCTTGAAGCCGAAACAGCTCATGCCCGTGCCGGCGCCGATGGCCCCGACGGCGCAATTCTCGGTGGCGGAGTCAAGGGCCGCGTAGGCGTGTGCCGCGGTGATGGCCAGCGCCTGGATGTCGTTCAGATAGCCGTCGTTGCACTCGCCGACGACGGGGTTCACCGTGGACGTGTGGCGGCCGATGTCGGGGTTTGCGGTGATGGCGCGGCGGATCAGCGCGGTACCGCAGGTGCCGACGCTCAGCGTGTTGGTCAGCAGGATCGGGGTTTCGAGTTGGCCGAGTTCCTCGATCTGCATCAGGCCGATCGATTTGCCGTAGCCGTTCAGCACCTCCGCCGCGGCCAGCGGTTTGTCGCGGAACATGTTGCCGGTGTGGGGCAGGATCGCAGTGACACCGGTGCGCAGGTCGCCCTCGATCAACGTGTGGTGGCCGACGCGCACGCCAGGCACGTCGGTGATCAGGTTGCGGGCACCAACGGGCAGCGTGCCGCAGCCCAACCCAAGATCGCGCGCCCTCATGTCCACTCCTTCGGGTTTCTTTGAGACGACGATGTGGGAATCGTTGGATGGAGGCAAGGTGAAAGGCTCCGAGGGATGGGGTTCAAAGGGCCCCCGGCCCTTTGCCACCGGAGGTTTGCTTGCCTGTAGCCGGCCTGGTCAGCGCCCCAGTCGCTGATCGACGAATGCGATCCCCGCGTCCATCGCGCCGTATTCGGCGAGGTTGTTATGCCCGGCGTTTTCGATATGCCAGAACTTGCGATCCGGGGCGGTGGCGGCGTGATAGAGGCGTTCCCCCATGGCCGAGGGCACCAGGCCGTCGTTTGTGCCGTGCATGATCAACAGTGGCAAGGTGAGGGTGCCGATGCGGTTGATGGACTCGAAGCGGTCTTTCAGCAGCGGTCCGACGGGGACGGCTTTGTAGCGCGTGCGGGCCATGTCGACCATCGAGGTGAATGGCGCTTCCAGGACGAGGGCGGCGGCGGGGGCGTCGGTTGCGAGGCGGATGGCGACGGCGGTGCCGAGCGATTCGCCCCAGATGACCAGGCGGTCGGCGGCGATGCCGCGATCGCGCAGCAGCGCCAGGGCGGCCTGGGCGTCGAGTGCGAGGCCGTCTTCGGTGGGTGATCCGGGATTGCCGCCGTAGCCGCGATAGTCGAGCAGCAGCACGCCCCAGCCGGCGGCCTGGAAGCGGCGCATGCGGTCGGCGCGGTGGCCGATATGACCGGCATTGCCGTGCAGGAACAGCGCCACCGGCCGGTCCACGCTGGCGGGCGCGGCATACCAGGCGTTCAGGCGCAGGCCGTCGGCGGTGGGGATGCTGAGGATTTCGGCGTCCGGCACGCCAGCGCTGACGATGTCGGGCCGTTCGGTGCTGGTGATGAAGATGATCTTGCGCTGCCAGACATACAGTCCGGCGACGAGGGTGAGGTAGAACATGCCGCCGATGATGGCGATGTTGAAGACGAGCTGGACGATGTCCATCAGGGAATACACACGCGGCAGCCTCACGGGCGGGAGGGGGTGCCCGGCGGGGAGAAAGTCTGGGCGGGAGAGCGATGCCGACATTTGGGGTCCTCGGCAAGGGCCGTGGTGTGACGATAGGACATGATGGCGCGGCGGATGTTTGATTTGCGTTAGGTTGCGGGAGCCAACCTGCTGGCGTTCCTGTGGTTCCTGTGGTTCCTGTGGTTCCTGTGGTTCCTGCGGATGCGCGGTCGTTTGCCCCTACGTCCGCGTCGGCGCCATGAACTCCCACGGCGCGTATTCCTGGCCGATATCGGTGATCACCTCGATCAGCGCCGGCGCATTCGCCGCCAGCGCCTCGGTGAGCGCCTTGCGCAGCCCGTCGCCATCCGTCACCCGCCAAGACTTCACGCCGAACGCCTTCGCGTAGGTCTGGAAATCCGGGTTCTTCAGCGCGCTGCCGGAATCGCGGCCCTCGTAGATGCGCTTCTGGTCGCGCATCACGTTGCCATAGGCGGAGTTGTTGAACAGGATCGTCACCAGATTGATGCCATACTGCACCGCCGTCGCCAGTTCCGCGCCGCCGAACAGGAAGCCGCCATCGCCGGTCAGCGCCACCACCGGACGATCGGGATGCGCGACCTTCACGCCCAGCGCCATCGGCACACCCGCGCCCAGCGTGCCCGAAAACCCTGACGTGATCAGCGTGCGCGGCGCATAGATCGGGAAACCGAACCACGACACGTAGCCGGTCTGCGTCATCTCGTCGCAGAGAATGCCATCCTGCGGGAGCACATCGCGGATGGCGTTGAGCCAGGTCATCTGCGGCTGCACGCGCTGGAGATCGATGGTGGTTTCCGCCTTCGCCGCCGCGATCGCCGCCGCCCGCGCCGCATCCTGGCGCGGCGCCACGCGCGCGATCAACGCCCGCGCCGCATCGCCGCTATCGGCGACAATGCCGACATCCACCTTCAGCCGCCGCATCTCCGCCGGATCGATGTCGATGCGCGCGAACTTCAGCCCCGCGGGTGGCTTGCCCCAGCGCCCGGCCGGCGTATCGAGCCGCGTGCCGATGCCGACGATCAAATCCGTTGTCGGCCACAGCTTCAACGCCTCGGCCACCGTCAGCCCGAGCGGATGGCGCGCATCGACGATGCCGCGCCCCGTGCGGAAGGCCACCACCGGCGCGCCGATCTTCTCCGCCAGCGCCTGGATGTCCGCCGCGGCCCCGATCGCGCCGGTGCCGACCCAGAACATCGGCGCCTTCGCCCCGTCCAGCAGCTTCACCAACTCGCCGATCTTCTCGCCGTCCGGCACGGGATTGGGCATCAACGGCAACGGGTCCTGCGGCGTGACATCCATCGTGGTGGCGAACTGCTCCCACGGCATTTCCAGCGCCACCGGGCTCTGCCGCCCCGACATCATCGCCTGGAACGCCTGCGCCACCTTGTACGGCGCATCCGTCGGCTGCTCGATCCGCTCCGCCCACTTCAACATGGTCCGCAACGTCGCCAACTGGTCCGGCATCTCGTGCAAATTGCCGCGCAGCTTGCCGATCTGCGCACTCGGCACCTGGCCGGTCAAACACAGCACCGGCGCGTTCAAGCCCCACCCCGTCACCAACGCCGCCGTCGTGTTCATCACGCCCGGACCAGGCACCACCGCATAGGACGACGGCCGGCCCGTCGATGTCGCATACCCAAGTGCCATATACGCCGTCGTCTGCTCATGCCGCGCATTGATCAGACGCATCCGATTGGCGTTGCGCGCGAACGCATCGAACAACCCGTAAACCTGCACGCCAGGCAACCCAAACATCGTGTCAATGCCGTGCCGCAGCAACCCATCAACAATCGCCTCACCACCCGTCATCCGAGCCATCGAAACCCACCCCCAAAATACCCCGACAAACTGCCACGCCCACGCGGTTGATGCCAGCGGGGGCGAGAGTGGGCAGGGAGGAAGCAAGGCCAGGGCTCTGCCCTGGACCCGCCAAAGGCGGAGCCTTTGGAATCCAATACTTTAAG
>JAYTUU010000068.1:0-7128 GCA_043744375.1 Rhodospirillales bacterium | reverse complement strand
GGCGAAGCCCAAACTCCCGCGCGATCGCAATGCGGTCCGAGATGTCGATGGCCTGCGGCGCAAAAAGTCGGGGGGATCAAAGGGGCGTGCCCCTTTGCGCGAATGCGCGCTGCGCACGACGCCGCCGGAGGCGCGCTTGCCGTCGCTGCAAACGCACGCCCTTCCGTTGGCCAACCTGCGAATCTCTGCTTAGCCCCCTGCGCGATCGCGATGTCGGCGTCATCAGGCAGGGTATTCTGCCCGGCCATCCGCCATTGCGCGCCGCTTTGCAGCGACAGCGTCTCGAAGCCGCTGAAATTGCTGCCAACACCGCTGATCGTGCCGATGCCGATGCTGGATGCGAGATCGAGCGTATCCGCCCCATCGCCGCGCGATGCTCACCTCCCCGCCGCCGTTCAGTTCCACCCCGTTGCCGTCGCCCGCGATGGTGCCGGCATTGACGACGCTGCCCGGCGCCGATTCCAGACGCACGCCGGAGTAGTGGCCGCTGATGCTGGCACCGGCGTTGTTGGCGATCGTGCCGCCATTATGCAGCACGATGCCCGACTGACCGGCGCCGGACATCAGCCCGTCATTGACGACTGTCGCCGCACCGTAGCTGGCATAGAGCGCGAAACCGCTGGTCGCGATGATGCCGCTGGCGCTGTTGGTCGCGTTGCCGCCCTGGGTCAGCCGGATGCCGGAGGAGGTGTTGCCGCCACCACCGATGCTGCCGGCGTTCGTCACGCTGCCGACATCGCCCAGATGCACGCCGCCGGAAAAGCCGAACAGCGTGCCGGTGGCGTCGTTGGTGACCGTCCCGCCCGCCCGGGCCTCGATGGCGAAACGACTGGTCGAAAGGATACGCCCGGCATTGGTGAGCGTGACCGCCGCATTGGTGACATAGACGCCCTGGCTTTCCGCGCTGATCAAGCCATCCGCGCCGTTGGTCAGCGCGCCGCCGCCGGGCAGGCCGATGCCGTAGCCGTAATTGCCGGCCACCGTCAGCGTGCCCTGGTTGGAGATCGTCCAGAAAGTCCCGGCGGCACCGTTCAGGGCGGTGGTGTTGACCGTGCTGATCCGCGCCGTGTCCGTCAGCGTGACCGGGTTGTCCCCCGCCAGTGAACCGGACGGCAGGGACCGGCGTCAACCGACTTTGTGGTGAACGGGCCGCTCAGTCCGCGAGCCGGATCGCCCCACTGGCATGCAGGCTGTCGAGCATGGCCACGTCGCAGCCGAGTGCCGCCAGGGTTTCGCGCGTGTGCTGGCCGAGATCGGGCGCCGGCAGCCGCAGCGCCCCGGGGGTGGCGGACAGGCGCGGCACCACGTTGTGCATCATCACCCGCCCCATCTCGGCATCCGGCATATCCACCAGCACGTCGCGGGCCACCACATGCGGGTCGGCGATGAGCTGGTCGACATCATAGACCGGCGCCGCGGTGATCTGCTCGCGCTCGAAAATCGCCATCACCTCGGCGCAGTCGCGCGCCGCGATGAACGCCACGATCGGCGCCTCCGTCTCCGCGACGTTGGCGACGCGCGCGGTATTGGTGGCGAAACGCGGATCGGCGATCATGTCCGGCCGGCCGACCACCCGCAGCAGCCGCTCCGCCATCGTCTGGATGGACGCGGAAATAGCAATCCAGCGGCCATCACGGGTGCGAAACACGTTGCGTGGGCTGGTGGTGTTGGAACGGCTGCCGGTGCGTTCCGGCAAATGGCCCGACGTGCGAAAACTCTCCGCCTGCGGGCCGAGAATGGAAACGATGGGGTCAAGTAACGGCAAATCGATCACCTGCCCGGGCCCACCGCGCTCCACCTCGCGGCGCGCGATCATCACCGCATAGGCGCCGTAGAGCCCCGCAATCATGTCGGCGAGCGCCAGCGGCGGCAGCACCGGCTCGCGGTCGGCAAACCCGTTCATCGCGGCAAACCCCGACATCCCCTCCACCAGCGAGCCGAAGCCCGGCCGCTCCGCATACGGCCCGTCCTGGCCGAAGCCCGAGATGCGCACCACGATCAGCCGCGGATTGCGCGCCCACAGGTCCTGCGGCCCAAGCCCCATCTCCTCCAGCGTGCCCGGCCGGAAATTCTCCACCAGCACGTCGGCCGTCGCGATCAGGTCGCGCAACAGCCCAAGCGCCACCGGATCGCGCAAACCCAGCGCCACGCTCTTCTTGTTCCGTGCATAGACCTTCCAGTGCAGCGAATGCCCGCCCACCCGCCAGGCCCGCAACGGATCGCCCTTCTGCGGGTCCTCGATCTTGATCACCTCCGCCCCGTGATCCGCCAGTTGCAGGCTGACCATGTTGCCGGCGACGAGCCGGGAGAGATCAATGACCCGCAAATCCGACAATGGCGGCCGGGCGGCGGGCGTGAAGTCACGTTGATGGACCATCAGATCTCCTGAACCGACGGCCGCGGCCCATCGGTAACTTGCCAGCGTGTTTGCACGGCGATGACGACATGCCGGCGCACCAGTTGATCATCGGCATGGCCCCGCTGTAGCACAGCCGCCCCGCTTCGTTGACCCCGCGCTTCGTTGACCCCGCGCTCGCGCGCCGATAGCCTCGCCCCAACCGATGGACGGAAACAATGGCCTTCGAACTTCACGACACCGAAACCCTGGCCCTGCACAGCCCCGCGCCCCACGTGCTGCAAATCACCCTGAACCGCCCCGCCGTCGCCAACGCCATGAACACGCAAATGGGCCTCGACATGCTCGCCGTGTTCGACGCCCTCGGCGCCGACCCCGCCGCCTATCGCTGCATCATCCTCACCGGCGCCGGCGAAAAAGCCTTCTGCGCCGGCGGCGACCTCAAGCAACGCAACGGCATGACCGACGCCCAGTGGCAAGCCCAACATTTGATCTTCGAGCGGCAAATCCGCGCCATGCTCGCCTGCCCGATCCCGATCATCGCCGCCGTCAACGGCGCCGCCTACGCGGGCGGCCTGGAGATGGTGCTGTGCTGCGACTTCGCCTACGCCGCCAGCACCGCCCGCTTCGCCCTCACCGAAGTCACCCTCGGCATCATGCCCGGCGCCGGCGGCACGCAGAACCTGCCCCGCGCCGTCGGCACCCGCCGCGCCAAGGAAATCCTGCTGACCGGTCTGCCTTTCACCGCCGAACAGGCGGAGGCATGGGGCGTCGTCAACAAGGTTTGTGCCCCCGCCGATCTCCTCCCCGACGTGCTCGCCACTGCCACCCGCATCGCCGGCAACGCGCCCATTTCGACCCGCCAGATCAAGCACTCCGTGAACACCGGCATGCAGATGGACCTCGCCAGCGCCTTGATGTTCGAGATCGAGGCCTATAACCGCATGGTCCCCACCGAAGACCGCCACGAAGGCGTCCGCGCCTTCAACGAAAAACGCATTCCTGTCTTTCAAGGACGCTGAGCATGCCAACACCCACAGGCCTCACTCGCCGCATCGCCCAACACGCCCGCGCCATCCGCCACGAAGCCATCCCCGCCGACATCCGCGCCCTTGCCATGCAATGCGTGCTCGATGCCGTCGGCGTCTCCATCGCCGGCGCCGACGACGAACTCGTGCGCATCCTCGCCGCCGAACTCGCGGCCGAAGGCGGGCGCGAGGCCGCCGGCATCGCCGGTCTGGCGCTGCGCCTGCCCCCCCTCGCCGCCGCCCTGCTGCACGGCACCGCGGCCCATGCGCTCGACTACGACGACGTCAACCTCACCATGCCCGGGCACCCCACCGTCGCCATCCTGCCCGCCGTGCTGGCGCTGGCCGAGGAGCACGGCAGCAGCGGCGCCGCCATCATTACCGCCTTCCTCGCCGGCTACGAAACGGCCTGCCGCGTCGGCGCGACCATTTCCCCCGGCCACTACGACGCGCTCGGCTTCCACGCCACCGGCACCGTCGGCACGTTCGCCGCCGCCGCCGCCTGCGCCCATCTGCTCGGCCTCGACGAGGAGCAGAGCGTGCACGCCCTCGGCATCGCCGCCACCGAGGCGGCCGGCCTGAAGTCGATGTTCGGCACCATGTGCAAGCCGCTGCACGCCGGCCACGCCGCCCGCAACGGCCTGCTCGCCGCCCGCCTGGCCGCCCGCGGCTTCACCGCCCGTCCCGACAGCATCGAATGCGCGCAGGGCTTCGCCGCCGCCCACAGCCCGGATTTCAACCCCGAAGCCGCCTTCGCCCTCCCCGCCGGCGACTGGCACATCCGCAACAATCTGTTCAAATACCACGCCGCCTGCTACCTCACCCATTCCGGCATCGAAGCGGCCCGCAAGATCCGCGAAGGCCACGGCGTCCGCCCCGAACAGATCGCCGCCATCACCCTGCGGATCGACCAGGCCACCGACCGAGTCTGCAACATCGCCGCCCCCCGCACCGGGCTCGAAGCCAAGTTCAGCCTCCGCCTGACCGCCGCCATGGCCCTCGCCGGCCACGAAACCGGGCGCCTCGACGTCTACAACGAAGCCACCGTGAACGACCCCGAACTGATCGCCCTGCGCGACCGCGTCGTCGTCGATTTCCAGCAGGGCTGGTCCTACACCCGCGCCGAAATGGACATCGCCCTCTTCGACCAGACCACACGCCACTCCACCCACGACGCCGGCATCCCCGCCACCGACATCGCCCAGCAGGGCCGCCGCCTCGAAGAAAAATTCCTCGCCCTCGTCAGCCCCGTCCTGGGCGACGTCCAAGCCCACGCCTTGCGCGATGCAATCCTGCGCCTCGACACCGCCGCCAATCTGGATGCCATCGTTTCGAACTGGGCGCCCCCGCCAGCCGCCGTACGCGCCGCCTAGCGGGCCAGCAGAATGGTGGGGGCGTCGCGATACCGGCCCTCGGCATAGGCGACATACCCCACCTCCCCCGCCAGCCGCAGCGACCGCTCGTTCTGCGGATGGATCATGCACACCGTCCGCCGCCTGAACCGCACATCCCCCCAAGCCAGCACGGCACGAACCGCCTCCCGCGCAAACCCCCTGCCCTGCCCCGCCACGGCCAACGCCCAGCCGATCTCCGGATCATCCCCGAACGGCGGATCAAGGCTGCGGCGGTGATCGGCAAAACCCACCTCACCGACAAACGCCCCAATGCCACGCTCACGAATTGCCCAATAGCCGAACCCCAGCAGCGCCCAGTGCCCGGCATACCGCAACACCCGCGCCCAGCTTTCCTCGGCCGTGAACGCCCGCCCACCGATATACCGCGTCACCGCAGGATCGGCCCAAAGCGCCGCACATGCCGGGAAATCCGCCAGCGTGTGCGGCGTCAGGATCAGCCGATCGGTAACAATCTCCGCCGTCAATTCGCCGGCCGGATCTTCGCCAACTCCATCTTCCACACGTTCGGCGTCAACTGCACGCCCGCGATGTTCTTGTAGACGGCAACCCGATAGATCGGCTGCATCAAAGTAACGTAGTTGGCGTTGTCGACAATAATCCGCGCAAACTTCTCATGGATAGCCGCCTGCTTGGCCCCATCGTTCTCCGCCGCCCCGGCCGCCACCAGCGCCTTCACCTCCGCCGGCACCGTCCAATGCATCCGCCCGGCCACCCGCTGCACGGACGCCCCCGTCCACAAATACGGGTTCGGCGACGGCGAGTTCCACGCCGCCACCGTCGCCTGCAACTTGCCCCCGTTGAACTGACTGCGCCAATTCACATTATCCATCGGCCGCAACGTCGCCTTGATCCCAACCCGCGCCAGGTCCGACTGCATCTTCTGCGCCATCAACGCGTAGGACGTGCTGAAATACGCCGAAGTCGGATACGTCAACTCGAACTCAAACCCCTGCGGAACCCCCGCCGCCGCCAGCCACTCCTTCGCCTTGGCAAGGTTCTCGCGAAACCCGAAATCCTTCGTCTGCGCCAGCGTCGTGCCCGCAATCCCCGCCGGCAGAAACGCCGGCGGCCGATCCGCAAACCCACCCACGAGCGCCTTGATCATCCCGTCATAATCCAGCGCCGCCGCCACCGCCTGCCGCACCTCCCGCTTCGCCAGCATCGGGTTGATCGCCGGGTCCGACGTCATCATGAAATACAGCGTATCCGTGCTCGCACCCTCGATCACCTTCGTATCGGCATTCCCCGCCAGGCTATCCAACTGCTCCGCCGACAAATTCATCGCGATATCGATATCGCCCTTGCGCACGGAAAGCAGCTGCGCCCCGCCATCCGCGATGTGCCGTATCACCACCCGCTCGAACGCCGCCGCCCCACCCCACCAGTTCGGATTGCGCCGCATCTCGATGCCCGCATTCCGCTCCCAGCGAACCATGTGATACGGCCCCGTGCCAGCCGAATTGCCGTTCAGCCAGTTCGTCGCCTTGTCGCTCTCATTCGCCCCCGGCTCCGACACCGCCCCCTGCGCCACCGCCATCTTCTTCGAATAGATCGCAAACGAAGGCGCCGTCAGGTCCAGCAACAACGGCTCGGCCGGATTCTTCATCGCAATCTCGACCGTCATCGGATCAACGATCGTCACCGCCCCCATATTCGCCGCATAGCTCGCCGGCTGGTCCTTGATGTTCACAAGCCGATCGAGCGAGAACTTCACATCCTCCGCCGTCATCGCCCCGCCATCCCAGAATTTCACCCCCGCACGCAACGTAAACCGCCACGCCTTGCCGTCATTTACCAGCACCCACGCAGTCGCCAACGACGGCTTCACATTCACCAGATCATCGGCATCAAGCGTCAACAACGTCTCATACACCCCCCCATGCGTCAGCGGCGGCGTCAGATCGGCCGACCGCGCGGTGTCATAGTTGCGCCCATCACTGATATCGAGCCCGATCACCAACGTGGTCTTCTTCTGCGCCAACACCGGCACAGCCCACAACATCGGCACCAGCACGGCCGCAACCAAACAGAACGGCGAAATCCTCATGACCAGATCCTTCCCCATCCAGGCATGCACCGCCCGGTTGCCCGCACCATAAGCGGAATTTCTCCCCACTCCAACCCGCCTCACACCGAAGCCAGGGCACGGACGGGACACAAAAACTCAAAAGTTCTGTGGTTCCGTTTTCAAAAAAGAACAGCACTTCTTTTTGAAAAAAGAAGCAAAAACTTGTAACTGCCCAGGTAGGGGTCCGCGGTGGCCGGTTGACTCAAGAATGCAGACATGAGTCAAGCTGTCCATGTCCTTTCCGCCTGCTTCCCGACCGCA
>JAYTUU010000067.1:0-68171 GCA_043744375.1 Rhodospirillales bacterium | reverse complement strand
GACGAGACCGGCCTGACGCTTCAGGTCTGTCACTTTCCGCCTGGAACGTCGAAGTGGAACAAGATCGAGCACCGGCTGTTTTGCCATATCACCCAAACCTGGCGCGGCAAGCCACTGACCAGTCGGCTCGCCGTGGTCGAATTGATCGCCGCCACGACGACAACGGCCGGTTTACAGGTGCGCTGCGAACTTGATCCGCGCGCCTATCCGAAGGGCATCAAGGTCAGCGACGCCGAAATGACGACGCTCAACATCAAGGGCGACATATTCCATCCGGAATGGAATTATACAATCTCACCGCGATGGCCGGAATAAAGCGGTAGTCTTTGGGTCTCGCCTGGGTGGCTCAGCTATCAAACGAAGAAGGCCCAGATACGCGGCGAGGAAAATGAATGGATTCCAAAGGCTCCGCCTTTGGCGGGTCGAGGGCAGAGCCCTCGTTCCTTTCTCACTAGATCGGGCTCGCTAGATCGGGCAGACGCCGCTGGCGCATTCCAGGTGGACCATGTCGATGGCTTCGTGGATTTGGCTGTCGTCGATGTTGGCGACGATTTCGGCGAAGTGTTCGGCGGTGATGTCTTCTTCGGGGAGGTATTCGTAGCCGAGTTCGTGGTCGGGGCGGCTGGGGAGGATGGCGCAGCAGCGGATTTGGGGTTGTTCGCGGAGGACGAGGTCGCGGAACGATGCCAGGTCGTGGCGGTCGGTGAAGATTTTGAGGGTGTAGCTGACCTGATTGCCGCGGTCGGTGCCGATCCAGTTTTTTTCGAGCAGATGGAGCCAGCGGTATTGCTGGGCGGGGGTGGCTTCGGTGGCGGTGGTGGTGCGGTCGCCGAGGCCTAGGCGCAGCAGGAGGGGGATGGTGGGGAAGCCGACGACGGTCATTCCGGGGAAGGTTTTGAGGGTGCGCATCGGGTAGAAGCGGGCGGCGTAGTCGTTGAGCAGGGGGTCGGACTCCGTCGTGAATTGTCCGGTGGTGTCGTCGCGGACGCCTTTGAACTGGACCCAGCGGAGGTATTGGCGGCGGGCGGGCAGGTGGGCGCCTTCGGTGAGGCCGAAGAGTTTGGAGGTGGTTCCGGCGGGTTTGACGGTGGTGACGGTGGTGGGTTTGGCCAGGCCGCGTTCGGCGGCGTAGGCGAGGGCTTCTTCCTTGGCGGCGTCGGAGAATTTGGCGAGCATGGTCCAGAAGGGGGCGGCTTTGGTTTCGTCGAGCATGTCGGTGAAATCGAGGCCGAAGCGCATCCAGGCCCATTCGTGCAGGCCGGTGGGGCCGATGCCGATGCGGTTGGTGCGGCGGACTTCTTCGCCGTAGAGGGCGTCCATGGTGTTGGCGCGGATGAGGAAGCGGACGCCGAGGCGGATTGATTGTTCGACGCGGGTGTCCCACTCGGCGGCGACTTCGGGGGGCGCTTCGCCGGGGATGAAATCGTCGAAGGGGACGGGGCAGGCGAGGAGGGGGGCGTAGTCGGCGATGACGCAGTAGCCGCCGGTGACGTGGAGGGCGATTTCGCCGCAGGGGTTGGTGGTCATGGGGAAGCGGGTGGCGGCGGCGCGGCGGGCGACGTCGGCGAGGAGGGTGGCGGCGGCGTCGACGCGGTAGCGGGCGGAGCGGAAGTCGCGGCCGTCTTCGTGGACGGGTTTGTTCCAGGCGGAGCCGGTGCGGTGGTCTTCGAGCTGGTCGCCGTTGATGAAGCCTGGTTCGCCGTTGATCCAGGCGCAGCGGACGGCTTCGTCGAAGACGGCGAGGGCGTGGCGGGAGAGGGCGTCGGCTTCGTCGTGCGCGCGGACGCGGGTCCAGAAATCGGCGTCGACCATGACGGAGTGGTTGGCGGTCCAGAGGCCGCCTTCGGATTTGCTGCGGATGAAGCGGATCACAGCGGGGTCGCGCCAGGATTTGGTGGCCATGCGGGCGGCGCGGCGGGCGCCGCCGACCTGGACTTCGACGGAGAGGTGGTGGTCGATCATCAGCGCCTGTTCCCAGGGCGGCAGGGTGCCGGCGCGGGCGGGCTCGATGACATGGGTGCGGATGTTGAGGAAGGCGCGCAGCAGGGAGATCGGGCCGGAGGCGGGGCGGCCCTGCATGCCGCGGATGGGGGCGCCGGCGCGGCGGACGTCGGAGAGGTCGAGCAGGAGGGTGGCGTCGCGGTCGCGGCGGAAGGCCATGGATTCGAGGATTTCGACGGCTTTGGCCCAGCCTTCGCGGCTGTCTTCGACGCGGTGATGGAGTGTGGTTTCGGGGGCTTCGGTGGGGTCGGCGATCAGGGCGTCGAGCAGGAAGGCGCGGACGGCGGCGAGGTCGGCGGTGGCGGAGGTGGTGCCCCAGGGGAGCAGGTTCATCTCGATGCCGAAGCGGCAGAGGGCGTCGGGCGCGTGCGGGTAGTCGGGGTGGAAGGGGGACAAATGGAGCTTGAGGATGGGGGCGTGGGCCCAGTCGACGGCCATCAGCGCGTCGTCATAGGAGCGGCCGACGCCGGAGCCGTTCAGGAGGAGGTAGAATTTGGCGAAGGAGGCGATGGCGGTGGCGCAGTTGGTGAACACCTCCATGTTGCGGGTGGGTTGGCCGGAGTCGCCGTGCTGGAGGTGGCGGCCGGAGGTGATGAGGGCGCCGGTGGCGATGGCGTTGCGCAGGCGGGTGCGTTCGCGCAGTTCGTCGGGCGTGAGGGCGGGGCCGAGGAGGGCCATGTTGCCGGCGGCGACGCGGTCGGCGACGCGGCCGAAGCACTCGTCGTCCTCCGGGCGGAAGACGGTGCGCCGCGCGACGGCGACGCCCATGCCGAGGTCCAGCGCGCGGGGGGTGGCGGGCATGTCGCCGAAGATGGCGCCTGGCGGCGGGCGGACCGGCGCGGGTTGAACCGGCGCGGGTTGAACGGGTGCCAGGCTGCCAGAAAATCCGTCCATGAGTCCCTCAACGATTCGACGAACGCTAAATATGCCAAAACCATGGCGGTGGGAATACCACATCTTGTGGTCGCGGGGCTCGGCCGTGGTTTTTGCAGGGGTGCGGCGGCACCTTTGCTCACGCGACAAAGCCGAGGCAGACTACCGCAAAACACGAAGGAACGCCACGATGTTGCCCAGTTTGTTCATCAGCCATGGCTCGCCGATGTTGGCGCTGACGGCGGCGCCGGCGCGGGATTTTCTGCGCGGGTTGGCGGGTACGATGGCGCGTCCGAAGGCGATCCTGGTGGCGTCGGCGCACTGGGAGACGGCGGCGCCGGCGGTGAATGCGGTGGCGCGCAATGAAACGATCTATGATTTCGGCGGCTTTCCGGCGGCGTTGTATGCACTCACCTACAACCCGCCGGGGGATGTGGCGGTGGCTGGGCGGGTGAGGGAATTGCTCGACGCGGCGGGGTTGACGTGTTCGGTGGATCGCGTGCGCGGGCTGGATCATGGCGCCTGGGTGCCGCTGCTGTTGGCGTATCCCGAGGCTGATATTCCGGTTTTGCAGGTCTCCGTGCAGAGTCATCTGGGGCCGGCGCATCATCTGCGGCTCGGCGCGGCGCTGGCGCCGTTGCGGGCGGAGGGGGTGCTGGTCGTGGGGTCTGGCAGTTGGACGCATGATCTGCGGCGGTTCCGGGGGCAGGGGATCGACGCGCCGGAAGCGCCGGATGTGGTGGCGTTTTCGGATTGGATGGATGCGGCGCTGGTGGAGGGACGGCAGGGCGACCTGCTGGAGTATCGGCGCCTGGCGCCGTACGGGGCGGCGCAGCATCCGACCGAGGAGCATCTGCTGCCGCTGTTCGTGGCGATGGGGGCGGGAGGGGCCCCGCGGCGGATCCATCAGAGTTGCACGTATGGGGTTTTGCGGATGGATGCCTACGCGTTCGGGTGAGCGCGCCTCCAGCGGTGAAGCCCAGAATCCCACGCGATTGCAATGTGGTCCGAAATGTCGATTGCCGGCGGCGCAAGCAAGGAGCGCGTTGTCAACCGAAGGCTGTTGATCCAGCCGCGAGCGGTCGAGGGGTTCCAAGGGCCACTGGCCCTTGGCCGCCGGAGGCTTGCTGAGCCTTGCGGGTTCCGGCTGGCGCGGGCAAGACTGGCGGAGTGCCGTGAAGGAGTTTCGCCATGTTGCAGAATCCGCCCGCTCGTCCTGGGATGCGTGAGGATGAGGTTGATACGCCTGCTTTGCTGATCGATCTCGACGCGTTCGAGTATAATCTGGACACCATGGCGGCGCAGCTCGCGGGTACCGGGGTGAAGCTGCGGGCGCATGCGAAGACGCATAAGTCGCCGGTGGTGGCGCATCAGCAGATCGCGCGTGGGGCGGTGGGGCAGTGCGTGCAGAAGGTTGCGGAGGCCGAGGCGCTGGCGTGGGGCGGGGTGCAGGACATCCTGGTCAGCAACGAGGTGGTCGGCGCGGATAAGCTGGCGCGGTTGGCGGCGTTGGCGCGGATCACGCGGATTGCGGTGTGCGCGGATAGTCCGGCGCATGTGACGGCGATTTCGGCGGCGGCGCGGGATGCCGGGGTGAAGCTGACGGTGCTGGTGGAGATCGACACCGGGATGAACCGCGCGGGGTGTTCGGCGGGGTCCGAGGCGGCGGCGCTGGGGGTGATGATTGCGGCTGATCCGCATCTGAATTTCGGCGGGTTGCAGGCGTATCAGGGGCGGGCGCAGCATTTGCGGACGGTGACGGAGCGGCGCGAGGCGATCGCGGGGGCGGTGGATGGCGCGCGGCGGACGGTGGATATGCTGCGCCAGCAGGGGATCGCGTGCGCGATTGTTGGCGGGGCGGGGACGGGGACGTTCGAGATGGAGGCGGCGTCGGGCGTTTATAATGAGATCCAGGCGGGCAGTTATTGCTTCATGGATGTGGATTACGCGAAGAACCTCGATGCGGCCGGGGCGCCGGTTTCGACGTTCCGGCATTCGCTGTTCGTGCTGGCGACCGTGATCAGCCAGCCGCGCACGGGGATTGCGGTGGTCGATGCCGGGCATAAGGCGGTGGCGATCGATAGCGGGATGCCGGGGATGTGGCAGCGGCCGGAACTCACCTATGCCGGCGCGAGCGACGAGCATGGGCGGATCGTGGTCGCGCCAGGTGCCACGCCGCCGGCGATCGGGGACAAGCTGCGCCTGGTGCCGGGGCATTGCGACCCGACGGTGGACCGGTTCGACTGGTATGTCGGCATTCGCGGCGGGCGGGTGGAGTGCCTGTGGCCGATTACGGCGCGGGGCGGGTTCAGCTAGGAGCGTTACGGGTAGATCGTTACGGGGCGGGCCTGGCCGGCTGCTGGTCGGTCAGGCGTGCGAAGAGGGCGGCGGAGACATAGGCGTAGAGGGCGATCAGGAGCTAGCCGATGATGTGGTGGTGGTTGCTACTGCGCCATTGCGCGGGTCCGGAGGGGGGTGGTGGCGCGGGCGGCGTTGGTGAGTTCATAGACGCCGCGTTCGCCGGGGGCGGCGGCGAAGCGGTCGGTGATCCCGAGGACGGTTTCGGCGCCGCCGAGGTAGAGCAGCCCGTCGGGCGGCATTTGTTTGGCGATGGCTTCGAGGACGCGGGCTTTGGTGGGCTGGTCGAAGTAGATCAGCACGTTGCGGCAGAATACGACGTCGAACTGGCCGAGGGGGCGGAGGTCGCCGAGGAGGTTCCATTCGCGGAAGCTGGCCATGGCGCGGATGGCGTCGTTCATCCGCCAGTTGGCGCCGTCCTTCTTGAAGTAGCGGACGAGCAGTTGCATGGGCAGGCCGCGCTGGACTTCGAACTGGGTGTAGACGCCTTCCTGGGCGCGGATGAGTTGTTCGCGGCTGATGTCGGTGCCGACGATTTCGACCGGGCGGCCGGCGACCTGGGCGCGGCATTCGGCGAGGATCATGGCGAGGGAGTAGGCCTCCTGGCCGGAGCTGGACGCGGCGGACCAGACGCGCAGCTTGGCGGCGGGGCCGCGGGCGGCGAGCAGGCGCGGCAAGGCGTGGGTACGGAAATGGGTGAAGGGTTTGTCGTCGCGGAAGAAGAAGCTTTCGTTGGTGGTCATGGCCTCGATGACCGCGCGTTCCATCGGACCGGAGTGGCCGACGACGAGGCGGTCGGCGAGGGCGTCGAGGTCGCGCAGGCCTTCATCTTTGAGGATGCGGCTGAGGCGGGCTTCGAGGAGGTATGTTTTGTCGGGGCCGATCACCAGGCCGGAGCCGGTGTGGAGGCAGGCGGCGAAAGTGGCGAAGGATTGGGGCTTCATGCGCGGGCTGCTTTCAGTCGGTCGAGAACGTGGCCGGCGATGTCACCGAGGGGGAGGATGTGTTCGCAGAGCCCGGCCTGGGCGATGGCGCCGGGCATGCCCCAGACGATGCTGGTCTCTTCGTCCTGCGCGATGGCGGCGCCGCCCGCGGCGATGAGGGCGCGGGTGGCTTCGCGGCCGTCATGGCCCATGCCGGTGAGCATGACCATCAGGACGCGGCCGGCGGCGGCGGTGACGGCGCTGCGCAGCATCGGGTCGACGGAGGGGCGGCAGTAGTTTTCGGGCGGCGCGGTGCTGAGGCGGGCGCGGAAGCCGGGGCCGTCGGCCTCGACCAGGAGGTGGAAGTTGCCGGGGGCGAGGACGATCTGGCCGGGGTGCAGGCGGTCGCCGTCTTTCGCCTCGGTGCAGGGCATGGCGCCGAGGCGGGTGAGGTGTTCGGCGAGGATGGGGGTGAAGGTGGCGGGCATGTGCTGGGTGAGGATGACTGGCACGGGGATGTTCTTGCCGAGGCCCTGGATGAGGGTGAACAGCGCTTGCGGGCCGCCGGTGGAGCTGCCGATGGCGAGCAGGCGGGGGGTGGGGCGGGCCGCGGGGCGAGGGCGGAGCGGGCTCGGCGGGCGGGCGGGCGCGGGCGTGCCGACGCGGCGGCGCAGGCGGGCCAGGCCTTTGACCTTGGCGGCGAGTTCGCGGCGGAAACTGTCATCGGCGATGGCGGAGGTGGCGGGTTTGGGGACGTAGTCGGCGGCGCCGAGGCGGAGCGCGCGCAGGGCGATGTCGGCGCCGCGGGTGGTGAGCGTGCTGGCCATGATCACGCGCAGGCCGGGATCGGCCTTGAGGAGCAAGGGGAGGGCGGTGATGCCGTCCATGACGGGCATCTCGATGTCGAGCACGACGACGTCGATGGTGCCGGGGAATTTGGTCAAATACGCGAGTGCCGCGCTGCCGTCGGCGACGCGGCTGACGACGCGGATCTGCGGGTCGGTCTCGAGCATGCGGGTGAGGGCGGCGCGGATGACGGCGGAGTCGTCGCAGATCATGACTTGGGCCACGTCGGCTTGTGTCCGCGCGCCGGGGGCCGCGGCTGCCGGCGTGCGGGCGGTGACGGTGGGCGGCGGGAAGGTTAGTGTCACAACAGGCCGACCTGCGTGAACTTGCCGATGAGGATTTCCTCGTCGAAGGGTTTCATGATGAATTCCTGGGCGCCGTATTCGATCGCCTGTTCGATGAACGAAATGTCGTTCTCCGTGGTGCAGAACAGCACCGGCGGTTCGTCGGGGCCGAACTCGTTGCGCAGGGCCTTGAGGAATTCGATGCCGTTCATTACAGGCATGTTCCAGTCGAGCAGGACACAGCCGGGGAGTTTGCGTTGGCAGGCGGCGAGGGCGACCTGGCCGTCCTCGGCTTCCTCGACGGTGAAGCCGTGGGCTTCGAGGATGCGACGGGCGACTTTGCGGACCACCCGGCTGTCATCGACCACCAGGCAGACGCGCGCGGAATCGGTGTTCACGAAGGGTCTATCCTTCTTTCAAGAGGGCCTTCTTTCGGGAGGGCGAGGATGCGGCCGATGTCGAGGACCACCATGAGCCGGCCTTCGAGGCGGTAGATGCCGGCGCAGAGTTCGGCCCAGGCGGGCGGGAGGGTGGGGGGGTTGCGCTCGAAGCTGCTTTCGGGCGGGGTCATGACCTCGCTGACCTGGTCGACCAGCAGGGCGTAGAGGTCGCCGCCCTGTTCGGTGACGACGGACATGCGGGGCGTGCCGGGCGGGGGCGGGGGCACGCCAAGGCGGCAGCGCAGGTCGATGGCGGTGACGATGCGGCCGCGCAGATTGAGGCTGCCGGCGATTTCGGGTGGGGCGAGGGGGATGCGGGTGATCGGCTGTTCGCCGAGAATGTCGCGCACGCTGAGGACGGGGACGCCGCAAAGCTGGTCGGCGACGGTGAGGATGACGAGGGATTGGGCGGCCCCGTCGCGCAACAGGTGCGTGGCGGGGCTGCGGTCGAGGGTTGGTCGATCGAGGGTTTGGGTGTTCATGTTGGCCTCCGGTCAGGCGACGAAGCTGGCATCGGCGCGAACGGCGAGGCATTGGCGCAAGCTGGCCAACAGGGCATCACGTTCGAATTTGCGGACATAGTCGGTGAAGCCGGCCGCGCGTCCGGCTTCGATCTGGCCGTCCTTGGTCAGGCCGGTCAGGGCGATGACGGGCAGGCGGGTCCAGGGGCCCTGGGCGCGCAGGCGGGCGACGAAGGCGAGGCCGTCCATGTTGGGCATTTCGATGTCCGAGACGATGGCGTCGAACATCACGCCGTCCTGGGCGAGGGCCAGGGCTTCGGCGGCGCTGCCGACGGCGGTGACTTCGTAGCCCCCAGCGGCGAGGGAGGGGACGAGCATCTGGCGGAAGAAGGCGCTGTCTTCGACGACGAGGACGCGGCTGCCGCCTGGGGCGTCGGTGCGGCCGGCGCTGTCGAACCAGTCGGCGAAGGCCTGGAGGAGCCAGTAGGCGGTGTCGATGATGTCGGTGGATTTGCCGGCGATGACGGCCTTGCCGAGGATGCCTGGCTGGTCGCCGGCGAGCTGGATCGCCATTGCGTCTTCGACGACATCGATGATCTCATCGACGACCAGGCCCATGCAGCGGTCGCGGCCCAGGCGCTGTTCGGTGTCGGCGAAGACGAGGACGGTCTGGCGCGGTTTGGTCAGGTCGAGCATGCCGGACATCGGCACCAGCGGCATCAGCCGGCCGCGATACTGGGTGACGGCCTGGCCGGAGGAGACTTCGACCTGCTCGGCGGTGAATTCCTCCAGGCGGGCGACGAGGCCGAGCGGGACGGCGCGGGGTTCGGGGCCGCCGGCGCGGAACAGCAGCATGGCGGTGCGCTGGCTGCTTTCGCGGCTTTCGGGGGTGGTGCCGCGGTCGTCGCGATTGGCGCTGCGGGCCTCGGCGCTGCCGGCGACGCCGGTGGCGCGGGCGATGCCGTTGGGGTCGAGGATCATGATGACCGAGCCGTCGCCGAGAATGGTGTTGCCGCTGAACATGGTGATGTGGCGCATGATCGGGGCGACCGGCTTGACGACGATTTCCTCGGTGTCGAAGACCCGATCGACGACGATGCCGAGCAGGGTGGCGCCGACCTGGGCGACGACGATGTGGTGGCGGGTGCCGTGCGGGCGTGCCCCGTTCTCGCGGTCCGCGTCGGTGCCGAGGTGCAGGAGGTCGTTGAGGTTGATGAGCGGCAGCAGGCGGTCGCGCAGGCGCAGCACGGGGGTGTCGTTGATCATCTGGACGATCGGCTCGCCGGCTTCGCTGTCGGCGCTCTGCTCGGTGCCGGCGCGGACGAGTTCGATGACGCTGAGCTGCGGGATGGCGAAGCGCTCGCCGCCGGCCTCGACGATGAGGGCGGAGATGATGGCCAGGGTGAGCGGGATCTTGATGGTGAAGGTGCTGCCCTTGCCCGGGGTGCTTTCCAATTCGATGGTGCCGCCGATGCGTTCGACGTTGGTTTTCACCACGTCCATGCCGACGCCACGGCCGGAGACGGCGGTGATGGTGGCGGCGGTGGAGAAGCCGGGGCGGAAGACGAAGCGGAGGATTTGCGCGTCGCTCATACTGGCGAGGTCGGCTTCGGTGGTGAGGCCTTTGGCGACGGCCTTGGCGCGGATTTTGTCGACCGGCAGGCCCCGGCCGTCATCGCCGACCTCGATGATGATGTGGCCGCCCTCGTGGAAGGCGTTGAGGATGATGTGGCCGGCGTCGGACTTGCCGGCGGCGCGGCGTTCGGCGGTGGTCTCCAGCCCGTGATCGGCGGAGTTGCGGACCATGTGGGTCAGCGGGTCCTTGATGAGTTCGAGGACCTGGCGGTCGAGCTCGGTGTCGGCGCCGTGCATGACGAGTTCGATGCGCTTGTCGAGTTCGAGCGTGAGGTCGCGCACGAGGCGCGGGAGTTTGCCCCAGGCGTTGCCGATCGGCTGCATGCGGGTTTTCATGACCCCCTCCTGCAGGTCCGTGGTGATGTGGGAGAGGCGCTGCAGGGGGACAGAGAAGGCGGCGCTCTCCTGGTTGCGGGAAAGCTGGAGAAGCTGGTTGCGGGTGAGGACGAGTTCGCTGACGAGGGTCATCAGGTCTTCGAGCACGTCGACGCCGACGCGGATGGTCTGGTTGCCGGACTGGGCTTCGGGGGCGGCTTCGGCCTGGGCAGCGGCCGGGGCGGCGGCTGGGGCAGCGGGTTGGGCGACCGGCTGCCTAGTGTTGGCGGGCGCGGCGACCACGGCGGGCGGTGCCGCCGGGGTGGTTCCGCGGCCCTCGCTGACGGCATCGAGCAGGCCGATCAGTTGCGCGTCGGTGCCATCGGGTTCGTTGCCGGTACTGCCGAGGGTGGCGACGATGACCTTGATCTGGTCGATCGCGGCGAGGACGGTGCTGATCAGGTCTGGCGTGACCGCCAGGACGCCGTCACGGACCTTGCCGAGGACGTTCTCGGCGGCGTGGGCGAGTTTTTCGAGGCGGGGCAGGCCGAGAAAGCCGCAGGTGCCCTTGATGGTGTGCACCAGGCGGAAGATCAGCGCGAGCGTGGCGCTGTCATCTGGGGTGCGCTCGAGACGAACCAGGGCGACATCGAGTTCAGCCAGGTTCTCGTTGGTTTCCGTGAGGAATTCGACCAGCAGATCGTCCATCTTGGTGCTCCATCCCGGCGCGCCGATGCGTCGGGGATGGGGGCACTGTGGGGGGGAGGGAACGAAAAAAGAGTAAAGGAGGAGGGGCTAATTTGTCGGGGCGAGGAGGAGCGGCGGGGCGGCCTCGGCGTCGCTGGCCATCAGCATCGACAGGCGAATGCCGGCGGCGCGGGCGATCAGGGCGGTGAGCGGGCCTTGCATGGTGCGCGAGGCCTCGATGTCCTCGGCCATGAGGGCGGCCCAGGCGCGGGCGTCGTCGACGAGAAAGGCGGCGAGGCCGGCGGGCCAGGCGGCGCGTGGGCCGGAGATGGTAATCTGCATTTCGGCCTGGGGGTCGCCGGCGAGGGTGACGACGCCGCCGCTGGGCAGGCTCTCGGCGGCGAGCATGAGGACGTTGAGGGCGAGGCGGGCGGCGTTGGGAGGGAAGCCGTGGGTGGGTGTGAGGCGGTCGAGATTGACGGTGACGCGGCGGCCCTGCGGCAGGCCCGTGGCAAGGGTGGCGAATTCGTCGATGCGCAAGGCGGGGGCGGCGCCACCCCAGGCGGCGCGGAAAAGACGGAGGCGCTTGCCCAGGGTGGCCGAGACCTCGTTGGCGAGGGCGAGGGCTTCCTCGGCGGTTTCTGGGTCCTCGTTGAGCATTTCGAGCGATCCCATGAGGGTGCCGAGGGGGCTGCTGAGGTCGTGGCAAAGCCGGATCGCGAGTAGTTCCGCGAGACGCAAGCTGTCATTCACGCCGAGATCTCCCAAGACAAGGCAGCCCATGCTGCGTCGGGCGCCGAAAAATATTAACGAACAATTTACGGTGCATTGTTGACCTGTGTCGAGCGCATACCATTGTATTGCAGCATCGACTGCAGAAAGTTGAACGCGATCGCGGCGGGCGACGGTGAATCTCGGGCATGCCGGTAAGGTCCTGCTGATCGCGGCCGTGGGGACGCTGGAGTTTGTCGCGGCGCATTGAGTATTGGGGACTTGCGCTGGCGGTGGGAAATGACAAGATTAGCGTTGTATACGCAGGAGCACAGCCCTCGCCATGATCGACCCGTTTGGACGCGCCATTACCTATCTGCGGGTGTCGGTGACCGACCGCTGCGACCTTCGCTGTGTGTACTGCATGTCCGAGGACATGAGTTTCCTCCCGAAGGCCGAGATATTGTCGCTGGAGGAGCTTGACCGGCTCTGTGCCGCGTTCATCCGGCTGGGCACGACGAAGATCCGAATCACCGGGGGTGAGCCGCTGGTGCGGCGCGACGTGATGTCGTTGTTTCGGGGCCTGGGCGCGCGGATCGGTGATGGGCTTGAAGAACTGACGGTGACGACGAACGGCACGCAGCTGGCGCGCTATGCGGAGGATTTGTACCGGGCGGGGGTGCGGCGGGTGAATGTGAGCCTGGACACGCTCGATCCGGCGAAGTTCACCGCGATGACCCGGTGGGGCAAGATCGGCAAGACGCTGGACGGCATTTTTGCCGCCAAGGCGGCCGGGCTGGCGGTGCGGATCAACGCGGTGGCGCTGAAGGGCGGCAACGAGGAGGAGTTCGATGCGATGCTCGCCTGGTGCGGGGAGCACGGCTTCGATCTGTGCTTGATCGAGACGATGCCGCTGGGCGAGATCGGCGCGGAGCGGGCGGACCAGTATCTGCCGCTGTCGGTGGTGCGGAGCCGGTTGCGGCAGAACTGGACGCTGGAGGACACCGACTACAAGACGGGCGGGCCGGCGCGGTATTTCACCGTGGCGGAGACCGGGCGGCGGATCGGGTTCATCACGCCGATGACGCATAATTTCTGCGAGAGCTGCAATCGGGTGCGGCTGACCTGCACGGGGACGCTGTATATGTGTCTCGGCCAGGACGATCAGGCGGATTTTCGCAAGGTCTTGCGGGCCGGCGCCGATGATGACGAATTGGATGCTGCCATCGTGGCCGCGATTGCGCGCAAGCCGAAGGGGCATGATTTCGTCATTGACCGGCGGAGCCGGCAGCCGGCGCTGACGCGTCATATGAGTGTGACGGGCGGCTGAGCGCCGTATCGAGGCGGCTGGCGGGGAAGATCAGGCAGACCCGGCTGCCGACGCCGGCCGCGGCCAGCACGTCCATCCGCCCGCCATGGGCTTCGATCAGCGAGCGGGCGAGGGCGAGGCGCAGGCCAATGCCGCGGCTGTCCTGGCGCGTGGCGTCCTCTTCAGGGGTGAGGCTGCCTTTGCCCTCGTCGGCGATGATGAGGGCTAGGCCGTCTTCATGAGGTTCGGCGCTGACATCGATCCAGTCGTCGTGGCGGGTGTTGCGCACGGAGTCCGACAGGACGCGGCTGATGGCGTGGCGCAAAGCGCGGCGGTCGGCGTGGAGCGGGATCGGGCGGAGGTCGGGCTGGACGCGCCAGTTGCGCCGGCCTGGCAGGATGGTGGCGGAGACGGCGGCGATCGCCTCATCCACGACCTTGCCGAGGGTCATGGTTTCCTCGCGCAGGGTGCGCGGGGCGGCGCTGTCCATGGTGAGGTCCTGCAGGTCGTCCGCGAGGTCGAGCAGGTCGGCGGCACTGCCGGCGATGCCGGCGGCGTCGGCGTGGGCCTCGGCGGCGAGGTGGTCGGCATGGCCATGCAGCGTCATGCCGACGCCGCGAATGTCGTGCGCGGCGAGGCGGAGGCGGCGGATCAGGGATTGCTCGCTGCTGAGTGCGAGGCGGCGCAAGTGGTGCGCGGCGGTGAGTTCGCGGCTCTGGCGGGTGAGGCGCAGGGCGAGCATGAGGGACCCGATTGCCAGCGCAACGATGGCGGCGAAGGCGATGACAAGGAGGGCGGGACCGAGATACATCACCGCATGCTATCGGCGGCAGTCTGAATCGTCGGTTAAGAAACAGGCCCAAACGAAACAGGCCCAAACGAAACAGGCGCAAACGAAACAGGCGCAAACGAAACAGGCCGGCACAAGGCCGGCCTGTTGTTGGATGGCGTGCTTGGAGCCTAGACGGTGGCGGCGGCCTTGCGGGCGCCGGCCTTGGCGATGCGCCGCTTGAGGGTCAGCGCCTCGGCGGGCAGGCGGCTGTTCGGGGTGCCCATCAGGAACGCGTCAATCCCGCCATTATGCTCGACCGTGCGGATCGCCCGGGTGGACAGGCGCATGGTGACGCTGGTGCCGAGAATATCCGACAGCATCGAGCTGGTTTGCAGGTTCGGCAGGAAACGGCGGCGGGTTTTGTTGTTGGCGTGGCTGACGTTGTTGCCCGAGAGAACGCCTTTCCCGGTGATCTGGCAGCGGCGAGACATCGCGATGATCCTTGGTGGGCAGAATGGGGGGTAGCCGTGAAGTCGGGGCTTATGGCGAAGGGATGGCCCGCCGTCAAGCTTTGGGGCCGTCAAGCTTTGGGGCCGCCAAGCTTTGGGGCCGTCAGGCTTGGGGGCGCTATTGGCGGACCAGGACGACGCGGCGGTTGCGGGCGCGGCCTTCGGAGGTGGTGTTGTCGGCGAGGGGGCGGTCGGGGCCGATGCCGATCGGGGTGAGGCGGGCGGCATCGATGCCGGCGGCGATGAGGATGGCGCAGACGCTCTGGGCGCGGCTGGCGGCGAGGGCGAGGTTGCGCACGCGCGGGCCGATATTGTCGGTGTGGCTCTCGATGCGCAGGCGCAAGGCGGGATTGTCACGCAGCAGGCGGATGACCTCGGCGAGAATCGGGCCGGCCTGCGGGTGCAAGGTGGGGCGGTTGAAGTCGAAGGCGATGTAGAGCCCGGCGCGGCCGCGGGTTTCGAGCGCGGTGCGCAGGGTTTCCGCGGGGGTGGGCTTGATGGCGCTCTTGAACGTCTTTTCCTCGACGAAAGAGAGGTTGATGGCGGTCTCCTGGCTCCAGATCTTGATCCAGAGCAGGCGGCCGTTATCGGATAGGCGGGCGACGGTGGTCGCGGGGTCGGTGTAGAGGAGTTGGGCGCCGAGGGTGGCGAGCGCGTTGCGGTAGTTGGTCTGGATGTCCAGGTCGCTGGCGGGCATGGCGCCGGGCCGGGGGGCGTAGGTGAGTTCGGTGCGGGCGCCCTGGATTTCGATGTCGCGGCTGTCCTCGCCGTCCTGCACGGGGAAGACCAGCTCGTCGAGGCTGTATTTCTCGGGCGCGGCGGCGATGTAATCCGGCATGCCGCCGAGCAGGCGATGGTCGGCGGCGGTGCGTGGCAGGAGGGTCTGGCGGTGCTCGTCCTGCTCGATCACCGTCAGGGTGATGGCGGTCTCCTGGCTCCAGAGTTTGAACCAGGTGGGGCGTGTGGCGTGCGGCGGATCGAGGCGGGCGGTGGTGTTGCGGGCGTCGGCGAGCAGGATGGTGGCGCCGGCGGCGCGCAGGGCCGTGCGGTAGGTTTCGTGGATTTCGACATCGCTGGCCAGGCGGCCGCCCTCGCGCAGGGTGTAGTCGATTTCGGTGCGGGCGCCCTGGACGACGATCTCGCGGGTCTCGCCGCCCTCGTTGACCAGGAAGGCGCGCTGGTCGAAGGCGCGGCGGTCGGGCGGGTCCGAGGCGTAGTGCGGCATGTGGCCGAGCAAAGGGTGGTCGTTGTCGCCAGGCGCGGTGAGGTGCTGGGGGAGCGGCGCGCGGGCGATGACGGTGACGTCGATCGTGCCGTCCTGGTTGGTAACGCGGACCCAGGTCTCCGCGCCGTCATGGGGGAGGCGGGCGATGGTCAGGCGGTCCTCCGTGGCGAGGAGGTCGGCGCCGGCCGCGATCAGCGAGTCGCGATAGGCGGTGTGGATTTCGAAGTCGCTGCCCGGGTCGGTGCCGGCGATGACGGCGTAGTGCTGGAGGCACGTGGTCCCGGCAACGGTGACGGGGCCGGACAAGGTGGGGAGAGTGACGGCATCATAGCGTCGGCCGTCCGGCGGGGCGGCGGCCGCGTAGGTGGGCAAGGCAATGGCGGGGGCACAGTCCTGCGCCAGCGTGGGCCGTGGCAACGCTGCCAGCAGCAAGACAATGGCCAGGAAGATGGGACGCAGCGGGATGGGGCGGTTCTCCGTCGGGCGGGGGCAGTGTGACAGCCCGGGGGGCTACAGGCCAGCGGATTGGTAGCAAGCAAGCCTCCGGCGGCAAAGGGCCGATGGCCTTCGGATAGTGCCGGGATTCGTTCTTGCACCGCAGGCAATCGACATGGCTTCGACCGCCAGAAGTCATGGGTTCAAAGGGCCCTCGGCCCTTTGCCGGCGGAGCCTTGATTGCCTTTGATGGGATCACACGACCGGCGACATGCCGCCATCGACGTTGATGGCGGTGCCGGTGATGTAGCCGCCTTGGGTGGAGGCGAGGAAGCAGGCGATGTTGGCGAATTCTTCGGCGGTGCCCATGCGGCCGATCGGGACGGGTTTGCCGGTATTGGCGATGTGTTCTTCGAGGCTGACGTTGCCGCCGCGCAGGGCGTGCCATTTTTTCACCTGCTCGGTGACGATCAGGCCGACGAGGAGGGCGTTGACGAGGATGCCGTCGGGGGCGCCTTCGCCGGCGAGGATTTTGGTCAGGGCCATGCCGGCGGCGCGGGAGACGGTGGTGGGGGCGCTGCCGGCGCCTGGGGTTTTCGCGCCGATGTTGAGGACGTTGATGATGCGGCCCCATTTGCGGTCGCGCATTTGCGGCCAGGCGAGGCGGCTGAGGCGGATGGCGGCGAAGAGTTTGAGGTCGAGGTCTTCCTGCCAGATTTCGTCGGTGACGGTCTCGAAGGGGGCGGTGCGGGAGGTGCCGGCGTTGTTGACGACGATGTCGATGCGGCCGAGGTCGGCCATCACGGTGTCGTAGGCGCGTTTGACGTCGTCGGCTTTGGAGACGTCGCAGGCGACGGCGATGATCTTGCCGGTGGCGGTGGGTGCCAGTTCGGCCTTGGCGGCGTCGAGGCCGTCCTGGCTGCGGGCGAGGATGGCGACGTCGGCGCCGGAGGTAGACATGCGTTTGGCCATGGCGAGGCCGAGGCCCTTGCTGCCGCCGGTGATGACGGCGGCGCGGCCGTCGAGTTTGATTTCCATGTTCGGGGGTTCCTCGGGGTTATTGTTTGATGCCGTTGAGCCAGGTTTGCCGCCCCGGGGGGCGTTCGGCAATGGCCTCGGCGAGGGTTTTGGCGGGGACGGCGACGAAGTTGGCGCGGGCGCCGGCGAGGTGGGTGTCGGTGACAAGGTGGGCGTCGGTGATCTGGAGCATCAGGCGCTGCGCCAGGTTGCGTTCTGGCGGCCCTGGGCAGGGCGGGCGAAGAGGCGGCGGACGTAGGGGATGAGGGCGTCGAGGGGGAGGATGTCCTCGTTGGGGTCCATCGCGTCCTGGTCGAATTTGGCGACGTAGTCGGCGGTCCAGGCGAAGTGTTCGTGGCCGTGGAATTTGTCGCGGGCGTTGATGTCGACGCCGGGGTAGTGCGGGGCGTGGAAGTCCTGGAAGATCTGGTGGTGTTCGAGCATCCAGTGATTGCGGGCGCTGATGTAGGGCTGCATGAGGGCGGCGGCGAAATCGCCGTGGGTGGCGGGGCAGGCGTCGAAGCCGATGTCGTGCAGGAGGGCGACGGCAATGGTCTCGTCGTCGTGGCCGGCGCGCAGGACGCGGGTGGCGGATTGCAGGCAGTGGCGGAAATTGTTGATGCGGTAGCCGAAGCTCGGGACCTGCTCGCTGGCGCGGAGCATGGCGATGACGAGGTCGGCCTGGTGCATGGCGGTGAACTGGACGCGCTGGGCGTTCATGGCGGCCCAGTCCGTGGGGGAGAAATCCTCCATGGAGAGGTGCTCGACATAGGTCCAGGAGGGGTCGGCGAGAGGGGAACGGTTGGACATCGGGGGGTTCCGGTGGTGAAGGGGATAGCAGACCATGGCAGGGCGGTGGTGGAAAGCCGCGAGAAGTCGTGGGATCAAAGGGCCCTCGGCCCCCAGCCGCTTTCGGCACGAAACGGCGTGCTACCGCCTGCCCTCTTCCATTGTATCGCGATTCACCGGAGAGTCGGCGCTGGGTTGACCGGAGGGGACGATGCCGCACGCGATCGCCGATGATGGGGTGAGGTTGTATTTCGAGGAAACCGGTGCCGGGGTGCCGGTGATTTTTGTGCATGAGTTTGCCGGTGATTTTCGCAGCTGGGAGCCGCAGATGCGGCATTTCGGGCAGCGGTATCGGGCGATTGCGTATAATGCGCGGGGGTATGCGCCGTCGGATGTGCCGGAGCATGTCAGCTCGTATTCGCAGAACCGGGCGGCGGACGACATTGCGGCGGTGCTCGATCACTTGCGGATCGATCGGGCGCATGTGGTTGGGTTGTCGATGGGCGGGTTTGCGACGTTGCATTTCGGGTTCCGGCATGCGCCGCGGGCGCGATCGTTGACGGTGGCGGGATGCGGCTATGGCGCCGATCCGGCGGCGCGGGAGAGTTTTCGGGCGGAGGGGGCGAATACGGTGGCCTTTATTCGCGAGCACGGGATGGCGGCGTTTGCGGCGCGGTATGCGTTCGGGCCGACGCGGGTGCAGTTCGAGAACAAGGACCCGCGCGGGTTTGCCGAGTTTCTGCGGATGCTGGCCGAGCATTCGGCGCTGGGGGCGATCAATACGCAGTTGGGGGTGCAGCGGGAGCGGCCGTCCTTGTATGACCTGACGGATCGGATGAAGGCGATGAAGACGCCGACGTTGATTTTGACCGGGGATGAGGATTGGCCGTGTCTGGCGCCGGGGATCCTGATGAAGGAGACTATTCCGTCGTCGGCGTTGTCGGTGATGCCGAATTGCGGTCATGGGATCAATGCGGAGGACCCGGATCAGTTCAACCGGATCGTTGGGGATTTTCTGGCGCAGGTGGATGCGGGGCGGTGGCCGATGCGGGACAAGCGGGCGATGGGCGGCTCGATTACGGGAATGCGGTGAGGGGGACGGCGATGAACGAGATCAGCGTGCATCAACCGGTGGCGTCGGGGGCCGGGCCGACGGCGGTGTTGGCGGGGTTTCTGGCCGGGTTGCGGTTGGAGGATGTCGATGATTTCGCGCTTCATGCGGCGCGGCGGCACGTGATCGATACGATGGCGGCGTTGATCGCCGGGGCGGAGCAGGAGGTGACGGGGGTTGCCGAGCGGGTGCTGGCGCGGGTGCATGGGACGGGGGCTGTGCCGGTGCCGGGGTTCGCGGCGCGCTACGACCTGCTGACGGCGGCGTATCTGGGCGGCACGGCGGGGCATGGGTTGGAGCTGGATGACGGGTATCGCTCGGGCTCCGTGCATCCGGGGACGGTGGTGGTGCCGGCGGCGTGGGCGATGGCGGCTGCGCGGGGGGCGTCGGGGGCCGATCTGCTGCTGGCGGTGATCGCGGGGTATGAGGCGTGCTGCCGGGTGGCGGCGGCGGCGCATCCGCGGTCGCGGTTGCGGGGGTTCCATAATACCGGGATCGCCGGGGTGTTCGGGGCGGCGGCGGCGGCGGGGAGTCTGCTGGGGTTCGATGCGGGGTTGATGGAGGCGGCGCTGGGCACGGCGAGTTCGTCGGCGGCGGGGCTGTTCAGTTTTCTGGCGGGGGGCGATGTGAAGCGGACCCATCCCGGACATGCGGCGCGCGAGGGCATTCTGGCGGCGTTGTTGACGGCGGAGGGGCTGGCGGCGCCGAAGGGGGTGCTGGAGTTCAAGGATGGGTTCTTCCATGCGTTCTCGGGCGGGGATGTCGACTATGCCGCGATCGATATTCTGCGGTCGGGCGACAACAACGCTCGGTCGGCGTTCACGATCGCCAATTGCTATATGAAGCCGTATGCGTGTTGCCGGCATATTCATTCCGCAATTGATGGGGTGTTGCACATCGTGGCGGCGCAGGACCTGGCGCCGGAGGATGTGAAGCGGATGGATTTCGGCACCTATGGGGTGGCGGCGTCGCATGCGGCGGTGGGGTGGACGGAGATGACGACGGCGCAGATGTCGTTTCCGTTCGTGATCGCGGCGACCTTGGTGCGGCGGCGGGCCAGTCTGCATGAGTTCGGCACGGCGGAGCGGGCCGACGCGCGGATCCTGGCGCAGACGGGCAAGGTGCATGTGCATGTCGATGCGGAATGCGATGCGGATTATCCACGCAAGCGGGCGGCCAAGACGCGGATCGAGACGCGGGACGGGCGGGTGTTCGAGCATTATATGCCGGAGCCGTATGGCGCGGCGTCGAACCCGCTGACGGATGCGGCGCTGGAGGAGAAGTTTTTGGGACTCGCGGCACCCGTGTTGGGCGATGTCAGGGCGCAAGCGGTGCTGGTGGAGTTGTGGCGGATTGATACGCTGGAGTCGGTGGCGCCGTTGGCGGCCGCGATGGGGAGGTAGCTTCAGACGCCAGCATAAGGAAGGCGCGGGTGCTCACGCCAGGCGCTTTTCCATGTCGACGAAGCCGCAGGCGGCGAAGAGGCGGCGGGTCGGTGACCACGGTTTGGGTGGCGAAGGCCCCGATGCGCTGGCGAAGTCTGGGAATCCTCGTCCCGTTTCCGCATTGCACACGAGCCGAAATGTCGAGCACGCGGGAATGCTGATCCAGCCGCAAGCAGTAGGGGGTTCCAAGGGCCCTCGGCCCTTGGCCGGCGGAGCCTTGATTGCGGCTTGAGCCTTCACCCGATTGCCCTGGCGGCGATGGGAATCTGTTGCGTTTCGGCGGCGGGCGGATCACGGTTGGCGAAGTTCCTTTGGGGGAGGTCACCATGGCCATGTTGTCGCGTCGTTCGTTGGTGTTCACGGTGGCGGCGGCGGCCGTCAGCCGGGTTTGGCCGGCCTCGGCACAGGCGGCCGGGCCGTATGCGCTGGCGCCGCTGCCGTATGGGTTCGATGCCAATGAGCCGCATATCGATGCGATGACCATGCAGATCCATCATGGGCGGCATCACCAGGCGTTCGTGACCAATCTGAACACGGCGCTGAAGGATTATCCGCAATTGGCGGCGATGGCGCCGGATGCATTGATCGGCAGGCTGGCGGAGGTGCCGGAGGCGATCCGCACGGTGGTGCGCAACAGCGGCGGGGGGAATGCCAACCACGCGATGTTCTGGCAGATCATGGGTGGCAAGGGTGGCGCGCCGACGGGGGCGCTGGCGGCGGCGATCGAGCGTGATCTCGGTGGGTTCGAGGCGTTCAAGGGGGCGTTCAACCGCGCCGGCGGGGGCGTGTTCGGGTCGGGCTGGGTTTTCGTGACGGTGACGAAGGAGGGCAAGCTGGCGCTGACGTCGCGGCCGAACCAGGACTCTCCCCTCTTTGACGGCACGCGGGTGCTGATGGGCAACGATGTGTGGGAGCACGCCTATTATCTGAAGTATCAGAACCGGCGGCCGGATTATCTGGCGGCGTGGTGGAATGTGGTGGATTGGGCGAAGGTGTCCGCGCGGTATGAGATGGCGATGGCGGGGACGCTGGGGATTTGAGTGGGGGGTTCTGAGCGGGGGGCTGATCCGGGCGACGGATTCAGCCCGCCGCGATCCAGTCGGCGATGAGGCGGCTGGCGATGCTGTCGCCGCGGGGAAGGAGGAAGCCGTGGTCGCGGGGGTTGCGGAGTTGGTCGCGGGTGAACCAGCGGGCGTCGACGAGTTCCTCGGGGTCGATGGTGATCTCCTCGCTGGTGGCCTCGGCGTAGAAGCCGAGCATGATGGAGGCGGGGAAGGGCCAGGGTTGGCTGGAATGGTAGTGCACGCGGCCGACGCGGACGCCCGATTCCTCCAGGACTTCCCGGGCGACGGCCTCCTCCAGGCTCTCACCAGGTTCGACGAAGCCGGCGAGGGTGGAATACATGTTGGAGCCGGGGAAGCGGGCGGAATGGCCGAGCAGCGCGCGGTCGCCGTTATGGACCAGCATGATGACGGCGGGGTCGGTGCGGGGGAAATGCTGGGTGTTGCAGCCCGTGCAGAACATCACGTGGCCGGCGCTGCGGGCCTCGCACTGGGTGCCGCAGAGGCCGCAGAATTTATGCCGGCTGCGCCAGTGCATCAGGCCGCGGGCATGGGCCATGATCGAGGCTTCCTCGCCGTCGAGCAGGCCAGGGACGGCACGCAGATCGACGAACTCGCCCATGCCCTCCGGCAGCAGGGGCAAGGGATCATCCGCCGCGCTGACATCGACGGTGAAGAGCGGCACGCCGCCTTGCAGGCCGAGTAGCGCCCAGGGGCCGCCGGCCATGCGCAGGGCGTCGGACGCCTCGTGAGTGAGGAATACCGCCTCCGGGCGGCCCTCGGCCTTGCCGCGCATCAGGTTGCGGGCGCGCCAGACGGGGGCGAACAGCGACTCGGGATGGGCGAGGGCCGCAGCCACCCAGGCGGCGTCGTCACGCTTCTCGGCCGCACGGTCGAGCGGACTGCCGGTGTAGACGTTGGGGCGGCTGGCGAGGATGAGGGTCACGGCTGATATCCCGTCTGAATAGCGCCCAACCGTGCCCGCGCCGGCGATGGGAAGCAAGGCCGGGGCTTTGCCCCAGACCCCAGCAGGGCGCTGCCCTGCACCCGCAAAGGGGCGGCGGCCCCTTTGATCCCATTACTTAAGTCCGGGGTTCCAAGGGCTACTGCCCTTGGTGGGGTGCAGGGCAACGCCCCGCCGCCCTTTCTTCCCCTTGCGGGCGCGGGCGTGATGGACGATATCTAGGGCGGGAGGTCGGCGGCGGACGGGCGCCTTGCCAACCCGGTCAGGTCCGGAAGGAAGCAGCCGCAGTGAGTTACCGCCTGGGTCGTTTGTTCGGCCTCCCACCCCATCAACCCGGCCGCTGCTGAAGCAGGCAGGGGCCATTGCCCCGGCGCCCCGCATGTCCGGCTTGTTCGAGGATGATCCCCCGCTGCCCGACCCCGAGCCCGCTGGGCCGGGATTGTTTGGTGATGTTCCCCCCGCGCCCGTCTTGGCGCCGAGTGTGCAGTATCGGGTCTTGGCGCGGAAATACCGGCCGACGCATTTCGATGACCTGGTGGGGCAGGAGGCGATGGTGCGGACGCTGCGCAACGCCTTCGCGGTCGGGCGGGTGGCGCATGCGTTCATGCTGACGGGGGTGCGTGGGGTCGGCAAGACGACGACGGCGCGGATTATCGCGCGGGCGCTGAATTGCGTGGGGGCGGACGGGACGGGCGGGCCGACGGCGGACCCGTGCGGGGTGTGCGCGAATTGCGTGGGGATTTTGGCCGATCGGCATCCGGATGTGGTGGAGATGGATGCGGCGTCGAACACGGGCATCGACGACGTGCGGGAGATTATCGAGGCCGTGCGGTTTCGGCCGATGCAGGCGCGCAACAAGGTGTTTGTGCTCGATGAAGTGCACATGCTGTCGAAGGCGGCGTTCAATGCGCTGTTGAAGACGCTGGAGGAGCCGCCGCCGCATGTGAAGTTTATTTTCGCGACGACGGAAATTCGGAAAGTGCCGGTGACGGTGTTGTCGCGGTGCCAGCGGTTTGATTTGCGGCGGATTTCGACGGTGGAGTTGGCGGCGCATTTCGGGCGGGTGGCGGCGCAGGAGAACATGGCGATCGCGGGGGCGGCGTTGACGTTGATCGCGCGGGCGGCGGATGGGTCGGCGCGGGATGGGTTGTCGCTGTTGGATCAGGCGATGGCGCAGGCGGAGCCGGGGGTGGAGATCGCGGCGGCGGATGTGGCGGATATGCTGGGGTTGTCGGATCGGGAGGCGTCGTTCGATCTGTTCGAGGCGGCGATGGGCGGACAGCCGGCGGCGGCGCTGGCGATCACCGATGCGGCGTATGCGCGCGGGGCCGATCTGGGGGTGATGCTGCAGGATGTGCTGGAGCTCGTGCATACCGTGACGCGGCTGAAGTCGGTGCCGGCGTTGCGGGAGAGTGCGGAGTTGCCGGAGGCGGAGCGGGTGCGCGGGGGCGGGTTTGCCGATCGGCTGTCGATGGCGTCGCTGGGGCGGGCCTGGCAGATGCTGTTGAAGGGCATTGCCGAGGTGGAGCTGGCGCCGGATCGCAAGGCGGCGGCGGAGATGGTGTTGATCCGGCTGTGTTATGTGGCCGATCTGCCGCCGCCGGGGGATCTGGTGCGGCGGTTGACGGAGAGCGGGTCGTCTGGCGGGGGTGGGTCGGTGACCGGGCCGTCTGGGGCCGGGACGCGGGCGGTGGCGAATGGGGCGGCCGCGGTGGCGGAAAGTCGGCCGGTGGTGCAGGCGGACGTTGGGCCGCGGCTGGCGAGTTTTCGCGATGTGGCGGCGCTGGTGGCCGAACGGCGGGAGCCGCAGGTGCATGGGCATCTGGTGCATTCCGTGCATCTCGTGCGCTTCTCGCCGGGGGTGATCGAGTTGCGGCCGCAGCCGGAGGCGCCGCGCGATCTGGCGGCGCGGCTGGCGGCGATCCTGCAGGAGGCGACGGGGACGCGGTGGACGATCGCGCTGTCGACGGCGGCGGGCGAGCCGACGCTGGCGGAGCAGGGGGTGGCGGCGGATTATTCGCGGCGCCATGCGGCGGCGGAGCATCCGCTGGTGATGGCGATCATGTCGGCGTTTCCCGGCGCGAAGATCGCGGCCGTGCACGATGCGCGGGCGGATGCGTATGGGATTGCGGATGCTGGCGGTCCGGCGCTGGGTGGCGACCCCGAGGGGCCGGAATTCGCGCCGGATGATGCCGAGTATGTCGATGAAATGCAGGAGAACTGACGATGTTGAACATGGCCAGCATGATGAAGAAAGCCTCCGAGATGCAGAAGAAGATGGAGGAGATGCAGGAGCAGCTGGCGGCGCTGACCGTGGAGGGCGTGGCGGCGGCGGGGATGGTGCGGGTGACGTTGACGGGGAAGGGCGGGCTGAAATCGGTGGTGATCGACCCGAAGCTGGCCGATCCCGCGGAGATGGAGATGTTGCAGGATCTGCTGATCGCGGCGCATGCGGATGCCAAGCGGAAGTCCGAGGCGATGTCGCAGGAGGAGATGCAGAAGCTGACCGGCGGGCTGAACCTGCCGCCTGGTTTCAAGCTGCCGTTCTGATTGGCCGCTCATGGGTGGCCCCGAGGTTGAACGCCTGATCGGGTTGCTGGCGCGGTTGCCGGGGCTCGGGCCGCGCAGTGCGCGCCGGGCGGCGTTGCGGCTGTTGCAGCAGCCGGAGGCGCGGATGCTGCCGTTGGCGGTGGCGTTGGCGGAGGCCGCGCGGGTGGTCAAAACCTGTTCGTCGTGCGGCAATCTGGACAGCAGCGATCCGTGCTCGATTTGTGCGGATTCGCATCGTGATCGCGGGCTGATCTGCGTGGTCGAGGGGGTCGCGGATTTATGGGCGCTGGAGCGGGCGCATGTGCATCGTGGGCTGTATCACGTGCTGGGCGGGACTTTGTCGCCGTTGAGTGGGACGGGGCCGGATGATCTGAACGTGGCGCCGCTGCTGGCGCGGATGCGTGAGGGGGCGGTGGTGGAGGTGATCCTGGCGCTGTCGGCGACGGTGGATGGGGCGACGACGGTGCATTGGTTGAGCGAGAAGCTGAAGCCGCTCGGAGTGGCGGTGAGCCGGGTCGGGCAGGGAGTGCCGATGGGGGGCGCGCTCGACGTGCTCGATGACGGGACGTTGGCGGCGGCGCTGCGGGCGCGCCGGGTATTTTGAGCCGGCTACCCGACGGCGGCGCGGATGGCGGCGAGTTTTTGGTGGTGGGTGGCGATATCCAGGTTGTCGACGGTGAGGGTTTGGAGGCGGGAGATGCCGTCGACGGCGGGGCCGTTTTGGACGGTGGCTGCGAGGATGGCGCGGTCGAGGTCGGGGTTGAGGGTGGCGAGGAGGGGGGTGCGCCAGTCCGGGCGGAGGACGGCGAGGGCGGCGAGGAGGGCGTAGGCGCCCCAGTTTGACACGCCGGCGACGATCAGATGGTGGGCGGGGGTCACGCAGGCGATGGCCTCGCCGTTGGCGATGTCGGCGGCGATGAGGGCGGGGGGGAGGCTGCCCATGCCGATTTCGTTGCCGCCGTCGCCGATCGCCAGGGTGGTCCAGGGGCCGGCGAGGAAGAGGTCATCCAGCGGGGCGGTGTGGGCGCCGATGTCCAGGCCGGTGAGGTTGTGGGGGCGGCCGTTGGTGGCGCGGCCGCAGCGTTCGATGGACAGGGCGTGGGTGATGCCGGCGGCGCGCCAGGTGGCGATGGTGGTGTCGAGCGGGGTGTCGAGGGGGACGATGTCGAGCGGGGTGGTCAGGCCGGCGCCTGTGAGGGCGGCGGCGCAGGCGGGGGCGCAGGGGGTGTCGGTGGCGAGGCGGCCGGGGATGCCGATGGCGGCCAGGCCGTGCAGGAGGAGGGCGGCGCCGATGGGGCCGTCGGTTTCGGCGGCGGGGGGCGTGCCGCGGGGAACATAGAAGCCGGTGATGACGCCGAGGGTCTTGGCTTCGGCGAGTGCGGTGGCGGCGGCGAAGAGGCCGCCTTTGGCGGCGGCGCAAAGGGCGGAAATATTACGGCCGACGTCGACATGGATGAGCGCCTCGATGGCGGCGATGCGGTCATGTGCGTGCAAGCAGGGACTCCGATCTCAACGGATAAAAGTTTTTTGTTTCTTTTTTCGCAACTGCCCAGGTAGGTCGCCTGAATCCAGCCTGTGGGCCAGTTTGTACCGCAAAACGTCCTCGAAGCCGCGCAAACTCGACCACAGACCTGATTCCCGGAGACTACCTGGGCACGCCAGAGGAGTACCTGGGCAGTTACCTTTTTTCAAAAAAGAAAGCGCTTGATCTTTCTTCCTAGAAAGCCGCGAGATTGCTGTTGCGCAGGTCGGTGATGAGCATGCAGCCCGGGGCGTGGGTGATGCAGAGTTCGGGTTTGGTTTCGGCGATGACGGCTTGCGGGGTGACGCCGCAGGCCCAGAAGACCGGGAGCTCGCCGGCGCCGATGGGGACGGGGTCGCCGTAGTCGGGTTTGTCCAGATCTTTGATGCCGATCAGGTGGGGCAGGCCGATATGGACGGGGGCGCCGTGGACGGAGGGGAAGCGTGAGGTGATCTGGACGGCACGGATGGCGTCCTTGGGCGTCATCGGGCGCATGGAGACGACCATCGGGCCGTGGAAGATGCCGGCGGGGGTGCAGGGGATGCTGGTGCGGTACATCGGCACGTTGGAACCGCAGGAGATGTGGCGGACGTCGATGCCGTCTTCGATCAGGGCTTCCTCGAAGGAGAAGGAGCAGCCGATGGGGAAGCTGACCAGGTCGTCGCGCCAGAGGTGGGAGATGTCGGTGCATTCCTCGACGAGTTCGCCGTGGCGCCAGACACGGTAGCGCGGGATGTCCGTGCGGATGTCCAGATCGGCGCCGAGCGTGGGCAGATGAGGGTTGCCGGGTTCGGAGACGGCGAGGACGGGGCAGGGTTTGGGGTTGGCGTGGCCGAAGCGGAGGAAGTCGCCGGCGAGGGCGGCGGGGAGGATGGCGAGGTTGGCCTGGACGTTGCCGGGGGCGAGGCCGGAGGTTTGGCCGGTGAAGGCGCCGGTGCGGATGCGCAGGCGTTCGGCGAGGGCGGTGCGGCGGGCGGGGGTGGTGAGGACGTTCATGGGGTGGCTCCGGAGGGGCATTGCAAGGAGGGTAAGGGGGTTGGGGGTGCTGCGTCAAAATGGCGGGTGGTGAGGGGAATTTGGTTGCGTCGAGTGTGCGCTAGCTATAGAACAAAGTTAGAACTTTGGGCATGGGGTGGGTCTGATGGACACCGAGGGTGCTGATCTGTTTGGCTCGGATGGGGAGCAGATTCCGTTCATATTTGTGCCGCATGGTGCGCCGGAGCCGCTGGCGTGGATGGCGCGGCATCCGGATTGGGTGAAAATTCCGGCGACCATGGTGCCGCGCGGGCAGACACGGGAGGGGGCGGGGCGCGGCGATGGTGTAAGCGTGCCGTCCGGTTTGGTCGTATGGGGGGATAGTCCGTCCACCGTTATGGCGCCGTCGTCTGTTCCGATGTCAGGCGGCGATATCGGTGCCTTCATGGAGGCCAGGCCCGAGGACCGGTCGAGCACCGCGGTCGCGGCGTTTCTTGACGTCAACCGCGCCCTCGAACGGGTGCTGACCGGCCAGACGATAGCCCGGCCGTCGGCGTGCCGATGGTCGACGATCTGGGGCGGCCGATCATTGGCGCAAATGGTAAGCCCGCGTTGCGGCCCGCTGGTCTCGATCCGCATATGTTCGTCGCCCACGGATTGCGCGACAGGGCCGTCATGCAAAGCCTTTTCCCCGGCGGGGGCATGACGGCGGGAATGGCCGCACTTGGGTATCAGACGGGAGTTCTGGCGAAATTCGCCTGGGGAAATAGCTGGGACGCCCAGCGTATCGGCGGGCGGTTCCAGGAGGAATTCAGGGACTATTCCACCATTGCGATCGGGCTTTACGCCGCCGCCGCTGGGATCACGCGCGAGGAGATACTGACGATCCAGAATCTGGCGGCCGCTGCCGGAAGCAAATTCAAGGACGGAACTGATTTTGACAAGAATTACCGATTTCTGCCCGAAGTGAACGTGAAAAATACCGATCTTGGCTACCAGCTTTTTTTTTTCGGGGCTATCGGGAGCGGGTCTCCGGGCGATCAAAAATAATAGCCATGGTCAGGGATCGATTCCGGCAGATTACGTTGAGACGTGTGCTCGTCACCCTTACGGTACCGCTTGTGCTGATTGCTATTTGGGAGGCGCTGCCGACGATCGTGGGAAGCCATTGCGATACTGCGACGGTAGACGAAGTGCTTTCTCCCGATCTGCGATGGCGTGCGGTCACTGATCACACGCTGTGCGAAAGCCCATTCCTCACCTATGTGCTCGTCGGCCTGCGCATCGCAGATGCGGCCGTTCCGGAGCGGTCGGCGCTTATCCTGGCCGTTCAGACCGGTGACGACGCTGATCGGCCGTGGCCGGTCTGGATTGCATCCGATGTTCTTCAGGTGACGGTCCGCAGTCTGGATTATGTCAAAGTTCTACGGCAGGAATTCGCGGGGATCCAGATTATCGTGCGGGCCAAATCGCGGGGGGGGGCAGGGCCGGGTGACCAACGCGAACGTGCAGTACCGTAGGTTGTGATGCCAAACGAGAGCCGGCATCCGACGCGCGGAAAAAATGAGCGGTGCAAGGGTGGGCGTTGGCGCTTGGCAGGCGGCGTGTATTGACGAACACCGCGCAGTCGGATGCACAATCGGGAATGTTAAAATTCTGTATTTTTACGGTTGTTATTGTTGGTCTGGTAGTTATTTCTGCATGGCAAGTAGTGATGGTGCTTCACGGAACGGTGTGCTCGACGACGCAGATTTCGATACATATTTCACCCAATGGTGCTTGGTCGGTTATTGTTTCCGACAGGCTTTGCGAGTCGTTTCTTGTTACGGATATCACGACATCCGTGGAACTGGCGTCCACCGTAGACAGGAGTGACATTTTCACGATTCTCGGGGTGGATACCGCCGGCCATGCGGATGAGCGGCCGAGGATCGCATGGAGCGGGTCAGACCTCCTGGAGGTGACTGTGCCGAATATTTCCTTTCTCAAGGTTGTCCGGACTGACTTCGACGGCGTTCGCGTCGTCATCCGATACGATCCCGATGACCTGGCGGCACGGAAGGCGTGGCGGCGGACGCTTGGCCGGGACGGGGCGGGATTGGACGACCCGTGAGACACATGGTCTTTGCACCGTCGCTTCCGGCAGCACCACGGACGTGTGTGGGCGGCGTGTATTGACGGGCACCGTGCAGTGCGATGCACAATCGCGGCTGGGACTTCTCAGTTTGTAGGATCGCAGCATGTCCATGTCGGAAACCGGCCCTGAAATCGGCGAGGAAGCGATCCATCGGTTCTCGCAGGCGAATTTTCCGCGGGTGGAGCCGGCGACGTCGCGGGATCGGGGGGTGGGGCCGTTTGCGCGGATGGTGCTGCGCGGGGCGACGGTGATCGATGGCACCGGGGCACCGCCGTGGGGGCCAGTGGATATCGTCGTCGAGGGCGGGCGGATTGCGGCGATCGAGCGGGTGGGGACGCCGGGGATGCCGATCAAGCCTGGCGGCCGGCCGGCGGGCGGGGCGCATGAGATCGACTGCCACGGGAAATATGTGACGCCGGGGTTCATCGACAGCCATGGGCATGTGGGGGTGGCGTATCACGCGGCGAACGGGCCGATGCCGCCGGCGGATTATGTCTACAAGCTGTGGCTGGCGCATGGGGTGACGACGGTGCGCGAGGCCGGCGCGCTGAACGGCTTGGCGTGGACGTTGGAGCAGAAGGCGGCGGCGGCGGCGCATCGGATTGCCGCGCCCAACATGGTCGTGCATTCGTATTTTCCGGCGGTGCCGGACATGATGAAGACGATCTTTTCGCCCGACGAGGCGCGCGCCTGGGTGCGCGCGATCAAGGCGAAAGGGGCGGATGGCATAAAATTCTTTGGCGCGCCGCCGGCGATCATGCAGGCCGCCTTGGCGGAGGCCAAGGAGGTCGGGCTGCGGAGTTGCTGCCATCATGCGCAGTTGGCGGTGTCGCGGTTGAACGCGTTGACGTCGGCGCGCTGGGGGCTGACGAGTGCGGAACATTATTACGGGTTGCCGGAGGCGTTGTTCGAGACGCGGACGATCCAGAATTTTCCGGATCACTACAATTATGGCGACGAGTATCTGCGTTTCTCGACGGCCGGGCAGATGTTCCAGCAGGCGGCGAAGCCGGGCAGCCAGAAGTGGAACGATACGCTCGATGCGTTCATCGAGACCGGGTTCACGTTTGTGCCGACGTTCAACATCTATGAGGCCAATCGCGATGTGATGCGGGCGCGGCGGGCGGATTGGCATGAGAAATATACGCATCAGACGGTGTGGAAGTATTTCCAGCCGCAGCGGGGCGGGCATGGCTCGTACTGGACCAAGTGGACGACGCAGAACGAGTTGGAGTGGAAGGAGCACTACCGGATCTGGATGCAGTTCATCAACGACTACAAGAACCGCGGCGGGCGGGTGTGCGCGGGGAGCGATTCCGGGTTTATTTTCCAGCTGTATGGATTTGGGCTGATGCGGGAGTTTGAGTTGTTGCAGGAGGCGGGGTTTCATCCGCTTGAGGTGTTGCGCGCCACGACGTCCCACGCCGCCGATCTGCTGGGGATCGGCGATGTGACGGGGACGTTGGAGGTGGGGAAGCGGGCGGATATTCTGGTGCATGACCAGAATCCGCTGGCGGATTTCAAGCTGCTCTATGGCACCGGGGCAATGCGGTTGAACGATGCGACGGGGGGTGTCGAGTGGCACCATTGCCTGTCCAGCACGATCAAGGACGGGGTGGTGTTCGATACGCGTGAGTTGCTCGCCGATGTCGAGGCGATGGCGGCGGCTTCGAAGCAGTGACCGATTTCACGCTGCTGACAGGGTTCCTGGGCAGCGGCAAGACGACGTTGCTGCGGGATTTTCTGCGTCAGCCGGAGGCGGCGGAGACGGCGGTGATCGTCAATGAGGTCGGCGCGATCGATATCGATGGCGCGGTGCTGGCGGAGGACGCCGGCGATCTGCCGATGGCGATGCTGGCCAATGGCTGCGTGTGCTGCTCGATCGCCAATGATCTGCTCTACACGATCGAGGCGCTGGTGGAGGCGCGGGAGGCGTCGGGGCGGGGTCCGTTCCGGCGGATCGTGCTGGAGACGAGCGGCCTGGCGCGGCCTGGGCCGATCATTCGCTCGCTGGGGGAGTTGGCGCCGATGGGCATGCGGCTGGGCGTGGTGGGGCTGTGCGATGCGGCGGCGCCGCCGTTCGGGGAGGCGATGTTCGAGACCGCGGCGGCGCAGATCGCGGCGGCGGGGGTGCTGGTGCTGAGCAAGCTCGATCGGGCCGAGGCGGGGGACCTGGCGGTCCGGCTGGGCGGGATCAATCCGCTGGCGCGGGTGGTCATGGAGGCCGATCCGGTGCGGCGGGCGCTGGCGGCGTTCGCCGAGGCGGGTGTTGGCGTGACGGTGCCGGGGGAAGTGGCGGCGGGGCATCCGCGGGTTGCGGTGATGACGGCGCGGATCGGAGCCGTCGGGATCGATGCGATCCTGGAGTGGCTGGAGAACTTGTCGGGGTTGGCGGGTGACCGGCTGTTGCGGCTGAAGGGCGTGCTGCGGCCGGCGGATGTGCCGGTGCGGCTGCTGTTCCAGGCGGTGGGGACGGCGTTCGATCAGCCGCGGCCATTCCAGGGCGTTGCCGAGGAGGGGTTGGTGATCATCACGCATGATCTGGGGGCGGCGGAGATCGCGGCGATGGCGCCGGCGTTTCCGGTGGTGCTGGAAACGAAAACCGCCGGCCCCTTTCGGGTGCCGGCGGCCAGTCGTCTCAAAGCGGGTCGTCTCAAAGCGGGTCGTTTCAAAGCGGGTTAGATGCTTACCGCATCGGGGGCGCGTAGTGCAGGCCGCCCTTGTTCCAGAGATTGTTGATGCCGCGCGGCACGCCCATCGGGGTGATGTTGCGGTCCCAGATCTCGCCGAAATTGCCAGCTTGCTTGATCGCGTTGTAGGCCCATTTGTTGTCCACGCCGAGCGCCTTGCCCATGTCGCCCTCGAGGCCGAGGAGGCGGCGGACTTCGGGGATGTTGCTGGTCAAATGGGTGTCAACATTGGCCGCGGTGATGCCGTATTCCTCGGCGATCAGGCCGGCGAAGTAGGTCCACCGGACGATGTCGAAGAACTTGTCGTCGCCCTTGCGCACCATGGCGCCGAGCGGCTCCTTGCTGATGATGTCGGGGAGCAGGATGTGCTCCTCGGCTTTCGGCCCCTGTTGGAAGCGGAAGGTGGCGAGGCCGGAGGCGTCGTTCGAGAAGGCGTCGCAGCGGCCGGACAGGTAGGCGCCCTGGATTTCGCTCACATCCTGGATCAGGATCGGGGTGAACTTGATCTTGTTGACGCGGAAGAAGTCGGCGACGGCAAGCTCGGTGCTGGTGCCCGGGGCGACGCAGATAGTGGCGCCGTCGAGGTCCTTGGCCGCCTTCACGCCGAGGGCCTTCTTCACCAGGAAGCCGGTGCCGTCATAGAAGTTCACGCTGGCGAACAGGCCGCCGAGATTGCCTTCGCGGCCCAGCGTCCAGGTGGTGGAGCGATAGAGCAGGTCCACTTCGCCGGATTGCAGGCCGGTGAAACGGGCCTGCGCGGTCAGCGGCACGAATTTCACCTTCTTGGCGTCGCCAAGGATGGAGGCGGCAAGCGCCCGGCAATGATCGGCGTCGAGGCCGCGCATGACGCCCCGGCCCCGAAGGAGGTCGGAAATTTCATCATGCAGTCTCCCTTTTGGCGCTCGGTTGGTCCCGGCGCGCGGGGCGGAGAATGCGTCGGGACGGCGGTAAATTCAATGGCCGGGATTCGGGAGGCGACCGTGAAGGGAAGGCAAGCCTCCGGCGGCAAAGGGCCGGGGGCCCTTTGAACCCCATCCTCCCTCGCGGGGCGCCAGGAAGGAGTTGTCATCCGAAGGCTTTTGATCCAGCCGCCAGCAGTCGTGGGTTCCAAGGGCCACTGGCCCGTCGCGCGACTGCGCGCTGCGCACGACGCCGGCGGAGCCTTGCCTACTTGATGGCGCCTTGTGTCAGGCCGGCGATGAATTGGCGGGAGAGGACGATGTAGACCAGGGTGATCGGCAGGGCGGAGAGGGTGAGGCCGGCGAAGAGGACGCCCCAGTCGGTGTTGTATTCGCCCATGAAGACGGTGAGCCCTTGGGGGAGGGTTTTCAGGCGGTCGGTGCTGATGAAGACGAGGGGGAAGAAGAAGTCGTTCCAGATCGGCACGGCGTTCTGGATGGCGGCGATGACCATGGCCGGGCGGGCGAGGGGGAGCATGATGGCGAGCATGGTCCGTAGTTCGCTGGCACCTTCGATGCGGGCGCTTTCTTCGAGTTCGCCGGGCAAAGTGCGCAGGAAGCCGGTGAGGATGAAGACGGCGGAGGGCAGGCCCATGGCGACGTAGACGAGGACCAGGCCGGCCTGCGTGTCGATCAGGCCGAGGGCGTCGAGTTGGATGAAGAGGGGGATGATGGCGAGTTTGAGCGGGACCATCAGGCCGGCGAGGAAGAACATGAAGATGAGGGCGCTGAGGCGGAACGGATAGCGGGCGATGGCGTAGGCGGCCATCGTGCCGAAGATGACGATGATGGCCACGGAACTCGCAGTGATTGTCAGCGAATTCAGGAGGTATCGGAGAAAGCTGGTTTCGTTCCAGATGCGCGCCGCATTGATCAGGGAAAAACTGGCGGGGAGGGCGAAGGGGGAGGCGAAGATCTCGGCATTGGATTTGAAGGCGGAGAGGAGCATGACGACGAGCGGGTAGATCATGATGAAGGCGTTGATGGCCAGGAGGAGCTGGATCAGGCCGTTCTTCAGACGCTCACTGTGTTGCATCTGATTAAACTTCGATCTCGCGGCGGCGGAGGAAGTGCAGCGCGAGGGCGGAGAAGGCGGCGATGAAGGCGAACATCAGCACGGCGAGCGCGCTGCCGTGGCCGAAATCCTGGAGGCCGGCGCTGACGTTGCCGAAAGCGGTGCGGTAGAAATACAGGCCCAGCACGTCGGTGGCGCCGCCGGGGGAGCCGTTGAGGCCGGCCATGACGTAGGGCAGTTCGAACCAGTTGAAGCTGCCGATGAAGGTGAGGATGAAGACGATGGTGGTGGAGGGTGCCACCAGCGGCCAGATGATGCGGGCCATCAGGATGCGGTCATTGGCGCCGTCGATACGGGCGGCCTCGATGGTTTCCTTGGAGATGCGCTGCATGCCGGCGAGGAAGATGAGGGCGGGGAAGCCGACCCAGTGCCAGGCGTTGGTGAAGATGATGGCGCCGAGGGCGGTGTTTTCGTCGCCGAGCCAGGGCAGGCCCTGGATGCCGATCAGCGCGAGGGCGGCGTTGACCAGGCCGAACAGGGGGTGGAGGAAGAGTTTCCACAGGAAGCCGACGACGACCGCCGAGAGTATCACGGGGAGGAAGACGATGACCTGGTGGAGGCGGTGGCCGGGCAGGGACTTCAGCAGGGCGAAGGCGATCAGGTAGGCGAGGCCGTTCTGGAGGATCATCAGGGCGGCGAAGACGATGGCGTTGTGGCGGAAGGCGCGCAGGGTCCAGTCGGCGAAGGGGGCTTCGGTGAGGACTTCGCGGAAATTCTTCAGGCCGACGAAGCCGGCGGGGGCGAGGCCGTTGAAGTCGTAGAAGGCGTAGCGGAAGGCTGAGGCCAGGGGGGCGGCGACGAACAGCGTCATCACGGCGAGGCCGGGGGCGAGGAGGAAGGCGATCCAGAGCGCCCGGTTGCGGCGTGCGGCGCGGGCGCGCCGCACGCGGTCGGCGGTCAATTTGGATTACTTCTGGAACGGCTTGAAGTAGCGGGCGACGCCCTGGGTGATGGAGGCGCCGACCTCTGCCGGGGTCATGCTGCCGGCCATCATCTTCTGGATGCCGGATTGCAGCAGCTCGGAGCCGGTGGGGGTTTCGTAGCGGAAATAGACGGCCATGATGTAGGGCACGGCGGTTTCGTTCAGTTTCACGACATCGGCCAGCATCGGGTCGGTGATGGTGACGCCCTTGATCGGCGAGATATTGCCGAGGAGGGCGGAGAATTTGTCGCCGAACGCCTTGGTGCCCATGTAGCGGACGAGCTTGATGGCGTCGGCCTGGTTGGCGGATTTGGCGTTTACCGCGAAGCCGCCATCGTAGAACTTCGAGGCCTGGGCGGGGTCGCCGGCCTTCGCGCGGGGCGGGGCGATGAAGTCCATCTTGAGGGCGGGGTTCTGCTTGCGGAAGTTGGCGATTTCGAAGCTGCCGCCGGCGAACATGGCGGCGCGGCCGGAGAGGAAGAGTTGCTGGGCGGTGGCGTAGTCGACGCCGGAGAAGCCTTGCGGCAGGTAGTCGCGCAGTTCGAGGAGTTTGCCCAGCGCGGCGACGTAGCGCGGGTCGGAGAAGGTGGCCTTGCCCGCCAGGATGTCGGCGACGAAGGCGTTGCCGAGGAAGGGGTTGGTGAAGATGGAGGTGAAGACTTCGTCCATCCAGGCGGTCGCCATGCCGTTGGCGATTGGGGTGATGCCCTTTTCCTTGAGGGTTTTGGAAACGGCGATCAGATCGTCCCAGGTTTGCGGGGCGGTGACGCCGGCCTTGGCGAAGACGTCCTTGTTGATGAACAGGCCGAGGGTCTGGGAGGCGAAGGAGAGGGAGTAGACCTTGCCATCGGCGCGCAGGGTCTCGGACGCCAGCGCGTCGGCCGGGAGGTTGGCGAGTTCGGGAACGGCGGTGGGGTCGAGCGGCAGGAAGTAGCCGGCCTTGGCGAAGGTTTCGAGGCCGCCATAGGCGCGGGTGTGCAGCACATCGCCACCCCGGCCGGCGGCGAGAGCGGTGGAGAGAATGGTGGCATAGTTCTCGGTGGCGAAGGCCTCGAACTTCACGGTGATGCCGGGATGAGCCCTGGTGAAGTCGGCGAAGAGTTCGCTGTAGGCGGCCTTATCCTCCTGGCGCCAGGTCCAGAAAGTGATCTCGCCGGCTTGGGCCGCGGTGATTCCACCGGCTAGACCCCATGCCGCGAGCGTCGCGAATGCCCGGCGTCCGAACTGCGTGACCTTCATCCGTGCTCTCCCCCGACGGCCGCGGCCGCCCTGTTGTTGGCTGTGGCGGACCGTATGAACCGGGGGAAAATTCTGTCAAGCGGGTGGAGCCTTGTTTGCCTTGGCCTTTGCCGCCGAGGGGGTAGCATGCTACCGCGACGTCCATGGCGCGTTTTAAACGGCAAGCGGAATGGCTGAAGACGCGGTTGCGGCGTCCTGGGGTGCAGGCGTTTTTGGCGCGGGCGATCGGGTTGTATTTGGCGTTTGCGTTGCGCACGACGCGGTGGACGTTGGAGGGTGCGGAGCATTTGGCGCCGGTGGTGGCGAGCGGTCGGGCGGTGGCGGCGTTTTGGCATGAGCGGTTGCCGTTGATGCCGGCGTTGTTGGCGCAAGCGCGGGAGGGGGCGCCTGGTTTGCGGGCGACGGTGCTGGTCAGCCGGCACAATGATGGGCGGTTGATCGGCGAGGTGATGCGGCGGTTTGGGGTGGCGGTGGCGCATGGGTCGTCGCGGCGCGATGGGCGGGATCGTGGTGGGGCGGCGGGGGCGTTGGGGCTGCTGGATGCGATTGCGCAGGGCGGCATTGCGGTGATCACGCCGGATGGGCCGCGTGGACCGCGGCGGGTGGCGGCGGCGGGGGTGGCGCAGTTGGCGGCGTGGGCGGGCGTGCCGGTGTTGCCGTGCGCGGCGCAGACGCGCTGGCGGATCGTTTTGGGGACGTGGGATCGGATGGTGTTGCCGTTGCCGTTCGGGCGCGGGGTGCTGGTGTGCGGCGCGGCGGTGGATGTGAAGCGGGCCGGGTGGGAGAATGCGGTGGAGGTGATCGCGACGGCGCTGACGGTGGTGGCGGATCGGGCGGATGTCTTGGCGCGATGAGTGTGCGGGGGGCGTATGGCGTGGCGGCGACGCTGGCGGTTCCCGTGCTGCGGTGGTGGCTGGCGCGGCGGGTGCGGACGGGCAAGGAGATCGCGGCGCGGTTGCCGGAGCGGTGGGGGATTGAGGCGACGGCGCGGCCGGCCGGACGGGTGTTGTGGCTGCATGCGGCGAGTGTGGGGGAGAGCGTTTCGATGTTGCCGGTGCTGGTGGCGTTGGCCGCGGCGAGGCCGGATGTGGGTGTGTTGATGACGACGGGAACGGTGACGTCGGCGGCGCTCTTGGCGCGGCGGTTGCCGGAGTTGGGGCTTGAGGGGCGGGTGGTGCATCGGTTCGTGCCGCTCGATGTGCCCCGGTGGGTGGAGCGGTTTCTCGATCATTGGCGGCCGGATGCGGCGGCATTTGTCGAGAGTGAGATATGGCCGAATTTGCTGGCGGGGTGTGCGCGGCGGGGGGTGCCCGTGGCGTTGGTGAACGGGCGGATGTCGGCGCGGAGTTTTGCGTCGTGGCGGCGGTTGGGGGGCGTGGCGCGGTCGGTGTTTGGCGGGTTTGCGTGGGTGCAGGCACAGTCGGCGGGGGATGAGGCGCGGTTGCGGGCGCTGGGGGCGCCGGCGAGCGGGATGGTGGGGAATTTGAAGTTTGCCGCCGAGCCGTTGCCGGTGGATGAAATGGAGTTGGCGCGTCTCAGGGCGTTGTTGGCGGGGCGGCCGGTGTGGCTGGCGGCGAGCACGCATCCGGGGGAGGATCCGTACGTCATTGCGGTGCATGGGCGGTTGGTGGCGGAGTTTCCGGGGGTGCTGACGATCATCGTGCCGCGGCATCCGGAGCGGGGGGCGGCGATTGCGGCGGCGTGTGGCGGGACGGTGACGCGGCGGGGGGCGGGGCAGGACCCGCCGGCGGGGGCGGGGGTTTGGGTGGCGGCTACGCTGGGGGAGTTGGGGCTGTTTTATCGGCTGGCGGGGTTTGCGTTTGTCGGGCGGAGTCTGGGGGCGGCGGGAGGGCAGAATCCGTTGGAGCCGGCGCGGCTGGGGTGTGCGGTTGCGGTCGGGCCGGAGGTGGCGAATTTTTCTGAAATTGTTACGGTTTTGCAGGAGGCTGGGGCGCTGGCGCAGGTGGCGGATGCGGCGGGGCTGGCGGACTGGGTGGGGGTGATGTTGCGCGACCCCGGGCGGCGGGCGGCGATGGGGGCGGCGGGGCGGGCGGCGGCGTCGGATCAGGCGGCGTTGCCGGGGCGGGTGGCGGGGATGCTGGCGGATCTGGTGCGATGAAGGCGCCTTGGTTCTGGCAACGGGATGGGGTGTTGCCGGCATTGCTGTCGCCGTTGGCCGCTGTGTATGCGGCGGCGACGGCGCGGCGGGTGGCGCAGGCGGGGTGGCGGGCGCCGGTGCCGGTGATCTGCTGCGGCAATGCGAGCGCGGGCGGGGCGGGCAAGACGACATTGGCGCTCGATCTTGGCGCGCGGCTGGTGGCGCGCGGGCGGTCTGTGGCGTTCCTGACGCGGGGCTATGGCGGGCGGATTGTGGGGCGAGTGCTGCCGGAGCATGGCGCGGATGCGGCGGGGGATGAGGCGCTGCTGCTGGCGGCGGTGGCGCCGACCTATGTCGGTGGGGATCGGGCGGCTTCGGCGCGGCTGGCGGTGGCGGAGGGGGCGGAAATTCTGGTGCTGGATGACGGGTTGCAGAATGCGTCGCTCGCCAAGGATTGTTCTTTCCTCGTCATCGATGGCGCGGCCGGGTTTGGCAATGGGCGGGTCATTCCGGCGGGACCGTTGCGGGAGCCGGTGGCGGCGGCGGCGTCGCGGTGTCGGGCGGCGGTGTTGATCGGGGCGGATGTCGGTGGCGCGCTGGTGGCGTTGCCGCCGGGGTTGCCGGTGCTGCGGGCGGAGTTGCGGGCGGCGGGGGCGGCGCTTGCGGGGGTCAGGGTGTTCGCGTTTGCCGGCATCGGGCGTCCCGAGAAGTTCTTCGCCACGCTGGAAGCCGCCGGCGCGGTGGTGGCGGGGCGCCGGGGGTTTGCCGATCATCATGTGTTTTCGGCGGCGGAGTGCGCGGCCGTGCTGCGTGCGGCGGCGGGGTTGGGGGCAGTGCCGGTGACGACGCCGAAGGATGCCGCCCGGCTGCCGGCTTCGTTGCGCGGGCGGGTGCGCGTGATCGGCGTGGACCTGGTGTGGGAGGATACGGGGATGCTTGAACGGCTGCTGGATGACGTGCTTGCAACGGGAGGCATGCCATGACGGCGGATGCGGTACTGCTCGATCTCGATGGGACGCTGTCGGATTCGCGACCGGGGATCGAGGCGTGTCTGCGCCGGGCGATGGCCGAGCGGGGTTTTCCCCTCGCGGCGACGGACGATCTGGGGTGGGCGATCGGGCCGCCGACGGAGGACGTGTTCGGCCGGCTGTTGGCGCCGTTCGGGGATGGGAGAGTGGCCGAGACGGTGGCGCTGTATCGGCGGCATTACGCGGCGGGCGGGTGGTCGGACAACACGCCGTATGCCGGAATTGCGGAGGCGCTGGCGGGGCTGGCGGGGTATCGGCTGTTCCTGGCGACGTCAAAGCGGATCGATTTTGCGCGACAGATTCTCGATCATTTCGGGTTCACAGGGCATTTCGAGGGGATTTATGGCGCGGCGCTGGATGGGACGATGGCGCACAAGCCGGAATTGATCGGGCATGTGATTGCCACGCATGGGGTCGATCCGGCGCGGGCGGTGATGATCGGCGATCGCAGCTACGATATCGCCGGGGCGCATGCCTGCGGCGTCAGGGCGATCGGGGTGTTGTGGGGGTATGGCTCGGCGGCGGAGTTCGAGCAGGCGGGGGCGGATGCGGTGGTGAGGGCGCCCGGGGAGTTGGTGGGGGCGATCAGGCGGGTGTTGGCGGGGTAGGTGGGGGTTAAGGGGAGAGGTGGCGGACAATATCAGCGATGGAGCGGGGAGATGTGGCTTGTTGGGGGTGCGAAACCGGGCCAGTATTCCATCAAGTAAAGAACATCCTGCGGCAGGGGGACCACGCTGATGACTGCACAGTCGATTCGTTTTGATGATGGCGCCGCGTATGAGCGGCAGATGGGCGTCTGGAGTCAGGACGTGGGCGGGGAGTTTCTGGATTGGCTGGCGCCCGGGGGCGGGCTGCGCTGGGTTGATGTGGGGTGCGGCAATGGGGCGTTTACCGAACTGGTGATGCGGCGGTGTGCCCCGGCGGGGATGCAGGGGATCGATCCCTCGGAGGGGCAGCTTGCCTATGCGCGGACGCGGCCAGGGATGGCGGGGGCGGTATTCACGAAAGGCGACGCGATGCATCTGCCGTTCAATGCGGGGCAGTTCGATGTTGCTGTCATGGCGCTGGTGATCGCGTTTGTTCCCGATCCCGCCGGGAGCGTTGCGGAATTGGCGCGGGTGGTGCGGCCGGGCGGCCAGGTCGCAACCTATATGTGGGACCAGACTCGTGGCGGGACGCCCAACGAGCCGGTCTATGCGGAAATGCGCGCGATGGGCCTGACACCGACGACGCCGGCAAGCCCCCAGGCTTCTCGCGTCGAGGCGCTGGAGGGGCTGTGGCAGGGTGCTGGGCTGGAGATGGTCGAATCCCGGGTGATCACGGTGCGCCGCAGTCTCGTGAGCGCCGAGGAGTACTGGAATGTCTGTACGGCGATCGGTGTGGTGAAGGCAGCGATTGATCGGCTTGGGGCCGACGAGGTCGCGGAGCTGAAGCGGCGGGTGTGCGCGCGGCTGTCGCCGACGGGCGATGGGCCGGTGACGGTAAGTGCGGTCGCCAATGCGATCAGGGGGCGGGTTGCCGGCTAGGGCCGGCGGCGCTGCTTGTTTCTAGAGCGGCAGCGCGCCTTGGCGGGTGGGGCCGCGGGGGCCGTTGGCGGTGGCGTGGGCGTCGCCGTCGGCGAAGCGGAGTTTGAGGGGGGTGCCGGGTTTGATGGATCTGGCTGAGGTGATGGGGTGGCCGGCGGGGTCGGAGACGAGGGCGTAGCCGCGGGCGAGGATGTTTTCGTAGGAGGCGGAGGTGAGGCGGGCGGCGAGGCCGTCGAGGCGGGCGTGGGCTTCGCGGAGGCGGGCGCGCAGCGGGGCGTCGGTGAGGCGGGGGAGGATGCGGGCGGCCTGGGTGGTGCGGCTGGTGGTGGCGTGGCGCAGGGCCGAGCGGAGTTTCTCGGCGCCGAGGGCGAGGGCGGCTTTTCGGGTGGTGACGAGGTTGGGGAGCGCCAGGCGGAGGCGGGTGGATTGGTCGGTGGTGTGTTCGCGGAGGGATTTGAGGAGGGCGGGGAGGTCGGGAAGGCCGGCGGTGGTGCGGTCGAAGGCGGCGCGGCGGGCGGCGAGGTGGTTGGGCAAAGCGAGGCCAAGGCGGGCGCCGCGATCGTCGATGCGTTGGCGGGCGGTGCCGAGCAAAGCGGGCAGGTCGGGCAGGCCGGCGGCGGCGCGGTGCAGGCGCAGGCGGCATTCGCCGGCGAGGCGGCCGAGGGCACCGGTCAGGCGGGCGCCTTTTTGTTGCAGGTCGGCGGCGAGTTCGATGCGGGAGGGGACGGCGAGTTCGGCCGCCGCCGTCGGGGTGGGGGCGCGGCGGTCGGAGACGTAGTCGATCAGCGTGGTGTCGGTCTCGTGGCCGACGGCGGAGATGAGGGGGATGCGGCAGGCGGCGGCGGCGCGCAGGACGACTTCCTCGTTGAAGGCCATCAGGTCTTCGAGGCTGCCGCCGCCGCGGGCGATGATCAGCACGTCCGGGCGGGGGATCGGGCCGCCTGGCGCGATGGCGTCGAACCCGGCGATGGCGTCGGCGATTTTCTGGGCGGCGCCCTCGCCCTGGACGGGGACGGGCCAGAGGATGATGTGGCGGGGGAAGCGGCGGGCGATGGTGGTGCGGATGTCCTGGATGACGGCGCCTTGCGGGGAGCTGACGACGCCGATGACGGTGGGGAGCATCGGGAGGGCCTGTTTTCGCGCCGCATCGAACAGGCCTTCCGCTGCCAGGCGGAGGCGCAGCATTTCGATTTTCGCCAGCAGCGCGCCGGCGCCGGCGAACTCCATGCGCTCGACGATGAGTTGGTAGGTGGAGCGGTCGCCGTAGGCGGAGATTTTGCCGGTGGCGATCACTTCGATGCCGTTCTCGGGGGCCAGGCCGAGGCGGGGGACGGAGAATTTCCAGACGACGCCGGCGATTTTTCCGCCTTCGTCCTTGAGGGAGAAATAGATGTGGCCGGAGGGGTAGCGCTTCAGCTCGGTGATCTCGCCGCGCACGCGGACGCGGCCGAACGCACCTTCCAGCGTACGTTTTACGGCGCCGGAGATTTCCGAGACGGTGTATTCGGGGGTGTTCGTGACGGCGGGTTCGTTCATCGGGTCACCCTATGCTAGACGGCGCGCCAGGTTAAGCGGTGGAGTGTGACATGCGGGTGCTGGTGATCGGGTCGGGCGGGCGGGAGCATGCGTTGTGCTGGGCGCTGTCGGCGTCTCCGCTGTTGACGAAGTTGTGGTGCGCGCCGGGCAATCCGGGGACGGCTGATCTGGCGGAGAATGTGCCGATCGGGGTGATGGACATTTTTGCGCTGGTCGAGTTTGCGCGGGCGAATGCGGTTGATCTCGTCGTGCCCGGGCCGGAGGGGCCGCTGGTGGCGGGGGTTTCGGACGCGATGGCGGCGGCGGGGATTGCGTGTTGCGGGCCTTCGGCGGCGGCGGCGCGGCTGGAGGGGAGCAAGGTTTTCACCCACGAGATCTGCGAGGCGGCGGGCATTCCGGCGGCCGACTGGGAGCGGTTCGACGATGCGGAGGCGGCGCGCGAGATGGTGCGTCGCCGGGGCGCGCCGATTGTGGTGAAGGCGGACGGGTTGGCGGCGGGCAAGGGGGTGGTGGTCGCGGCCAGCGTGGCGGAGGCGGAGGCGGCGATTGCGGCGTTCATGGAGGAGGGGAGCCTCGGCGACTCCGGGCGGACGGTGGTGATCGAGGAGTGCATGTTCGGCGAGGAGGTCAGTCTGTTCGCGCTGTGCGACGGGGCGCATGCGATCTCGCTCGGGGCGGCGCAGGACCACAAGCGTGTCGGGGATGGGGATACCGGGCCGAATACCGGGGGGATGGGGGCGTATTCGCCGCCGCCGGCACTAACGGCGGAGCTTGAGCATGTCGCGATGAGCAGGATTATTCGTCCGGCGCTGGCGGAGATGGCGCGGCGGGGGACGCCGTTTGTTGGTATTCTGTATGCCGGGCTGATGCTGACGGCGGACGGGCCGAAGCTGATCGAATTCAACGTGCGGTTTGGTGATCCGGAGTGTCAGGTGTTGATGCTCAGATTGCGCTCGGATTTTCTGCTGGCGTTGCAGGCAGCGGTTGATGGCGAGTTGAAGTATTTCGCTCTGCGGTGGGATGACCGGGCGGCGATCGGGGTGGTGATGGCGGCTGAGGGGTATCCGGGCACGCCGATGCGGCATACGCCGATCCGTGGTGTTGCGGCGGCCGATGCGGTGGCGGATGCGATGGTGTTTCATGCTGGGACGGAGGTGCTGGACGGGGTGCTGGTTTCCTCGGGCGGGCGCGTGCTGACGGTGTGCGCGACCGGGGGCGATCTGCGGGCGGCGCGGGCGGTGGCGTATGAGGCGGTGGGGAAGATTGATTGGCCTGGGGGATTTTATCGGCGGGATATCGGATGGCGGGCACTTTGAGGTAAGAAAGGCCAGGGGCTTTGCCCCCTGGACCCCCACCAAAGGCAGGGCCTTTGGAATCCATTTGTTTTAGGGTTCCAAGGGCTCCGCCCTTGGCGGGTCCAGGGCAGCGCCCTGGCCTTTCTTTCCTTCAAAGGGCTCCACCATGTCCGAGATTCTGACCCGCCAGTCGCCGATGTTGTTCATGCCCGTCAAGCAGCCGGCGCGGCCGATGACCCGCCGGTTGCGGGTGGTGTCCGAGTTCGAGCCGGCGGGGGATCAGCCGGCGGCGATCCGTGAGTTGGTGGCGGGCGTCGACGGCGGCGAGCGCGACCAGGTGCTGTTGGGGGTGACGGGTTCTGGCAAGACGTTCTCGATTGCCAAGGTGATCGAGGCGACGCAGAAGCCGGCTTTGGTGCTGGCGCCGAACAAGACGCTGGCGGCGCAGTTATATGGGGAAATGAAGTCATTTTTCCCGGATAATGCGGTCGAGTATTTTGTTTCCTACTACGATTACTATCAACCGGAAGCGTATGTACCGCGGACCGATACGTATATCGAGAAGGATTCGCAGATCAACGAGCAGATCGACCGGATGCGGCATGCGGCGACGCAGGCGATGCTGGAGCGGAACGATGTGATCGTGGTGGCGTCGGTTTCCTGCATCTACGGCATCGGGTCGGTCGAGACCTATGCGAAGATGGTGGTGAAGCTGGATGTTGGCGGGCGGATCGATCGGGATCGGCTGGCGAAGGGGCTGGTGGAGTTGCAATATCGGCGCAACGACGCGGCGTTCCAGCGGGGGACGTTCCGGTTGCGCGGCGAGGTGGTGGATATCTATCCGGCGCAGTACGAGGACCGAGCGTGGCGGGTGGTGTTGTTTGGCGACGAGGTTGAGGCGATCGCGGAGTTCGATCCGCTGACCGGCGAGGTGACGGCGAAATTGGAGACCATCACCGTTTACGCAAACAGCCATTATGTGACGCCGCGGCCGACGCTGACGCAGGCGATTGCGGACATCAAGATCGAGCTCAAGGAACGGCTGGCGCAGTTTGTTTCGGAGGGCAAGTTGCTGGAGGCGGAACGGTTGCAGCAGCGTTGCACGTTCGACATCGAAATGATGGAGACGACGGGGGCGTGCAAGAGCATCGAGAATTATTCGCGGTATTTGTCGGGGCGGAAGCAGGGCGAGCCGCCGCCGACATTGTTTGAATATCTGCCGGAGAATGCGCTGCTGATCGTCGATGAGAGCCATGTGACGGTGCCGCAGCTGGGCGGGATGTATCGGGGGGATTTCGCGCGCAAGAATATTCTGTCCGAGTACGGGTTTCGGTTGCCATCCTGTATCGATAACCGGCCGCTGAAGTTCGAGGAGTGGGAGCGGTTCCGACCGCAGACGGTGTTCGTCAGTGCGACGCCGGGGCCGTGGGAGATAGAGCGTACGGCTGGGGTTTTCGCGGAACAGGTGATCCGGCCGACCGGGTTGATCGATCCGGTGACGGATATTCGGCCGGTGGAGCGGCAGGTGGATGATCTGCTGGCGGAGTGCCGGCTGGTGGCGGCTGGCGGCGGGCGGGTGCTGGTGACGGTGCTGACCAAGCGGATGGCGGAGGACCTCACCGAATACTTGAACGAGCATGGCGTGAAGGTGCGGTATCTGCATTCGGACGTGGATACGCTGGAGCGGATCGAGATTATTCGCGATCTGCGGCTCGGCGTGTTCGATGTGCTCGTGGGGATCAATTTGTTGCGCGAGGGGCTGGACATTCCCGAGTGCGCGCTGGTGGCGATTCTGGATGCTGACAAGGAAGGGTTTCTGCGGAGCAAGACGAGCCTCATCCAGACGATCGGGCGGGCGGCGCGGAATATCGATGGGCGGGTGATTCTGTATGCCGACGTGATGACCGCGAGTTTGCGGTTTGCCATCGAGGAAACCGATCGACGTCGCAACAAGCAGCGGGCGTGGAACGAGGCGCATGGCATCACGCCGCAGGGGATTCGCAAGCAGATCGGCAGGGTGCTGGAGAGCGTGTTCGAGCAGGATTATGTGACGGTCGCACCGGTGCGGGGCACGACGGCGGAGTTCGTCGGCAAGGACCTCAGGGCGGCGATTGTGGAGATGGAAAAGCGGATGCGCGCGGCGGCGGCTGATCTGGAGTTCGAGGAGGCCGCACGGATGCGCGACGAGATCCGGCGGCTGGAGGCGCTCGACCTCGGGCTGGCGCCACCACCGGTGTCTTCGGCGGTGACGCGTTCGAAGCGGGACTGGATGCCGGAGCCTGGCGGGCCGGGGGGTGGCGGGTATGATCCGAAGAAGATGAAGGGTGGCGGGCGGCGGCGGCGCGGGGCGTAGCCGTCACATCACCAACCCACCATCCACATGCAGCGCCTGCCCGGTGATGTAACCGGCCTCGGCGGAAGCCAGGAAAGCGATGGCGGCGGCGACTTCGTCGGGCAGGCCCTGGCGCCCCAGGGGAACGCTTTCCATCTGCTTGGCGAGGCGCGCTGGGTCCATGGCGGCGTGGGTGCCGGGGTCTTTGCGGATGAAGCCGGGGACGACGGCGTTGACAGTGATTGTGTGGGGGGCGAGTTCGATGGCAAGCGCGCGGACGAGGGCTTCGAGGCCGGCTTTGGCGGCGGCGGAGGCGGGGAAGAGGGTGACGTCGGGGCGGTAGCTGTGGGCGACGAAGCTGCTGACCGCGACGATGCGGGCGTGGGGGCGCGATTGCAGATGCGGCATGGCGGCGCGGGCGAGGCGGAAGAAGGCCCATTGGATGGCGTCGCTGGAGCGGGCGAAATCGGTGTCGGTGAGGGCGGCAATGCGGGTGCGGTCGGCGAAACCGGCGTTGCTGACGAGGACGTCGAGGGTGCCGAAATGGGCGATCGTGTCGGCGACCAGGCGGTCGGGGGCGGCGGGGTCGGCGAGGTCGGCGAGCATCACGATGGCGTCGGCGCCGGCGGTGCGGGCGGAGGCGGCGACGTGCTCGGCGGCTTCGGCGTTCTTGCGGGTGTGGACGACGAGCGCCACGCCGGGGGCGGCCATGCGGCGGCAGACGGCGGCGCCGATGCCGCTGGCGGCGCCGGTAACCAGGATCACACGTCGAGCTTCCGCCATTGCCGCCTCCCATAATTCCGTCGCGTGGCGTAGACTCGCGGCGAATGGAGGGAAATACAACCATGACCGACCTGCCCGATGCCGACGCCGCGACGCGGGCGTATTTGATCCAGTGGCTCGATGTGTTCGCCGGGTATGTGCGCGAGGTTGACTATGCGTCGGCAAAGCCGCTGTTCCATCCTGATACGTTGGCGTTCGGGACGTTCACCAACGTGATCCCGGGGTTGCAGGCGTGGATCGACTCGCAGTGGGATAATGTGTGGCCCAAGACCGCGGATTTTCGGTTCGATCTGGAGGGGTCGCACGTGCTGGCAAGCGATGACGCGACGATGGCGGTGGTGCTGGCGCCGTGGACGAGCACGGGGTTTCATCAGGATGGGTCGACGTATGATCGGCCAGGGCGGGCGACGATGGTGTTTCACCAGGCGGGCGGGCGGTGGCTGTGTGTGCACTCGCATATGTCGCTGAATCGCGGGGTGCCGCAGCAGAGTTTCGCCAACCGGCCCGTCAAGGCCCGTTGACACCTTGCGGCAACAAACCGCAATTTCACTTTTTCCGGGAGAGGGCGAGAAAACCATGGCGCACCAAGACGACAGCGGGTCCGACAAGCGGCTGCGGAGCCGCCGGTGGTTCGACAATCCCGCGGACCCCGCGCTGACGGCGTTGTATGTCGAGCGCTATCTGAATTACGGCATGACGCGGGAGGAGTTGCAGGGCGGCAAGCCGATCATCGGGATTGCGCAGACGGGGAGCGATCTTTCGCCGTGCAACCGGCATCACAAGGATCTGGCATGGCGGGTGCGCGACGGCATTCGTGACGCGGGTGGCATTCCGCTGGAGTTCCCCGTGCATCCGATCCAGGAGACGGGCAAGCGGCCGACGGCGGCGCTGGATCGGAACCTGGCGTATCTGTCGTTGGTCGAAGTGCTGCATGGCTATCCGATCGATGGCGTGGTGCTGACCACCGGCTGCGACAAGACGACGCCGGCGATGCTGATGGGGGCTGCAACGGTCAATATTCCGTCGATCGTGCTGTCGGGCGGGCCGATGCTGGATGGCTGGTGGCAAGGGCGGCTTTCGGGGTCGGGGACGATCGTCTGGGAGGGGCGGAAGCTCTACGCGGAGGGCAAGATCAATTACGAGGAGTTCATGAAAATGGTGGCCTCCTCGGCGCCGTCGGTGGGGCATTGCAATACGATGGGCACGGCGAGTTCGATGAATTCGCTGGCGGAAACGCTGGGGATGTCGTTGCCGGGATGCGCGATGATCCCGGGGCCGCATCGCGAGCGCGGGCAGATGGCGTATGAGACGGGGCGGCGGATTGTCGGCATGGTCGGGGAGAATTTGCGGCCATCGGATATCATGACCAAGAAGGCGTTCGAGAACGCGGTGGTGGCCGCGGCGGCGCTGGGGGCGAGTTCGAATTGCCCGATCTCGATGATCGCGATCGCGCGGCATATGGGGGTGGATCACACGCTGGAGGATTGGCAGCGCCTGGGGCCAGAGATTCCGCAGCTGGTGGATTTGCAGCCGACCGGGCGGTTTCTGGGCGAGGCATTCCATCGCGCGGGCGGCGTGCCGGCGATGCTGAAGGAGCTGTTGCAGGCGGGTAAGCTGCATGGCGACGCGATGACGGTTTCGGGCAAGACGCTGGCGGAGAATTTGGCGGGCGTGCCGGATGGCGATCGCGAGGTGATCCGCGCTTTTGCGACGCCGATGAAGGATCGGGCCGGGTATATCGTGTTGTCCGGCAATATTTTCGACAGCGCTGTGATCAAGGTGAGCGGAATCGATCAGGAGTTCCATGATCGTTTCTTGGCCAATCCGGATCGGCCCAACGTGTTCGAGGGCAAGGCGATCGTGTTCGAAGGGCCGGAGGATTATCACAACCGCATCGAGGACCCTGACCTCGGGGTCGAGGAGCAGTCGATCCTGATCATCCGCAATTGTGGTCCGGTGGGCTATCCTGGGAGTGCGGAGGTGGTGAACATGCAGCCGCCAGCTTCGATGTTGAAGCGGGGGATCAATGTGTTGCCGACGATGGGCGATGGACGGCAGTCGGGCACATCGGGCGCGCCGTCGATCCTGAACGTGTCGCCGGAGGCGGCGGTCGGTGGCGGGCTGGCGCTGTTGAAGACCGGCGATTTGATCCGCGTTGATCTCAATACGCGCAAGGTTGATGTGGTGCTGCCGGAGGGCGAGTTGGCGGCGCGGCGGGCGGCGTGGACGGCGCCGCAACTCGTCAGCCAAACGCCATGGGAAGAAATATTCCGCAGCATGGTTGGGCAGATGGGGCAGGGGAGTTGCCTTGAGCCGGCGACGCTGTATCTCAATATTCTTGAGACGCGGGGCGAGAGCCGGAACAATCACTGAACGCGGCGCTGGGAGGAGAACGAGTATGGCACGGCGGCTGGCGGGTAAGACGGCGATCGTTACTGCGGCGGCGCAGGGCATTGGGCGAGCCACGGCGCTCGCCTTTGCTGCGGAAGGCGCACAGGTGTTTGCGACCGACATCAATGCGGCCAAGGTCGCTCAGATCGCTGGCCCCGGATTGAAGACGGGAGTGCTCGACGTTCTTGATGCCAAAGCCGTAGCGGGGATGGTGGAGTTTCTGGGGCCGGTGGATGTCGTATTCAATTGTGCCGGTTTCGTGCATCAGGGCACCGTTCTGGAGGCCTCGGAGGACGAGTGGGATTTCGCGTTTGACCTGAACGTGCGCTCGATGTTTCGGATGATCCGCGCTTTTCTGCCGGGGATGATCGGCAAGGGCGGCGGTTCGATCGTGAATATGGCCTCGGTGGCGAGCAGCGTGAAGGGCATTCCGAACCGTTTCGTGTATGGTGCATCCAAGGCGGCGGTGATTGGATTGACGAAGTCGGTAGCTGCAGATTTCGTCAAACAGGGGGTGCGTTGCAACTGTATCTGTCCGGGGACGGTGCAGTCGCCGAGTCTGGATGAGCGGATCGCGGCGAATGCGGCGGCGGCCGGGTCGGTCGATGCGGCGCGGGCGGCGTTCGTGGCGCGGCAGCCCTTGGGGCGGCTCGGCACGGCGGCGGAGATTGCGGCACTGGCGGTGTATCTGGCCAGCGATGAATCGGTGTTCGTGACCGGGCAATCCCTGGTCATTGACGGGGGCATTTCTCTTTAACAGAGGCGAACGAAAATGAAACTGTTGCGGTATGGCAAGGCCGGCGCGGAGAAGCCCGGCGTATTGGATGCGGATGGCAAGATCCGCGATCTCTCAGGCGTGATTGCCGATGTTGACGCCGGCACATTGTCGCCGGCGAGCCTGCGCAAGCTGGCAAAGATCGATCCGGCGAGCCTGCCGCTGGTGAAAGGCAAGCCGCGGCTGGGCGCCTGTGTGGCGCGGCCGCTGAACTTCGTGTGCATCGGCCTGAACTATGCCGACCATGCGGCCGAGACGGGCGCGCCGATTCCGAAGGAGCCAATCGTGTTCCTCAAATCACTCGGTGCGTATACTGGGCCGAATGATAACGTGAAGATGCCGCGTGGCTCCAAGAAGATGGACTGGGAGGTCGAACTCGGGATCATCATAGGAACGACAGCGCGCTACGTCACTGAGGCTGACGCGATGAAGCATGTCGCCGGCTATTGCGTGATCAACGATGTCAGCGAGCGGGAGTTTCAATCCGAGCGTGGGGGCACCTGGGACAAGGGCAAAGGTGCGGATACGTTCGGGCCTACCGGGCCGTGGATGGTGACGAAGGATGAGATCGCCGATCCGCAGAACCTGCATATGTGGCTCGATATCGACGGCAAGCGGATGCAGGACGGCAGCACCAAGACGATGATCTTCGGTGTGAAGGAGATCGTTTCGTACGTGAGTCATTTCATCACGTTGCATGCCGGGGACGTGATTGCCACTGGCACGCCGCCTGGTGTGGGCCTCGGCAAGAAGCCCAACCCGATCTTTCTCAAGGTGGGGCAGACCATGCATCTCGGCATTGCCGGACTGGGCGAGCAGACGCAAACGGTTATCGCTGCCTGAACGCAGAGCGGGCGGCACTTCAGGAGGCTTTTGATGTCCGATGCCGCCCGCATTCGCCGCAACACGATCGGCGATGTTGTCCATCGTGCCGCAACCCAGTATCGCGATAAGGTGGCACTGAGTTTTGCAGGCCGAGACTGGAGTTTTCGTGATATCGATACCGCCGTCGGGCGCGTGGCGCGGGCGCTGCACGGGCTCGGGCTGAAGCATGGGGACCGGGTGGCGGCCTATGGGCGCAACTCGGATGCCTATGTGCTGCTCTGGCTCGGCTGTGCGCGGGCGGGGTTGATCCATGTGCCGGTGAACTACGCGCTGACCGGGGAGGAGCTTGGCTATATTCTTCGGCAATCCGGGGCAGCCATGTTCGTTTGTGATGTGGAACTTGAGGTCCATGCCGGACCGGCGCACGCGACGCCGACGGTGCGCCATAGTGGGCGGTTCGCCGGGGGCGACGGCTTCGATGTTCTGAAGAGCGCGCGCGATGCCACGATCGCCGGCGATTTCGATGCGGATATGGCGGATACGGATGTCGCGCAGATCGTCTATACGTCGGGCACGACGGCGGCCCCGAAGGGTGCGGCGATGACGCACCAGGCGATGATTGCGCAGTACCACTCTTGCATCTACGGCATGGAGTATCGCGGCGAGGACCGCCATATCGCGGCGTTGCCGCTCTATCACACGGCGCAGATGCACGCGTTCCTGATGCCGGCGTTGATTGTCGGGGCCTGGCAGTTGCTGTTGCCGGCGCCCGTGCCGGAGGTGGTGCTGGCGGCGATCGAGGCGCACCGGATGACCAGTTTTTTTGCGCCGCCGACGGTGTGGATCGGCCTGTTGCGGCATCCGGATTTCGCGCGGCGGGACTTGTCGTCGTTGAAGCGTATCTACTATGGCGCGTCGATCATGCCGGTTCCGGTCTTGCAGGAGTTGCTGGCGCGGCTGCCGGCCGCGGCACCGTATAATTGCTATGGGCAAACCGAGATCGCGCCACTGGCAACGATTTTACCGCCGGCGTATGCTGAGGGACGGCCGGGGTCGGTGGGGAAACCGGTGCTCAATGTCGAGACACGTGTTGTCGATACCGATATGAATGACGTCGCGCCGGGTGTTCATGGCGAGATCGTACATCGGTCTCCGCAGCTGCTCGTGGGCTATTGGGACAAGCCGGAGGAGAGCGAGGCGGCGTTTGCCGGAGGATGGTTTCATTCTGGGGATGTTGGCTACTTTGATGACGAAGGGTTTCTCTACGTCGTTGACCGCATCAAGGATGTCATCAATACCGGTGGGGTTCTGGTGGCCTCGCGCGATGTCGAGGAGGCGTTGTTTACCCACCCCGCGGTGAGCGAGGTGGCGGCGATTGCGCTGCCCGATCCGAAGTGGATCGAGGCCGTCGCGGCGGTGGTCGTACTGCGCGCGGGGATGGCGGCCGATGAGGCGGAACTGATCGCGCATGCGCGCAAGACGCTGGCGCCGTTCAAGTTGCCGAAGCGGATCATCTTTGTCGATGATCTGCCACGGAACACGGCGGGCAAACTGCTCAAGCGGGAGTTGCGGCGCATTCATGGCGGTGACAGCGCGCCGTGGGGCGCCATCTCGGCTTGAGCCCGGGCCGCGCCGTTGCCTGGCTGATCGGGGGCACGTTCTGCCTGCGGTTGTTGCTATCCTGGTCTATCGGTTTGGGGATTGACGAGAGCTACATGGTGGCCGCGGGGCGGATGCTGCAACTCGGCTACTACGATCATCCGCCGATCTCCTGGTGGCTGTCTTCGGGCATCGCGCATCTGGCGGGGAGCGAGGTGGCGTGGATCGTGCGGTTGCCGTTCGTTGTGTTGTTTGCGGTCTCGACGTGGCTGATGTTCCGGCTCACGACGGTGATCTTCTCGGCGCCGGCGGGGTTGTGGGCGGCGATGGCGTTCAATCTGGCGCCGGTGTTTGGGCTGACGACCGGCGGTTGGGTGCTGCCGGATGGGCCGATGGTGTGCGCGTTGTTAGCCGCGGCGCTTTGCCTCGTTCATGCACTTGATGGGCGGGCTGGCTGGTGGGTTGCGGCGGGGGGGTGCGCGGGATTGGCGCTGCTTTCGAAATATTCGGCTGTATTGGTGTTGGCCGGCGGGTTCGTGGCGTTGGTGAGCGCGCCCGCCTACCGGCCGTGGTTCCGGCGGCCGCATCCGTATATTGCTCTTGCTGTGGCCATCTTGATGTTTTCGCCGGTGCTGATCTGGAATGCTGGGCATGGCTGGGCGTCGCTGGCGTTTCAGGGTGGGCGGGCGGCGGCGGCACGGTTCCAGCCGCTGGGCCCGGTGACTGTGTTGGCGGGGGAGGCGGCGTTTCTATTGCCGTGGATTTGGTTCGGCCTGATGGCGACACTCGTGCGCGGATTTCGCGGTGGACCAAGGGCGGCGCGGACGTGGCTGCTGTGTTGGCTGGCGGTTGTGCCGATTGTGTTGTTCACCGTGGTTTCGCTATGGTCTCGCAACGTGTTGTTCCATTGGGCGATGCCTGGATATCTGTTCCTGTTTCCGCTGCTCGGTGCGTGGCTCGCCGATGGGCGGGCGGCGATGGCGCAGCGTTGGGCGTTGGGTACCGCGGCTCTCACGGGGCTGGCGTTGCTGCTGGCGGTCAGCGAGGTTCGGCTGAATTGGCTGGCGACGCTGCGTCCGGGCCTGGACCCTGGATTGCAGGCGGTTGACCTGACCGGGTTGCGCCCCGTGCTCGCGGCCCGCGGCTTGCTGGGAGGGGCGGTTGCGGCGCCTGGGTGGAACGATACTGGAAAGATCGACTACGCGCTCGGCGGCGATCCGGCGGTGCTTTGCCTCAACCTCGATGCGCGGCAGTACGGCCTGCTGCCTGGCCCGGCGGGGCATGTCGGCCGTGATATCCTGATCGTCGCGCCACGGCAGAATGAGGCGCGCATTTTTGCCGCCTACGGGGCATTTTTCGAGGCGATCGAGCGTCTGGAGCCGGCGCTTGTGCCGGTCGCGGGGCGTGGGATGGTGGAGATCCCGCTATTCCTTGGCCGGCGACTCAAGCATTGGCCCTAGGCGGCAGTCGACAAGCGGGCACCGGATGGGCAATCCTGTGTCGATCATATTGCTACAACGAACAGGAATTCGAACCTTGCCACTTTCCGTTATCGGGTCCGGCTTTGGCCGCACCGGCACGAAATCGCTGAAGATCGCCCTCGAACAACTCGGCTTCACGCCGTGTCATCACATGATCGAGGTGCGGACGGCACCGGGACAGCTCGATTTCTGGTGCGATATTGCCAAGGGCACGCCGGTCGACTGGCATGCGGTGTTCGCCGATTTCAGTGCGGCGGTGGATTGGCCGTCCTGCAATTATTGGCGTGAACTGGCGGCGGCGTTCCCCGATGCCAAGGTGATCCATACGCGTCGGCCGCCCGAGCAGTGGTGGGGCAGTTTTTCCAAGACCATCATGGAGACATCGATGAACCGGACCCCGAGCGATGATCCCGATCGTATTCGCATGCGCGAGATGGTCGATACGATCATCAATCAGAACGTCTTCGGCGGGAAGATCGATAACAAGGAGGTCGTGCTCGCCGCCTTCGCCAAGCGCGAGGCGGACGTGCGGGCGGCGATTGCGCCGGAGCGGCTGCTGATCCTGGAGCCCACCGATGGCTGGGAACCGTTGTGCAAGTTCCTCATGGTTCCCGTTCCCGAGGCGCCGTATCCGTTCACCAATACGACCGAGGATTTCCGCGCGGCGACGCGCGGGTAAGAGCGGGGCGGTGACGTCGTGCCCGTTGGTCAGAAGGGCGATGGCCATCGCCAGGCCGATTGCCGCTCGCGGCGCCGGTGACGATGACGGCTTTGTTGCTTGAGGCCATTGGCGTTTCCTTCAGTTCAGGCGTCTGCCGTCACATGGTGGCGCCGAGCACCCAGGGGGCGAATTCGGCGGCGCCGAAGTCGAATTGTTCGCTTTTGGTGGGCTCACCCGAGGCGGTGCGCAGGATGAGATCGAAGATGCGGTCGCCGCAGGCCTGCACGGTTTCGTCGCCGTCGGGGATGGTGCCGCAATTGATGTCCATGTCGTCTTCCATGCGGTGGAACATGGCGGAGTTGGTGGCGAGCTTGATGGAGGGGGCGGGCTTGCAGCCGAACACGCTGCCGCGGCCAGTGGTGAAGCAGACGAGGTTGGCACCGCCGGCGACCTGGCCGGTGGCGGCGACCGGGTCGTAGCCGGGCGTGTCCATGAACACGAAGCCCTTCTTCGTGACCTGTTCGGCGTAGTTCACGACTTCGACGAGGTTGGTGTTGCCGGCTTTGGCCATGGCGCCGAGGGATTTTTCCAGGATGGTGGTGAGGCCGCCGGCCTTGTTGCCGGGCGAGGGGTTCGCGTTCATTTCAGCGCCCTCTTTGGCGGTGTAGTCCTCCCACCAGCGCATCAGGCCGACGAGTTTTTCACCCACCTCGCGCGAGACGGCGCGTCGCGTGAGCAGATGCTCGGCGCCGTAGGTCTCCGGCGTTTCGGACAGGATGACGGTGCCGCCGTGGCGGACCAGGAGGTCGGACGCGGCGCCGAGGGCGGGGTTGGCGGAGATGCCGGAATAGCCGTCCGAGCCGCCGCATTGCAGGGCGATGGTGAGTTCGGATGCGGGGACGGTTTCGCGGCGGACGGCGTTGGCGTCGGCGAGGACTTCGCGGACGAAGGCGATGCCGGCTTCGACGGTTTTGCGGGTGCCGCCCATCTCCTGGATGTCCATCGCGCGCAGGCGCCCGGCGAGTTTCTGTTCCTGCATCAGGCCGCCGATCTGGTTAACCTCGCAGCCGAGGCCGAGCACGATGACGTGGGAGAAATTCACGTGCCGCGCGTAGCCGCCGAGGGTGCGGCGGAGCAGGGCGAGCGGCTCGTGCTGGGTCATGCCGCAGCCGGTCTTGTGGGTGAGGGCGACGACGCCGTCGACGTTGGGGAAGTCGGCCAGCGGGTTGTCGCCGGTGAAGGGGTTCTTGCGGAACGCGTCGGCGACCATGTTGGCGACATGGGCGGAGCAGTTCACGCTGGTGAGAATGCCGATGAAGTTGCGCGTGGCGACGCGGCCGTCGGAGCGGCGGAAGCCCTGGAAGGTCGCGCGTTCGGCGAAGAAGGCGGTGGGTTTCACGTCCACCCCATAGGCGTAGTCCTTGGAGAAGTCGCCCATGCCACAGTTATGGACATGGACGTGATCGCCGGGCGCGATCGGCTGGGTCGCGAAGCCGATGATCTGGCCGTAGCGCAGGATCGGTTCGCCCGGCGCGTGGGCGCGGATGGCGACCTTGTGGCCAGCCTGGACGCGCCCGGTGGTGGTGACGCCCTGCACGACGGGGGCGTTCGCCATCAGTGTCGCGCGGGCGATGACGACGCCGTCATCGGGGTGCAGCGAGAGGATCAGCGGCGGGGCCATGGCGGTCTCCTGAAGAAGAAAGGGCCGGGAATGTGCTCCCGGCCCTATTTCAGATCAGCGGGTGTGGCGGATCAAGCGATCCCTTTGGAGGCCTTGCGGGTCTCGGCGATGCAGGTTTTGGCGTAGGTCGCCATCATGCCGCTGTCGTTCATCAGCGTGGTCAGGCGGAAGCCCTGGGCGATGCAGCGTGCGGCGTCGGCGGAGCCGCCGGTGTGGATGCCGGCGTAGATGCCGCGCTTGCTGCATTCCTTGAGGATCTTGTCGTAGATTTTGAGGATTTCCGGCTCGCTGCGGTCGAGCTTCGGGGCCAGGCCGTAGGACAGACCGAGATCGGACGGGCCGACATAGACGCCGGCGATGCCTTCGACGTCGAGGATCGCTTCCAGGTTCTTGATCGCGGTCTTGGTCTCGATCATCGGGATGCACAGCGTTTCGGTGTTGGCGGTGGTCTGGTAGCTGGTCGCCTCGCCGTACATGCCGGCGCGGAACGGGCCGTTGGAGCGGGTGCCGAGGGCGGGATACTTGCTGGCGGTGACGAAGGCCTCGGCCTCTTTCTTGGTGTTGATCATCGGGCAGATGACGCCCATGGCACCGGCGTCGAGCACTTTGCCGATGATGCCGGGCTCGTTCCAGGGCACGCGGACCATGGGCGTGACGGGATGGGCCTGCATCGCCTGGAAGCATTGCAGCATCGACTGGAAGTCCTGCGCGCCGTGCTGCATATCGACGGTGATGCTGTCGAAGCCGGCCTGCGCCATCACTTCGGCGGAGAAGCCGGAGGGGATGGCGAGCCAGCCGTTGACTACGGCCTTCCCGGATGCCCAGATTTTTGCGACTTTGGTTGCCATTGGTCGTGTCCCCTCGTTGAAACGAATGGACATTACGCTAGGCGCGCCCCGCCGCGGGGTCAATTCTCGGAGGGTCGTCATGTACGCAGGTCCCATCATCGATGCGCACCATCACTTGTGGGATCTGGCCCTTGGACGGCATCGCTGGCTGGTGGATGAAGGGGATGGCATCGGGGCGCTCGGCGATATTTCCTATATGCGGCATAGCTATCTGCCGGCGGACTATCTGCGCGATGTTGGCGACAGGAATGTCGTTGGCAGCGTGCATATCGAGGCGGTGTGGGACCGAGCGCGCGATCCGGTCGAGGAGACGTCGTGGCTGGAGACGCTCGACAAGCCGCGCGGGGTGGCGGCGCGGTATGTGGCGTTCGCGCCGCTGGTTGATCCTGGTGTGGAACGGTTATTGGCGGAGCACGCCGCGTGCGGGCGGGTGGTGGGGTTGCGTGAGACCATTCGCTGGCATCCCGATCCGGCGAAGCGCTGGACGGAGGCGGGGCTGGTCGATGCCCCGGCGTTTCGTCGTGGCCTGGCCCTGCTGCCGCAGTACGGGCTTGTGCTGGAGTTGCTGATGAACCCGTTCCAGGCGGAGGAGGTGGCGCGGCTGGCGGCGGACTTCCCGGACCAGATGTTCCTGGTCAACCATTGCGGCACGCCGAATGATCGCGATGCAGAGGGGCTGGCGCGCTGGCGGCGTGGGCTGGCCTTGATGGGTGCGCGCGAGAATATCGCCATCAAGGTGTCCAATTTCGGCGCCTATGGGACGGACCGTTCGATCGCAGCACTGCGCGAGACGGTGATGACCTGCATCGACGCCTTCGGCACCGCGCGTAGCCTGTTCGGCACCGACTATCCGGTGGCGCGACGCAACATGACGTATGCGGCGATGGTGGACGCATTCGCCGAAATCATCGCACCGTTCAGCGCCGGCGAGCAGCGCGCGCTGTTCCACGACAATGCGCGGCGGATCTATCGTTTCGCATGACCTGCGGTTTCCAGCGCCACGCCGACGCCGAGCTTCGAGAGGGCATCGGCGCGGGTGCGGAAATGGGCGCAGTTCTGTTTGTCGTCGATGTCGATGACCCACATCTCCTGCCCACCGAGATAGCCGAAGCGGACGGCCACGTCGCGCCCGCGCACGCGGGTGTGGGCGACGCGGTGCTGGTGGGTGCCGGTGACGTGCCATTGCATGTCGGGTAGTTCGAGCGCGTCATCCGTGGGGTCGCTGGGTTTGCGGATGCCGCGCGCCAGCAGGGTGGCGACGCGGGTGGCGTCCTCGTAGCTTGCGCGGCTCTGGATCGACGAGATGTGGCCGAGGCCGTGGGTGATCGTGCGGAACTGCGCGAACACCATGGGCATGTCCTGCTCTTCGCGCAGATAGAGGATGTTGGCGTGCGCCTCGGCGCCATAGGTGCAGTGCGGCAGCGCCTGTTCGCGGATGAGGGCGCCGACCTGGCTGAGCCGCATGCCGTCGGCGTGTTCGTCATAGTCGAAGCGCATGCGCCAGGCCGCCCAGTCGCATTTCCAGCGATAGGTGTCGGTGACCAACAGGCGGAGGATTTGCACATACCCGGCGTCATGCATGGTCGGCGCCTCGAACGGCGGCGGTGAAGCTCGGGTGGTTTGTCCCCAGAATGGCATGGCCGGAGTCTGGCGTGAAAAGTTGAACAGACGGTAAAGCGGTCCAATCTTCTCCAGGTCAGTCTTCTTCGGGGTGGTGGCAGGCGGTGCCGTGGCCGTTGGCGTCATCCCAGGACGGGTAGGTGGTGCGGCAGATCGCGCTGGCCTTGGCGCAGCGGGGATGGAAATGGCAGCCCGGCGGTGGCGCGGCGGCGGAGGGGATCTCGCCGACCACGCGCGGCAGCACGCCACGGCGCGACGGGTCCGGGATCGGCGAGGCGTCGCGGAGCATGCGGGTATAGGGGTGGCGGGGTGACGAGAACACGCGCGCGACGGGGCCTTGTTCGACGATGCGGCCGAGATACATCACCGCCACGCGGGCGCAGAACCAACGGATCACGCTGAGGTCGTGGCTGACGAAGACGAAGGCGAGGCCGCGGCGGGCCTGCAGGGCTTTCAACAGCAGCAGCACCTGCGCCTGCACGGAGACGTCGAGCGCCGAGACCGGTTCGTCGGCGACGATCAGTTCGGGTTCGAGGGCGAGGGCGCGGGCGATGCCGATGCGCTGGCGCTGGCCGCCGGAGAATTCATGCGGGTAGCGCGCCATGGCGGAGGAGGGCAGGCCGACCTCCTCCAACAGCGCGATGACGCGGGCGCGTGCCGCGGCACCACGGGCGACGCCATGGACTTCGAGTGGCTCGGACAGGGTGCGGCCGATCGTGCGGCGCGGGTTGAGCGAGGAGTAGGGGTCCTGGAAGATGATCTGCATGCGCTGGCGCAGGGCGATGAGGGCGGCCCCGCGGGCGGCCAGCACATCGGCGCCGGCGAAGCGGACGCTGCCGGCATCGGGTTCGATCAGGCGCAGCAGGGCGCGCGCGGCGGTGGATTTGCCACAGCCGGACTCACCGACGAGGCCGAATGCCTCGCCGGGGGCGACCGAGAAGTCGATGCCGTCGACCGCCCGCACGATGGTCGTCACCGGCTTCGGAAAGCCCTTCACACTGGTGAAGTGCTTGCGCAGTCCGGAGACGGCGAGGATCGGTGTGGTCATGAGCCGGCCAGCTTCGGGTCGGTCGCGTCGCGCAGCCCGTCGCCGACCATGTTGAGGCCGAGCACCAGGAACAGGATGGCGATGCCGGGGAAGACGGACATCCACGGCGCATCGAGGATCACGTCGAAGCCGTCGCGCATCATGCCGCCCCAGGTGGCCGCGGGGGGTTTGACGCCGAGGCCGATGAAGGACAGCGAGGCCTCCGTGCGCACGGCGGTGGCCATCCACAGGCTGCCCATGACGAGAACCTCGTTGAGGATGTTCGGCAGGATATGCACGAACAGCACCCGGGCATGGGAGAAGCCGAGCGCGCGGCCGGCCTCGACGAAGGCGCGTTCCTTCAGGCTCAGCACCGGCGCGCGGGCGATGCGGGCGAACGGGGCGATGGCCGTGAGGGCAATCGCGATCACGAGATTCTGGACGTCCGGCCCGAGCAGCGCGACCACGATGAGGCCGAGGATGAGCGAGGGGAAGGACAGCATGACGTCCATCATTTGCATGACGAACATGTCCGTCCGCCCGCCGATATAGCCGCTGATCATGCCGATGGCACCGCCGATCAGGATCGCGGCCGCGATCGAGGTGACGGCGACGATCAGCGAGATCCGCGCGCCCCAGAGGATGCGGCTCAGCACGTCGCGGCCGAACATGTCGGTGCCGAGCAGATAGTCCCCGCCGGGCGGTTGCAGGCGATCCAGGATGTTCTGCTCGGTCGGGTCGAACGGGGCGAGCCAGGGCGCGAGCAGGGCGCCGAGAAGGACGATGGCGCAGAGGATGACGCCGGCCGAGGTGGTCGGGTTGCGCAGGAGGGCTTTCATCAGGCCTGCTTCACGCGCGGGTCGATGAAGCCGTAGGCGAGGTCGGTGATCAGGTTCACGACGACGATGAGGAAGCAGTAGATCACCATCAATCCTTGCAGCATCGTGTAGTCGCGCTGGTTCAAGGCGCCGACGATGATTTTCCCCAGTCCGGGGCGGTTGAAGACGATCTCGGTCAATACCGAGTTGCCGATGAGGATGCCGACATAGAGGCCGATCACGGTGACCACGGGCAGGCCGGCATTGCGCAGGCCGTGGCGCCAGACCACGCGCCGCCACGGCACGCCCTTGGCGCGGGCGGTGCGTATGTAGTCCTCGTCGAGCACGCTCAGCATGGCGCTGCGGGTGACGCGGGTGATGTAGGCGGCCATCACCAGGCCGAGGGTGATCGAGGGGAGCACGAGTTTCAGCAGCCGGTCGGCGGGGTCCGCGAGGTTGGCGTTACCGATCACGGGGAAGATGCGCCAGTGCAGCGCGAACGCGAGCAACAGGAAGATACCTGACACGAACACGGGAAACGACAGGCCGATCAGGCTGAGCAGGCGCGCCGCGACGTCGATCCAGCGGTTGCGGTGCAGCGCCGCCCAGACCCCGGCGGGGACGCCGACGAGGATGCCGATCAGCATGGCGGCCAAGGTGAGGTCGAGCGTATGCGGAATGACCGCGCCGACATCGGCGAGGATGGGCCGGTTGGTGGACATCGAAACGCCGAAGTCGCCGCGCGCGGACTGGGCGAGGAAGCTGACATACTGCTCCCATATCGGCCGATCGAGCCCGAGCTTGGCCTGCAATGCCGCCACCGCGTCCGGCGTCGCGCGGTCGCCCAGGATGGCGATCGCCGGATCGCCGGGAACGATGCGGACCAGCACAAACACCAGCGTCAGCACCGCCCAAAGCGTCGGGATGGCGGCGAGCAGGCGGCGGACGATGTATAGGATCACTGCCTACGTGACCGACCACTTCAACGGAGTAACCAGCCGAATATGTAGAAAATGAGGTCGTTCGAGTTTTGCGATGATTCTCAACTTGGCCTCTCACTCTTCTTATTGAAACAGCTTCTTCAAGATCCAAACGCACATCCCGATGCCAACGCCAAGCAGTAACCCAATAGGAATAACGCCAACTAAATATAGAAATAATCCGAATACCAAGCCGATCGCCATTGCCGGAAGAATTTTTATATCATTTACAAAACAAAAACCGGTGGTTACTATTCCCATCACAAACGAGGTGGCCGCAATAGTTGAGTTGTCAACGTCAACGGGGATCATCGGCAATTGCGTCTCTCCTTATTATTTGAGCACAAACGTCATAGCGCGGCAGTATCATTAGCAATCGCGATCGACCGAAATTCGGTCACTTGAAGTGCGTCGTCTCGTTGATGATCGGCCCGAGCGAGAGCGAGCCTTTCAGGTCGTAGCCGTAGACCAGCGAGTCCTTGCGCACCCAGGCCTGCAACGTTTCTATCAGCGGCACCGAGCATTGCGCGGCGACGATCTTGCGTTGCGCGGTTTGCCACAGCGCGATCTGCTTGGCGCCGTCCGGCTCGGTCCGCGCCGCATCGATCTCCGCGTCCGCCGCGGTACAATGGGAGAAATTCGTCACGGCCGTCGGCGTCTGCACGATCGAGCGGGAATGATAGAATTGCGAGAGATACACATCGGCCACCGGGAACCGGGCGGCCGAATAGAACACGATGGCGCTGAGGTCCTTGCGGATCATCTGGTGGAAGGTGGCATGCTCGACCACCTGCAAGTCCAGATTGATGCCGACGCGCTTCAACTGCGCCTGCACCACCTGCATCTGCGCGAGCATGTTCGGCAGTTGCGTGTGCACCACCTTCAAGGTCAGCCCGCCGGCGAAACCCGCCTCGGCGAGCAGCGCCTTCGCCTTGTCCAGGCTGTGCTGCGGCAGGCCGTTATCAGCGGTGTAGCCGAGATTGCCGATCGGGATGACGCTGCCCGGCTCGCGCGAGACGTCCTTGCCCTGGAAGCGCAGGATTTCCGGCCGGTTGATCGCATAGGCGATGGCCTGGCGCACGCGCAGGTCGTCAAGCGGCTTCTGGGCGGCGTTGAGGTGGAGGATGGCCTCCTCACCGGGCTCGAACACGTCGACGATGGCGCCGGGCAGTTTCTTCATGCGGTCGATCCAGGTCTGGTCCTGGCTGCCGAATTCGAGGTCGAGCTCGCCGTTCTGGAAGGCGAGGTCGCGCGAGGCGTTGGAGGGCAGGAAACGGTAGCTGAGTTTTTCGAGTTTCGGCGTGCCGCGGAAATAGGCCTTGTGGCCGACGAGTTCGAGCGACTGGTTCGGAGTTAGCGAGGCGAAGGCGAAGGGGCCGGTGCCGATCGGGGCGGCGGCGTATTTGTCGCCCAGCGCCTCGACGGCTTTCTTCGAGACGATGAAGCCGCCGCCGTAATTGGTGATGATGCCGAGCAGGCTGGGGATGGTCTGCTTCAGCGTGATCTTGACGGTGTAGGCATCGACCGCCTCGACCTTCTCGAACGACGAAAAATCGCCGGACGAGGCCGAACGCTTCGGGTCACCCGATTTCTGCAGGCTGAACACGACGTCCTCGGCGGTCATCTCGCCGTAGCCGCCATGGAACTGCACGCCGCGGCGCAGGGCGAACGTCCAGACCTTTTTGTCCGGCGAGCTTTCCCAGCTCGTTGCCAGATCAGGTTCGATGTCGGCCGGGCTCATGCTGCCGGGCTTGAAGCGCACCAGGCCGTTGAACATCCACGCCACCACCGCGCGATCGATGGTGGAGACCGCCAGATGCGGGTCGAGTTTTCCAACGTCCTGCGCGGCCATGCCGACGATCAGGTCGGTCTTGGCGGCGAAAGCGGGCGTTGACGCCAGCAAGGCGGCGGCGAGTAGGGCATGACGGATTTTCATGCGAAATCTCCCATGTGAACTTTCCCGGCGTTGTAGCGCGGTCACAGCCCCGGCTCCAAACGCCAGTTGACCAGCAACTCGCCGATGGTGGCGGTGTTCGGCAGCAGGATGACGGTTTCCGCGAGCACGGCGATGTCGGCCGGGTCGGTCATCTGCTCGCGCGGCGCGGTGGTGACATAGGCGGTCATGTCGGTGGCGACGAAGCCCGGGCACAAAGCGGTGGCGCGCACGCCGGCCTCCCAGCCCTCGCGCCGCACCGATTGGGTCAGCGCGATCAGCGCGAACTTGCTGATCGCATAGCCGAAATTCTCGTTGGCCACGCGCTTGCCCGAGAGCGAGGCGATGTTCACCACGCGCCCGCTGCCGCCCGCGCGCAGATGCGGCAGGGCGGCGCGGATCAGCCGCAGCGGGCCTTTCACGTTGACGCGCCACATGCCGTCCAGCGCCGTCTCGTCGGTATCGTCGAGGCGTACGCGCGGCGTGGAAATTCCGGCGGCATTCACCAGCGCGTCGATCCGGCCGAACCGCGCCATCGTCGCGTCCACCCAGGCCGGTGCGTCCTCGGCGCGTTCGGCGTCGTAGCGCTGCACCAGCACGTCATCGGCCGCCGCGACGGATCGTGGCTCGCGCACCCCGGCGGAAATGCGGAAACCGCGGGCGCGCAGGCGCTCGGCGATCGCCTTCCCGATGCCGCGCGAGGCGCCGGACACCATGGCCACCCGGCCCGTCGGATCAAGCATGTGGCAACGCTCCTGTGGCGACGTGGCAGCGGGCGACGTGCCCGGCACCGGCTGGGCGTAATTCCTGCGGCCGGTCGCAGCCGGCACGGGCGAGCGAACAGCGCGGCGCGAACCGGCAGCCGGCCGGCATCGCATCGAGCGGCGGCACCCGGCCGCCAATGGCCGCCAATTCCTGCCCCTCGATATCCATGCGTGGAATGGCCGCGAACAGGGCGCGCGTATAGGGATGCGCCGGGCGGGCGAAAATATCGGCGACCCGCCCTTCCTCGACGATCTGCCCGGCATACATAACCGCCACCCGATCGGCGATCTGCGCGACCACGCCGAGATTATGGGTGATGAACAGCATCGCCATCCCGTCCCGCCCCTTGAGGTCGGCGAGCAGGCCGAGCACTTGCGCCTGGATGGTCACATCGAGCGCTGTCGTCGGCTCGTCCGCCAGCAGCAGCGCCGGTTCGCACGCCAGCGCAATCGCGATCATCACCCGCTGGCGCATGCCGCCCGAGAACTGGTGCGGATAGTCATGGAAGCGGGAAGCCGCCGAGGGGATTTTCACCTCCTCGAGCACCGCCAGCGCCTGCCGATTGGCCTCCGCGCGCGACAGATTGCGATGGATCATCAGTCCCTCGGCCACCTGGTCGCCGATGGTCATCACCGGGTTGAGGCTGGTCATCGGCTCCTGGAAAATCATCGCCATCCGGTTGCCGCGCAGCTTTTCCAGCTTCTCCTCGGGCAATCCCACCAGTTCAACCTCGTCAAGCCGGATGCTCCCCGCCCCGATCCGCCCGGCCGGATGGGGCACCAGTCCCATCACGGACAATGCCGTCATCGACTTGCCGCACCCGCTCTCGCCGACCAGCGCCAAGGTTTCGCCACGCGCCAGCACGAGGCTGATGCCGTCCACGGCCGCGCGCCAGACGCCGTCGATGCGAAATTCGGTGCGCAGCGCGTCGATCTTGAGGACGTCGGTCATACCCGGTCGCCCGGCGGAGCCTTCATTTCTGCCTGACTGTCATGATCGCGCATGCTTGCCAGGGTGCGGTCTGCGGTCCAAACCTGCAAGCATCTCTGTTGCAACGTGGGACCGCCATGTCACGCCCTGTCGATACCGTCATTGCCGCCGCCCGCGCATTCCTCGGCGAGCGCATCACCACCAGCACCGGCCTGCGCGATCATCACAGCCACGGCCAGGATACCCAGCCGCCGGTGATGCCGGATGCGGTGGCGTTCATCGAGACCTCCGAGGAGGCCGGCAAGCTGCTCGCGTTGTGCCACGCAAACAATGTGCCCGTCGTGCCCTATGGCACCGGCACGTCGCTGGAGGGCCATGTCACGCCGGTGCGGGGCGGCATCAGCCTCGATCTTTCGCGCATGACGGCGGTGCTGGAGGTGAACCAGGCCGACATGGATTGCCGGGTCCAGGCGGGTCTGACGCATCGCAGCCTGAATGCGCATTTGCGAGACCAGGGCTTGTTCTTTCCGGTCGATCCCGGCGCGGACGCCTCGCTGGGCGGCATGAGCGCGACCCGGGCGAGCGGCACCAATGCGGTGCGCTACGGCACGATGCGGGAGAACGTCATGGGCCTGACGGTCGCGCTGGCCGATGGCCGGGTGATCCGCACCGGCGGGCGGGTGCGCAAATCCTCGACCGGCTACGACCTCACGCGGCTGTTCGTGGGGTCTGAGGGCACGCTGGGCGTCATCACTGAAATCCAGCTCCGTCTGCACGGCATTCCCGAGGCGGTGAGCGCGGCGATCTGCCAGTTCGAGTCGCTCGGCGATGCCGTGGAGACCACGATCGCGATCATGCAGGCCGGCATTCCCGTCGCCCGCATCGAACTGCTCGACGACGTGCAGATGGGCGCCTGCATCGCCTATTCGAAACTCGACGACATGACCCCGGCGCCGACCTTGTTCTTCGAATTCCACGGCACCCATGCGGGGGTCGCGGAGCAGGCGAAGCAGGCCGAGGAGATCGCCGACATGTTCAACGCCAAGGGCTTCCGCTGGGCGACCGATGCCGATGAGCGCAACCGGCTCTGGCGCGCGCGGCACGACGCCTATTGGGCGGCGCTTGCCCTCAAGCCGGGGCATCAGGGCATCGCGACGGACGCGATTGTGCCGATTTCACGCCTCGCCGAGGCGGTGCTGGGCGCGCAGGAGGATATTCGCGCCTCCGGCCTGACGGCGCCGATCGTCGGGCATGTCGGCGACGGCAATTTTCATACGGTCATCCTGGTGCCGCCGGAACAAGGTGGCCTCGAACGCGCCTGGGAACTGGACAAGAAGATCGTCGGCCGCGCGTTGGCGCTCGGCGGCTCATGCAGCGGCGAGCACGGCGTGGGCATCGGCAAGCGCGAGTTCCTGGAGATCGAGCATGGGGCGGAGACGCTGGCGGTGATGCGCTCGGTGAAGGCGACGCTCGATCCGAAGGGGATTCTCAATCCGGGGAAGATTTTTCTGAACTGAGGCGCGGGCGGCCTTCGAAAGCCGCAGTGTGGAATTCGGCCTGTTCTGCACCGTAGGGCGCGCCGACCGGGCAGGCGCTGCGTGCGCGTTGGAAACCGCCGGCCGCGAGGCAGGGCCGCGCCGCGCAGGTTTCGCACGGGCTGGGCCGCCGATCCGGCGTCGGCAGATCGAGCCGCTCGGCAAACGCCATCGCGCCGCGCCAGGCGTGCCACAGCCCCCAGTCCGGGTGGATGAGCAGCTTGAGGGGCGAGGCATGCACCGCCTCGGCGCGCGGCGCCCAGCGCAGGAAGGGCTGGAAGGGCGGGCCGCCGAACGGATACAGCGCCATCGCCGCAAACTCGGCCGCCAGACCCCCGATGACCCGGCGCGACCAGCGGTCGAGCGGATGCGGCGCGCCATCGGCCAGCTCTGGCGAGGCGGCGAACACCGGCCACTGCACGCCGCCGGTCCAGCCGAGCAGCAGCAGCGTTCCCGCCGCCCGCCCGTCCGGCATCGGTGGCACGCGATCGCCAGGGTCGGGATGAAACCCGCCACGCACCGCAAGCCCGCGCGAGCCAGCGCGGCGCGCGACCTCGGCATAGCTCAACGCGGAAACGTCCCGACGATATCCTGCACGCCGATGCACAGCAGCAGGAACGCGGTGAGCGCGGCGTTCATGGGGATTTTTCGGGGTAGGAAGGCCAGGGGCGCTGCCCCTGGACCCTGCTAAGGGCGAAGCCCTTAGAACCCCGCACTTCAGTAATGGATTCCAAAGGCCCTGCCTTTGGTGGGGTCGAGGGGCAAAGCCCCTCGCCTTGACTTACTTCAGAACGCCCCAAGAAAGTCGCGCTTGCCGATTTCCACGCCGTTGTGGCGGAGGATGTTGTAGGTGGTGGCGCAGTGGAAGGTCAGGTTCGGGATGACGAACCCGATCAGATAGCGTTGACCAGTGAAGGTCATGTCGCCGGCGCGCATTTTCAGCACGATTTCCTTGCCTTCGGTGCCGTCGATCTGCGCCGGGGTCAGGCCGTCGATGAAGGCGATGGTTTTGGCGATGCGGCCTTGCAGGGCGGCGATGGTGGTTTCGTCATCGGCGAAGGTCGGAATTTCCACGCCGGCGAGGCGGGCGGCGCCGCCCTTGGCCATGTCGGTGGCGATCTGCACCTGCTTGGCGAGCGCGAACATGTCGGGCGCGAGGCGGGCGGTGACCAGCACCGACTCGTCGAAGCCCTTGGCCTTGGCGTGGTCGGCGGCCTTTTGCAGTACGGCCGACAGCGCGCCGAGCAGTGTTTTCATCATCGGCACGGCGGCCGAGTACATCGAAATTCCCATTACAGGCTTCCTCCCTTTCTGCCGGCCGACGCTCCGAGGCGCAGGCGCAGCGCATTCAGCTTGATGAACCCTTGCGCGTCGAACTGGTCGTACGCGCCCTGGTCTTCCTCGAACGTCACGGTCTTCATCGAGTAGAGGCTATTCGGACTCTCCCGCCCGATGATCGAGACG
>JAYTUU010000066.1:0-27290 GCA_043744375.1 Rhodospirillales bacterium | reverse complement strand
TGGGAAGGAGGGACCGCCGCCATGATGCTGGGACATCATGGCAAGGACCCGACGCTCCCAGGCACAAAAAGCACCGTCGGGCCGACCCGGCAGACTTCTCGGACGGACACTCAGGGGTCAATGGGGTGCCAGCCGTGACGCAGCAGGCGGGTGGCGGGGTCAACGGCGAACAGAAAGCCGCCATTGCCGGGCGGCTGGTCGAGAGCCGTGCGCACCCGGGCCACGCCGCGCGCCGACAATGGCCAGTCGGGCACTGGAACCGCGGGGTCGATGAGAACATCGGGATGGGTGACGAACCAGATCGTGCGGGTCATGCGAGCGGATAATCCACTTCCGCCGTGTAGACCGAGGCCTCCTTGCCCAGGCGCGAACTGAACAGCGAAAAATGATCGATCGTGATCGTCGCGGACCGAAACAGATTATGCGCCTGCACGAACGCCGCCACCTTGGCCGGCACGGCGTTGTCGAGCCGCGCCAGCGTGACATGCGGCTTGAAGCGGCGGCGCTCGCCCGGCATCCCCGCGCGTTGCACCGCGGTCTCGATCTTGCCTTGCAGCAGTTCCAGCGCGGGGTTGCGGTCCCCCCCAACCCAAAGCTGCGTCTCCCGCCCGCTCTTGGCGAAGGTGCCCATGCCCGCCAGGATCAACTCGAACGGCTTGCCGCGCAATGTGGCGAGGGCAAGATCGACCTCCTCGGCCTGATGCGCCTGCACTTCTCCAATGAAGCGCAAGGTAAGATGAAAATTCTCGGTCGGCACCCAGCGCGCACCGGGAATGCCGCCGCCGAGCACCGCGAGGCGTTCCTTCAGCTCCCAGGGCAGGTCCAGCCCGACGAACAGCCTCACCTCCGCGCCGCCTCCACCAGCAATTGCTCGATCATCGGCAGCAACCGCGCGACGATACGGCGGACGCCTGCGGGGTTGGGATGGATGCCGTCGGCCTGGTTCAGCGCGCGATCGCCCGCGACGCCATCGAGAAAGAACGGATCGAAAAGCACCCCCGGCCGGCCCCCAAGGCGGGTGAACACGCCGGCGAAGGCCGCGCTGTAGTCGGCGCCGAAATTGGGCGGCGCAAGCATGCCGGAGAGCAGAACCTTGACGCGCCTGGCGGCCAGCGCGTCGAGAATGGCGGCAAGGTTCGCCTCGGTGCCGCGCGGCTCCAGCGCGCGCAGCCCATCATTGCCGCCGAGCACGACGAGGGCGGCGTCCGCGCCATCGCCCATCGCCCAGTCGAGCCGCGCCCGCCCGCCCGCCGTGGTGTCCCCGGAGACCGCCCCGTCGAGCAGCACGACGTCAATCCCGCGCGCCTTCAGGGCGGCCGCCAGCTGCGCCTGGAACCCTTCGGCGCGCGCCAGACCGTAGCCGGCAGTCAGCGAGTCGCCGAGCACGAGCAGGCGCAACGTCGCCGATTGCGCGACGGAAGCGAGCGTGCTCATGAATATTACGCAACACAACGCAATCGCCGCTTTGCGCCGCGCGCCTGGGGGGCCATATCCTGTGCCCATGGATGCCATATCACTGCCTCCGGGCGCCGCCACATCGATCAATCCCGCCCGCGCGCTGCTCGTGGCAATCCGGGACCTTCACCTGACCGTGCCTTCTGCCGCCGGGCCGGTCAACATCCTCCGCGGCATCGACCTCGATGTGGTGGCGGGCGAGGCCGTCGGCATCGTCGGGCCATCCGGCTCGGGCAAGACCAGCCTGCTGATGGTCCTCGCAGGGCTCGAGGCCGCGACCCGCGGCAGCGTCAAGCTCGCCGGGATTGAACTCGCCGGCCGCGATGAGGACGCGCTCGCCCGGCTGCGGCGCGATCAGGTCGGCATCGTGTTCCAGGCTTTTCACCTGATCCCGACCATGACCGCCTTGGAGAACGTCGCCATCCCCCTCGAACTGGCGGGCGACGGCGACGCGATCGCCAAAGCCGCCGCCGGCCTGCGCGCGGTCGGTCTCGGCCATCGCCTGACCCACCTGCCCGGCCAGCTCTCCGGTGGCGAGCAGCAGCGCGTCGCCCTCGCCCGCGCCTTCGCCCCGCGCCCACGCCTGCTGCTGGCCGATGAGCCGACGGGCAATCTCGACCACGCCACCGGCGAGACGGTGATGGACCTGCTGTTCGCCCTGCGCGCGGAATTCGGCACGACGCTGCTGCTGATCACCCATGACCCCGCCCTCGCCGCCCGCTGCGACCGCATCGTGCGCATCGCCGACGGGCAGGTCGTCGCGTGAAGCTGGCCTTCCGCCTCGCCTGGCGCGAGCTGCGCGGCGGCGCCCGCGCCAGCCTGCGGTCGCTATCGATCGTGCTGGCGTGCCTGGCCCTCGGCGTCACCGCGATCGCTGCCGTCGGCACCCTGCGCGAGGGGGTCGCGCGCGGCATGGCGGCCGACGGCAGCCGCATCCTCGGCGGCGACCTGGACGTTCAGGGCGGCGCGCAGGAACTGCCCGAGGCCCTGCGCGACTGGCTGCGCGGCCGCGGCGCGCGGCTGTCCGACGTGATCACGCTGCGCTCGATGCTCGTCGCCCCCTCCGGCGAGCGCATGCTGGTCGAAGTCAAGGCCGTCGACGCCGCCTGGCCGCTGATCGGCACCGTCACGCTGGAACCGCCCACGGCTTTGGCAAGCCCCACGGCTTTGGCGAGCGCCGACATGGCGGTCGAGCCGCTGGTCGTCGAGCGCCTCGGCCTCAAGCCCGGCGACACGCTGCGGCTGGGCACCCGCAATTTCACCCTGCGCGGCGTCGTCGCCAACGAGCCGGACCGCGTTGCGACGCCCTCCGTCTTCGGCCCACGCGCCCTGATCCGCCTGTCCGACCTCCCGCCCACCGGCCTGCTGCAACCCGGCGCCATCGTCGAGCACCATCTGCGCGCCACCTTGCCGCCGGGAACCGACGTGGTGCGTACCATCCGGGATCTGCGCGCCGCCTTCCCCGGCGCTGGCTGGCGCATCCGCGACGCCCGCAACGCCGCACCCGCGGTCGCCCAGGTGCTGGAACGCGCCAGCCTGTTCATGACCCTGGTCGGACTGACCGCATTGCTGGTCGGCGGCATCGGCGTCGCCAATGGCACGCAGGCCTGGATCGACGCCCGGGCGCGCAGCATTTCCACCCTCCGCTGCCTCGGCGCCTCCGCCGCGCTGGTGTTCGCGATCATGCTGATCCAGGTGATGACGCTGGCATTGCTGGGAATTTTCGTCGGCCTCGGGCTCGGCGCGGCAATCCCGGTCCTGGCATCCAACGTCCTGCAGGGCGTGCTGCCGGTGCCGCCGGTGCTCGGCGTGTTCCCCCAGCCCCTCGCCATCGCGGCGTTGTACGGCCTTCTGACCGCAGGCGCCTTCGCCCTCTGGCCCCTCGGCCGGGCCATGCGCATCCCCGGCGCGGCACTGTTCCGCGATGCCGTGGCGCCGACACGGGTGCGCCGACAGCTCACCGTCATCGCCGCCAACGTCATGCTCGCCGGCGCGTTGGTGGCACTGACGGTGGCCACCGCCAATGAGCCGCGTTTCGCGCTCTGGTTCTGCGCCGCAGCGATCGCCACGCTGGCCGTGTTCCGCCTCGGCGCGATCCTGCTGGTCCGCCTCGCCCGTGCCCTCGCAACCGGCGCGCGATCCTGGGTGCGGCTTGGCCTCGGCAACCTCCATTGCCCCGGCAACGCGACGTCGCTGCTGCTGGTCTCCGTCGGCCTCGGGCTATCCACCCTCGCCGCCGTCGCACTGATCCAGGGCAATCTGCGCGCCCAGGTGCAGGAACAACTACCCGCCCGCGCGCCGAGCTTCTTCTTCATCGACATCCAGAACGACCAGATGGCGCAGTTTCGCGCCTTGCTGGCCGCCCAGCCGGGCGTGACCGAAATCCGCGAGGTGCCCAGCCTGCGCGGCCGCATCGTCTCGGTGAACGGCGTCCCGGCCGAGCAGGTCAAGGCAACCCCCGACACCGCCTGGGCATTGCGCGGCGATCGCGGGCTGACCTACGCGGCCGCGGCGCCCGAGGGCACCAGGCTGGCCGCCGGGCAGTGGTGGCCGGCCGACTATGCCGGCAAACCGCTGGTCTCCTTCGACGCGGCCCTGGCGCTCGGCTGGGGCGTGGGCATCGGCGACATCATCCGCATCAACGTGCTGGGCCGCGAGATCGACCTGCAAATCGCCAATCTGCGCAGTATCGCCTGGCGCACGCTGGGGATTAATTTCTCGATGGTGGTCAGCCCCGGCCTGCTCGACCGCGCCCCCCATTCGCACATCGCGACCGTCCGCGCCGACCCGGCCACGCACGCGGCCATCCTGCGCACCGTCACCGACGCCCTGCCGAACGTCTCGGGCATCCGCATCGCCGACGTGCTGCGCGCCGTGTCAGACCTGATGGAGCAGATCGGCGCGGCAATCACGGCCACGGGATCGCTGACCCTGGTGGCCGGCGCGCTGGTCCTGGTGGGCGCCGTCGCCGCCGGGCAGCAGCGCCGCATCCGGCAGGCCGTGGTGCTGAAGACCTTGGGCGCCACGCGGCGGCAGATCCGGGCGGCATGGATGGTCGAGTTCGGCCTGCTCGGCGCCGCCGCCGGGGTGATCGCGGGGGCGGTCGGCACGGCGGCAAGCTGGGGCGTTGTGCGCTTCGTCATGCGCACCGACTGGGCCTTCCTGCCCGGCACGCTGGCGGCCACCGTGCTCGGCTGCATGGCGATGATGCTGGTGTTCGGCTACGCCGGAACCGAGGCCGCGCTGCGGGCAAAAGCGGCACCGCTGCTGCGCAACGAGTAGTTTCCCCTACCCCGCCGCCCGGATTGGCGAAACATTACGGCGAATTCGCTTGAACTCCGCGCAATCCCCGCCAAGATGCCTGTCATCGGGTACCATGCCTGGAAAGGAACCTCAGACCAATGGCTCTCAGCCCTGACTTCCGTACTTATACCGGTGCCACACGCGCCGCCGAAACCGCCGCGGTGCTGGATGTCGGTCTGCGCGCCTATATGCTGCGCGTCTACAACTGGATGGCCTCGGGCCTAGTGCTGACCGGCATCGTCGCGCTGGCCATTTCCAACACCGGGCTGATCGACCTGTTCTATCCGCTGGTCGCCACCGCCCGCGGCACCCTGGTCCGCGCGCCGACCATCCTGGCCTACGCCGCCATGTTCGCGCCGCTGGCCTTCGTGCTGGTGATGCAGTTCGGCGTCAACCGTCTCTCCGCCACCTCCGTGCAGGCGCTCTACTGGGCTTTCTGCATCGCGATGGGCGCCAGCCTGACCAACATCTTCCTGGTCTACACCGGCGGCTCGATCGCCCGCGTGTTCTTCATCACCGCGGCCACCTTCGGGGCCACCAGCCTCTACGGCTACACCACCCGGGCCGACCTGACGAAGATGGGCAGCTTCATGATGATGGGCCTGTTCGGCATCATCATCGCCAGTCTGGTGAACATGTTCATCGGCAGCACGGCACTGCAATTCGCCATCAGCGTCATTGGCGTGCTGGTGTTCGTCGGCCTCACCGCCTACGACACCCAGCGCATCAAGGGCGACTACATCGAGCACGCCTACGCCGAAGGCACCGCCGGGGCCGCCAAGCGCGCGGTCTTTGACAGCCTGTCGCTGCTGCTGAACTTCATCAACCTGTTCACGCTGCTGCTCCAGCTCATCGGCGTGCGCAACAACAACAACTAAACGATCCGGGGGCCACGGCTCGGATAAGCGAAGGGGCTCCGGTGTGAACCGGAGCCCCTTTTCGTTGGTGAAGAAACCGCCCGCTTCACGCCGCCTTCCCGCCTCACGCCGCCTTGAGGAAGCTCCCAAGCTTGGTGATCGCGGTCGGCCTGTCCGTCTCGTCGAGGGCGGCGAGTTCGGCGGCCAGGCGATCGAGCGCCGCTTCGTAGATCTGACGCTCGGAAAAACTCTGGTCCGGCTGGCCGGAATTGCGATGCAGGTCGCGCACCACCTCGGCGATGGACAGCGGATCGCCGGAGTTGATCTTCGCCTCATACTCCTGGGCCCGGCGCGACCACATGGTCCGCTTGATCCGGGCGCGCCCCTTGAGCAAGGCCAGCGCCTCGTCGAACAGCTTGCGGCTGGCGAGCTTGCGCAGCCCGGCCGAACGCGCCTTCGAGACGGGCACGCGCAAGGTCATGCGGTTCTCCTCGAAAGTAATGTGGATCAATTCGAGGCGATGGCCGGCGATGTCCTCGATGGCGATCTTCTCGACCTTGCCGACACCATGCGTCGGGTAGACGACAAAATCGCCCTCGACAAAATTCTCCTCCTTCGCGGCGGCGCGAGAGGGCGGAACGGGGCGTCCGTTCTGCATGGCCGGTTGGCCGGGCCGTGACTCCATGGGGCGGCTTTCAGTTGGACGGATGGCCCCTGGTTTAACGTCGAAGGGCGGAGAAATGACGGAAGGGGGTGCCACGGTTTTCATTACGGCAGCGGGCAGTGCGGCAGCGGGCAGTGCGGCAGCGGGCGGGGGTGCGACAGGCTCTTGGGCCTCGGCCAATCCAGACATCTTTGCCTTGCCGATGAGCGGTGCCGCGGCCGATTTCGCCTTCGCCACCGCCTTGACGGCGGCCGGAGTAACGACCTCCGGCGGAAGCACGGCCGACGGCGCGGTCTTGCGGGCTGCCCCGGCGGGAGCGGCAGATGCGGATGCCTTCATTCCTGAACCCCATTCATGGAACACGCGACAGCAGACAACGCGCACAGCCGCACGCAACGGCGAGCGGCACCAGGTTCTTCCCGGTTGCCGCGCTGTTGGCGCGGTTGGTCACGCAAGGGACGCTGGCGCGATATCTGGCCAAAACGGCCTGATCACCCCGATCCCGCGCAGGTGTGTAACACAAAATCAGCCCGGAGTCTGCGATCTCACGCGCCCAGGCCGATCCGGGACAATCCAACCACGCATGGCAGACTCGCGAGATATGCGCTTGGCGCCCGCCAGCGTCAGGCCGTGGACGTCAGAGCGTGGACGTCAGGCCGTGGACGTCAGAGCGTACCGGGCTCGGGCGAGAACAGCTTGAACTTGTCCGGCTTGCCCTTCCAGTCATCGGCATCGGCCGGCGCCTCGCCCTTGCGGGTGATATTCGGCCACAACGCCGCGTATTGGCGGTTCTGCTCGACCCACGGGGCGGCCTTGTCGTCGCTGTCCGGGATGATCGCCTCGGCCGGACATTCCGGCTCGCACACGCCGCAATCGATGCATTCATCGGGATGAATGACGAGCATGTTATCGCCGACATAGAAGCAATCGACGGGACAAACCTCGACGCAATCCATGTATTTGCACTTGATGCAGGCTTCTGTGACCACGTAGGTCATCGCGCAGGCTCCCGGTTGGTTATACCCGGCGAGATATAACGCCGTTCACGCCTCGCCGCAATGGGCTTGTTGCACTGCGGCATTGCCGTCACCCGTCGTAGCGTCACCCGTCGTGGCGTTACCGCGCACCGCCTCGGGGATCTCACGATACAGCAGGCGCGCCTCGGTTGCCGGGCCGCGGCGCAACCCGAGCGCCAGCACTTCCAGCACCAGCACGCGCCCGCCCTGCGGACCCGGCAACGGCAGCGTGACGACATCGCCAATCCGCAGCTTCGCATGCGCCTTGTCGGTGGGCTGGCGGTTGATGCGCAGCAGGCCGCCAGCGGCAAGGCGGGCACAGTCCGACCGCTGGCGCATGAAGCGCGCACACCACAGCCACTTGTCCAGCCGCTGCCAGGCCTGGTCCTCCCCCGCACCAGAGGAGCCGCTCAAAGCTGGCGCAGGGCGGCCAACGCCGCGAACGGATTTTCGCCGCGCGGAGCAACCTGCGGCGCCTCCACGGGCCGACGACGCAGCGGCGCCATCATCGGCGGCGCCGGCGGGCCGAACTGGCCCGGCGCAAGTGGCGCGGCGGGGAACAGCCGGAAGCCAAGGCCGCGCAGCACGGCGGGCAGCAACTCGGATTTTACCGATAGTCGGGAGGCCAGGCCGGCCGGCACGGGAACCGGGCGCTCCCGCCCGGCAAAGGCAAGCTCCCCGCCGATCCGCTCGGCAATGTCGAGCCGGATCAGCACCGGCCCGGCGACGACCCAGCCGATGGCGGCCGCGAACCCCTCGGGCCAGTCCTCCGCCGGCGCGATGGCAATCGCGCCGGGTCGCGGCAGTTCGGGCGGCGCGGCCTCATGGCGCAGTCCCCAGAGCAACGCGCGCATCGCGGTCGGCCCCGGCTTCAGCAACGCAGGCATGAAGGCCGCATAGCGGCCAGCGCGGATGCCGAGCGATTTCAACCGCGCGCGCGCCGGCTGCGGCAATGCGGCGTCGGCCTCCGGCAGCGCGGCCACGCCGGCGCCCTCGCCGAGCCGGTGCAACACCCCGCGCAGCGCCGGGTCGGGGTGGGCAAGGGCGGCGAACAGCGGCGCGAGTGCCGCACGGATGGTGGTGTCGGCAAAGGCTTGCAGGCGGATCCGCAACCGTTCGCGCTGGGCGCCGTCGAGATACGGACTGTCCAGCGCCTCGGCGAGCGGCCGCAGCGCGGTGGCCCCCGGGCGCAGGCGGCCGACGGGCGCTGCCTCCCAGGTGAGCAGAACGGCGCCGCTTTTGCCCGGAATCAGGGCAAAATCGGCATCCCCGGCCGCCTCCAGCCGTGCCACCCGCAACGGCATCTCGTCCCGCAGCGCCCGCCGGGCCGCGCGCAGCACCAGCTTTCGCTCGTCCCCCTCGGTCAGCGGATCGGGCAAAAACGTAAAACCCTCGATATGGCCAACCGGATGCCCCTCGACCACAACCTCGCCGCGACGGGTCACGGCAGACATCAGTTCCTCCATTGCCCCGGCATCGAGCCGGCGCATCAGATGCGCGGCGCGGCGATCGACGAAGCGCGTGGTCAGCCGCTCATGCAGCGCGTCCGACAGCAGGTCCTCGACGGCACGGGCCTGCGCCTGCCAGTGCGTCGCGTCCGGCACCCAGTCGCTGCGGGCCGCGATATAGGTCCAGACGCGCACGCCAGCGAGCCGCTGCATCAACGTGTCGATGTCCCCCTCGGCGCGCGACAAGGCGGAAATCTGGCTGGCCAGCCAGTCCGTCGGCAGCACACCGCCTTGCGCGATGTGGCCGAACACGCGCGCGCATAATTTCATATGAGTGTCGTCGCTGAGCTTGCGGAAATCCGGAATCTGGCACGCTTCCCAGAGTTTTCGCACCCGCGCACGACCGCGCGCGAGGCCACGAATATCGGGGTCCAGTGCAAGGGCAGCAAGCGTCTCCACGTCGGTCGCCTCATTGCCGCGCACCAGCCCGGCCCGCGGCGGCGGCCGGCTCAGCGAGTCCAGCAGCGTATCGATCGTGGCAAAATCCAGCTCCCCATTGCGCCAGCACAGCTGCGTCAGCGGCTCGAAACTGTGCTCCTCGACGGCACGCACGATGTCGTCGTCGAGCGGGTGGCAATCCCCGGTGGTGCCGAAGGTGCCGTCGCGCATCCCCCGCCCGGCCCGTCCGGCGATCTGCGCCACCTCGGGCGGCAGCAGAAAGCGCGGACGATGCCCGTCGAACTTGGACAGCCGGGCGAACGCGACATGGTCCACATCCATGTTCAGCCCCATGCCGATGGCGTCCGTCGCCACCAGGAAATCGACCTCCTTCTCCTGGTAGAGCGCCACCTGCGCGTTGCGGGTACGCGGGCTGAGCCGGCCCATCACCACCGCACAGCCGCCCCGGCGCCGGCGGATCAACTCCGCGATGGCATAAACCTCGGCCGCGCTGAAGGCGACAACGGCGGTGCGCGGCGGCAGCCGTGTCAGCTTGACGGCCCCGGCATGGGTGATCCGGGACAGCCGTGGCCGCGTCTCGATCATCACGCCAGGCACGAGATACTGCAGCAGCGGACGGATCGTCTCCGCCCCCAGGAACATCGTCTCGACCAGGCCGCGCGCGTGCAGCAGGCGATCGGTGAAAACATGGCCGCGATCGGGGTCCGCACAAAGCTGGATCTCATCGACGGCGATGAACTCGGCCTGCCGATCCAGCGGCATCGCCTCCACCGTGCACGAAAACCAACGCGCGCCCGGGGGAACGATCTTCTCTTCCCCGGTAATGAGCGCCACGTTGCGCACGCCCTTGCGGAGGACCATGCGGTCGTAGTTCTCGCGCGCGAGCAGCCGCAACGGGAAACCGATGATCCCGGAGCTATGGGCCAGCATGCGCTCGACGGCGAGATGGGTCTTGCCGGTATTGGTCGGGCCAAGCACGGCCTTGACCCGATGCCCGAGCATCGGAAAGGCAGGGGGCCGCGGCGCGAATCCGGACATGGTCAGATGGTTGTGTGTTGCAGTGCGTAATGCAAGGCAAGAAAACAAGTCGCCCCTTTCAGTCGCGGACGCCGCGTCTGACCGCAAGTCTCGGTCTTGCTTCGCCCGCCGGGTTGAGGGCAGGATAGCGGATGCTGGCTTGTTCACACCGCAGCACTCGTGGCGCGAATCTTGCCGGAACTCGCTAATCTTGCTGACATTAACGCGACCACCGCCCGAAGACATTGCCGCCTGACCCGAACGCCAGCAAGGCGGGCGGCCAACAAAAAACGGAGACGCTGAACCTACCATGCCCGGAGCCACGATCGACCCACGCATGACCTCGCGGCGTGCCCCCTCCAAGGGCATCTCGCTGAGTTGGTCGGACCCGTGGACCAGGGCCAATGGGAGGCCGCCGGCGCGCTCGGCCTGCGTCCCGGCACCATTCTGCGCCAGATCGTCCTGCCCCAGGCGATGCGCGTGATCATCCCGCCGATGACCAGCGTCTACCTCAGCGTCGCCAAGAATTCGTCCCTGGCCGTCGCGATCGGCTATCAGGACCTGGTCTCGATCGCCAACACCGTGCTGAACCAGACCGGCCAGGCCGTCGAGGGCATCGCCGTGATCATGGGCGTCTACCTCACCATCAGCCTGTCGATCAGCCTGTTCATGAACTGGTACAATGCCCGTATCGCCCTGGTGAAGCGCTGGGCCATGAGCACCACCGTCAACACCGCGACCACCAGCCGCGAACGCCCAGCCTTGCTGGGCGCCGGCCCCGTCGCCTGGATGCGCGCCAACCTGTTCAACTCCTGGTGGTCCACCGCGGTCACCCTGGCGCTGGCCTACCTGATCCTCACCTCCGCCCTGCGCCTGATCGACTGGGGGCTGTTCAATGCCATCTGGTCGGTGCCCGCCACGCCGCAAGGCACGCTGGACCCGTCGGACTGCCGCAACATCAAGGGCACCGGCGCCTGCTGGGCCGTCATCGGCGACAAATGGCGCTTCATCCTGTTCGGCCGCTACCCGTTCGACGATCAATGGCGCGCCGGCCTGTGCATCGTGCTGTTCATCGCCCTGTTCGTCGTCTCCGCCATGCGCCGGTTCTGGCGCAAGGAACTGGCGCTGATCTGGATCGCCACCCTCACCGTCATCGGCGTGCTGATGTGGGGCGGCCTGTTCGGCCTCGCCTACGTGGCGAACGACAGTTGGGGCGGCCTGCCGATGACGCTCATCCTGGCCACCTTCGGCCTCGCCTTCGCCTTCCCGCTCGCCGTCCTCGTCGCCCTCGGCCGCCGCTCCACGGGGAAGCCGGCCGTACGCATGCTCTGCGTCGTCTACATCGAACTGATCCGCGGCGTGCCGCTGATTTCCGTGCTGTTCATGGCCAGCGTGATGTTCCCGCTGTTCATGCCCGCCGGCATCAACCCCGATAAACTCCTGCGCGCCCAGATCGGCATCATCCTGTTCGGCGCCGCCTACCTCGCCGAGGTCATTCGCGGCGGCCTGCAAGCTTTGCCCAAAGGCCAGTACGAAGCCGCCGACGCGCTCGGCCTCTCCTACTGGCGCAAAATGGGCCTGATCATCCTGCCGCAGGCGCTGCGCATGGTCATCCCGCCGATGGTCAACAACTTCATCGGCTCCTTCAAGGACACCTCGCTGGTGCTGATCATCGGCATCTTCGACCTGCTGACCGCCGGCAAGATCGCCCTCTCCGAGCCGATCTGGCAAGGCTACAGCACCGAGGTCTACATCGTCCTCGCCGTCATCTACTTCATCTTCTGCTACTCCATGTCCCGCTACAGCCGCGGCCTCGAAGCCGAGTTCAGCCGTTCCGCGCGGCGCTAAAGGAAATCCCCATGAGCCAAGCCGCCACCAAAATCGATGCCGCCATCAACGCCGAAGCGGCGATCGTGATGGAAAAAGTGAACAAGTGGTTCGGCAGCCTGCACGTGCTGCGGGACGTCACCATGACCGTCGCGCCACGCGAGCGCGTCGTCGTCTGCGGCCCCTCGGGCTCCGGCAAATCCACCCTCATCCGCTGCATCAACCGCCTGGAGAGCCACCAGGAAGGCCGCATCGTCGTCGACGGCACCGAGCTGACCGACGATCTGCGCGCCCTCGACACCATCCGCCGCGAGGTCGGCATGGTGTTCCAGTCGTTCAACCTGTTCCCGCATTTGACCGTCCTGGAAAACCTCACCCTCGCACCGATCTGGGTGCGCAAGATGCCGAAGGACGAGGCCGAGGAACTCGGCATGAACTTCCTCACCCGCGTCAAAATCCCCGAGCAGGCCAAGAAATACCCGGGCCAGCTCTCCGGCGGCCAGCAACAGCGCGTCGCCATCGCCCGCGCCCTGTGCATGCGCCCGAAAATCATGCTGTTCGACGAACCAACGTCCGCCCTCGATCCCGAAATGATCAAGGAAGTGCTGGACGTCATGATCGAACTCGCCGAATCTGGCATGACCATGGTCTGCGTCACCCACGAAATGGGTTTCGCCCGCCAGGTCGCCGACCGCGTCGTGTTCATGGATCAAGGCGAAATCGTCGAAAGCGGCTCGCCCACCCGCATGTTCGAAGACCCCCAGACCGATCGCCTCAAGCTGTTCCTCTCGCAAATTCTCCGCGGGCACTAGGATCAAACCCTACCAAAACGGATAAAAAGTTTTTGCTTCTTTTTTCAAAAAGAAGCGCTTTCTTTTTTGCAAAAAAGAAACAAAAAACTCTTGCCCGTTTGTTGTGTGTGCGCCAGCGGCAACTGCCGCCGGCGCACACACTTGTTTCAGCCGGGAATCACGAACGGTGCGGCGGCAACGTCGTAGTCGCCGTAGCCCAGCGTGGCACGATGATCGGCCGCCACCAGGGCGCCCGGCGCGGTCGCCTGACCCGCCAGCATCGCGGCAAGCCCGGCCTTCATCCCGGCAATCGCGGGAGACAGCATCGTCGGCGGATAGGTGCCGATCTTGAAGCCCATCGCCGCAGCCTCGGCGGCCGACGGCGGCGACGCACCGAGCGACTGCACCACGTTGAACGACGGCCGCCCCTTGGCGGCAGCAATGGCACGGCGGATTTCCTCGGGGTTGGCGGGCGAGTCCAGGAACAGGATGTCGGCCCCCTCCTCCACATACATCTCGATCCGCGCAACCGCTTCGTCGATGCCCTGGGTCGGACGGCAATCGGTGCGCGCGAGCACCAGCACGCCCGAGTCCTTGGCGGCCTGCACCGCGGCGCGGATTTTCATCCGCGCTTCCTCGCGCGGAATGCACGGCTTGCCCGCCGACTGCAACGCGCGCGGCGTGATCTTGTCCTCCACCAGCACCGCCGCAGCCCCGGCCCGGCCATAGGCGCGCACGGTGCGCTGGACATTCATTGCATTGCCGTAGCCATGATCGCAATCGGCCAGCACCAGCGTATCGGGCGCCGCGCCATGAACCATGTTGAAGGAGTCGAACATCTCGCCGAACGACACGAGGTCGAGATCGGGGCCGCCAAGCCGCGAGGCCGCGACGCAGGACCCCGACAGGAACGCCGTCTTGAAGCCCGCCACCGAGGCGAGCCGCGCACTCAGCCCATCCCATACGGCGGGCATGACGATCATGCCGGGTTCAGCCATCAGGGCGCGCAGGCGATCAGGAGCGTTCATGGTGTTTCCTCAGGGTTCATCATTGCAGCCACGCTATCCGGCTTGCGTGCATCTGCCAAACGCCCCCGCGCATGGCAGCAATCCAGCCACAATCTCAGTACCCAGCGGACCGATCCACCAACTCCCGCAACGGCCTGCCATCGAGAAACCGCGCCAGATTGTCGGCGAACAGCCCGGCGACCACCGTATCACGCTGCGGATGCCCACCACCGATATGCGGCAGCACCAGAATACCGTCGGTCGCCCAGAACTTATGCGTCGCCGGCAATGGCTCCTCGCGGAACACATCGAGGATCGCACCGGCGATACGCCCGGCGCCAACGGCGGCGATCAGATCATCATCCGCGATCAGATGACCGCGGCCGAAATTAAGCAGCCAGGCGCCAGGCTTCATCCGGGCGAGGCGCTCGGCGTTGATAAAATTCTCCGTCTGCGGCGTGGCCGGCAGCAACAGCACGACAAAATCCGCCTGCCCCAGCACCTCGTCGGTCCGCTCCGGCGGCAGCACTTCCACCGGCCCCGGCACCGCCCCACCCCCGCGCCGCGTGCCGATCACCCGCATCCCCAAAGCCGTCGCCATCCGCGCCAGGTCCTGCCCGATCGCGCCAAGGCCGAGAATGCCGAGTGTCTTGCCGGCCAGCGGCGTCGCCATTCGCCGCGTCCATTCATGCGTGGCCTGGGTCTGCGCGATCACGGCGTAGGGCTTGGTGATGTGGAACAGCGCACCAAGAATATTCTCCGGCATCGACTCCCGATGCGTGCCTCGCGCGCAGGTAAGCCGCAGCCCCGGCGGCAAATCGGGCAGCGCAAGCCAGGCTTCGACCCCCGCCGTCAGCGCCTGCGCCCAGCGCAGTTTTTTCATGTTCGGCAGCAACCCGGCGGGCGCCCCCCAGGCGAGCATCGCCTCGGTCTCACTCTGCTGAGCCGCCGACGGCCGTTGGCTCCGTGCAAGCACCTCAACGGCGGCCCGCCCACCAAGCCCTGCCCCGTCAATCGCCGCCAGATAAGCCGCCGGAGTATCAGTCCAAAGCAGAACAGAAACAGGCATCGGATAGTCCCCCAAACTGGCCCCAATCGCTCGCCCTGCTAAAACGGGCGAAAAGTTTTTGCTTCTTTTTTCAAAAAGAAGCGCTGTTCTTTTTTAAAAAAAGAACCAAAAAACTTTCACCCGCTTAGCGCCTTACCAGAGCGACTTGCCATCCATCGTCGAGACATGCGCGGCGATGACTTTCCAGCCCTGATCGGGAAAGCGCACGAATGTCTGGCTCTGCCGGCCGACCAGGTCGCGCCCGCGCACCTTGAACTCCAGATTGACGGTGGCGATGTCCTGCCCGAGCGTCAGGATCTCCAGGCGCAGGCGCTCCTCCTTGATACCTGGCCCCGGCGGACGCGCCACCCGGTGCGCGTGGATCGCCGCGAACCCATAGCCGTTCTCGTGCAGCGCGTAGCGAATAGTGTGCGGGCTATCCCAAAAAGTCGTGTCCAGCACATCGACATTCTTGTCGATCAGCGCCTGCTCGTAGCGTTCGAACACGGCCCGGATCTCGGCAACCACGTTCGGCAGGTTCGGCGTCAGGTCGGTCATGGCGCGGCTTCCAGTGCTTGTGCGACGGCGATCAGCGTGGCGTCACTGCCGCGCCCCCCGATGATGGACAGGCCAACCGGCGCGCCGTCAACCGTCGCGCCAGGCAGGTTCACCTGCGGCATCCCGGCCAGCCCACCCTGGGCACACAGGCAGGTGATGCGATCCCGCAACGGGTCCAGCGTCGCCAGCGACAACGCCTTCCGCGGCGCCGGAAACGGCGTGGTCGGCAGACACAGTATGGTCCCGGGCGGCAGCAGATACGCCATCCGCGCGCGTGCCTCCGCCCGCATCAGCGCCGCCCACCCCTGCTCGGCGGCCGAAATCTGCGCGCCGGCAATCAACCCGCGCGCAACACTGAACGCCATCCGCGGGTTGTCGCGATCGACCCACTCCCGGAACGTGTTCCACGCCTCGACCGGTTGCAACATCCGTTGCGCGCGCGCCCACACCGAGAGCCCCTGCGGCGCCATCGTCTCGTCCCGCATGGTCCCGAGCAACCGGCCCAGACGCTCGACCATCGGCCGCAACGCCACGGCCACCGCGGGATCGGCGAACCCGAAGGCATCAACGGCGATCACCAGCGTATGCGGCAGGCTGGCCGCCGCCGCCTCACCAAGCAGCACAGTCGAGACCCGCGCGAAGGTGGCGGCATCGCGCGCGAACCAGCCGGTGGTATCCGAACTCGGCGCCTGCGGCAGCATGCCAGCGAGATCCAACCGGCCATGCGTCGGACGAATGCCGTAGAGCCCACAAAAACTCGCGGGCACCCGCACCGACCCGCCGGTATCGGTGCCCAGCGCCGTGTCGCACAGCCCGGCGGCAACAGCGGCCGCCGATCCGGATGACGAGCCCCCCGGCACCCGGTCCGGTGCTGCGCTGTTCACCGGCGTGCCATCAAACGCGTTCTCGCCGAGAATGCCGAGCGAGACTTCGTCCGTGATGGTCTTGCCGACCAGCGTGGCGCCGGCATCGAGCAGCGTCTGCACCGCCCAGGCATGCCGCGTCGGCACGGGATGGGCGCGCCCCCAATCGTGATTGCCACCACCGGTCGGCACCCCGGCGACGTCGAACAGGTCCTTCGCGGCGAATGTCATGCCGTCCAGCGGACCACTCCGCGCCCCGGCAATGCGAATGCGCGGGCCTGGAACGAAAGCGTTGATGGGGTCTGTCATCGCCGCATTTCAGCCGCCCGGGAGGGCAATGTCCAGCCCCTTGACGCTCCGCCCACTTGCCCAAAGCGCCGCGGCCATCTAACGACATCGGCCAGAAAACAACCGCCCGGAGATGCCGTCATGCCCCGCTTGCGCTTTGGTGCCTTCCTTGCCCCGCACCATCCGGTCGGCGAACACCCGATGCTGCAGTTCCGCCGCGACCTCGACCTGACGGAGCATCTGGACAAGCTCGGCTACGACGAGTTCTGGTGCGGCGAGCACCACTCCAGCGGCTGGGAAATGATCGCCTCGCCCGAGATGTTCCTGGCCGCCGCCGGCCAAAGGACGCACCGCATCCTGCTCGGCACCGGCGTGATCTCGCTGCCCTATCACCACCCCTTCAACGTCGCCCAGCGCATGGTCCAACTCGACTACATGACCGGCGGGAGGGCCATTTTCGGCTCCGGACCTGGCGCCCTGTCATCGGACGCCCACGCCCTGGGGATCGACCCGATGGTCCTGCGCGACCGCCAGGACGAAGCGATCAGCATCATCCGCCGGCTGTTCAACGGCGAACGCGTGACCGCCAAGAGCGCGTGGTTCACCCTGCAGGACGCGGCCCTGCAATTGCTGCCGCTCCAGGAAGAGATGCCCTTCGCCGTCGCCTCGCAGATCAGCCCCTCCGGCATGACGCTGGCCGGCAAGCACGGCATCGGCATCATCTCGATCGGCTCGATGTCCAACGAGGGCCTGCAGGCCCTGCCGACACAATGGGGCTTCGCCGAAACCGCCGCGGCCAAGCACGGCAAGACCGTCGATCGCAAGAACTGGCGCGTGCTGCTCAGCTGGCACATCGCCGAAACCCGCGAGAAGGCACGCGCCGAGGCCGGCCCGGGCCTAATGCGCCACCACAACGAATACATCCTCGGCACCCTGCAACGCCCGGGCGCCAAACCGTTCACCTCGCCCGACCACGCCGTCGACATGACCGCCTTCTCGCCAAGTGCCGCCGCCACCATCGGCACCCCCGACGACCTCATCCGCACCATCAAGTCCGTGCTCGATGTCAGCGGCGGCTTCGGCACCGTGATCGGCTTCGTGCATGACTGGGCCAACCCCGAGAACACCATGCGCAGCTGGGACATGGTGGCCCGCTACGTCGTGCCCGAGATCAACGGCTACCTCGCCGGACTGCGGAAATCGCAAGACCACGTCATCAATAATCGCGGCGCCTTCGATCGCGGACGAGACGCGGTGATGGCCAAGATCAACGAGAACGAGGCCGCCGTCGCCGCCCTCGCCGTCACCAAATCGGCAATGCTGAGCGCTTCGGCAAGCAACCTCCCCGATCTCGACAAGGCCAAATCCGCCGCCGAGTGAGGCTCCAAACCGGAACCCCAGACCCAGGCGGGATCAGTCGCCGCTCGCACCCATTAGAACCCCACCCTGGCCCTCCTCGCGCCGGCGCCGCGGCCGTTGCAGCGCGAGGTAGATCACCGGGGTGGTGTAGAGTGTCAGAACCTGGGAGACCAGCAGACCGCCGATGATCGCGATGCCCAGCGGCGTCCGCAGTTCGGCCCCGGTCCCGAACGCCAAGGCCAGCGGCAGGGCCCCGAGAAGCGCGGCCAGCGTGGTCATGACGATCGGCCGGAAGCGCTCCAGGCACGCGGCATGGATCGCTTCCAGCGGCGTCCGGCCATGCAGCCGCTCCTCCTCCAGCGCGAAGTCCACCATCATGATCGCGTTCTTCTTGACGATGCCCATCAGCAACAGAATGCCGATGATCGCCATGATCGAAAGATCGAGCTGCGCGATCTGCAACGCCAGCAGCGCCCCCAACCCCGCCGATGGCAGAGTCGAAATGATCGTCAAAGGCTGTGTCAGGCTCTCATAGAGTATGCCAAGCACAATATAGATCGCGAGCAACGCCGCCCCGATCAGCATCGGCTGGGTCGACAGGCTGTCGGTCAGGAAACGCGCATTCCCGCCAAAGTTCGAGCGCACCGTATCGGGCATGCGCAACTCCTCGGCGGCAATCTGCACCGCCTTCAACGCGTCCCCCATCGCCACGCCTTCACTCACGTTGAACGTAACGGTCGCCGCCGGATACTGCCCCTGGTGACGAACCGCCAGCGGCGCGGTGCCACGCTCCAGCGAAACCACGCTGCGCAGCGGAACCTGCTTGCTCGTACTGCCTCCGACGAAAATACGATCGAGCATGGCCGGATCGAGCTGGATCAGCGGATCCGCCTCCAGCACCACGCGATACTGGTTGCGCTGCGTATAGATGATCGAAACTTGCCGTTGTGCAAACGCATTGTTCAACACGTTGTCGACGGCCGCCACGGAAACGCCGAGGCGGGCGGCGGCCACGCGGTCGATCACCACGTTCACCTGCGGCCCCGCCCGATCCTGATCGCTGTTGACGTCGGTCACCTCCGGCACATCGCGCAACCGATCCACCAGCTTCTGCGTCCATTCCCGCAACTCAGCCAGATCCGGCGACACCAGAACGAACTGCGTCGACCCGCCCTGCCGTCCACCCCCACGCAACTCCTGAGCGGAGAACAGGAACGTCTGCAACCCACCGATCCGCGAAAGCGGCAGCCGCAGCCGGCTGATCACCGCCTCGGAGGAAACCTTCCGCTCCGCCAGCGGCTTGAGACTGATCGTCAACTGGCCCCGATTGAGCGACGACCAGCCCGACGTGACACCGATGACCGAGCCGATGCCGGCCACCGCGGGGTCCCGCAGAATGATCTCAACCGCCGCACGCTGCCGCTCGCCCATGGCCGCAAACGAGATCGACGGGTCCGCCTGGGTGCTGCCCCAGATCAGTCCGGTATCCTGCGTCGGCAGAAAGCCCTTGGGGGTAATGACATAAAGCCAGACGGTGAGGCCAATCGTCGCAATGATCGACAGCCCCATCAGCAACCGGTGCCGCAACGCCCAGCCAAGCGTGCGCGCGTAGAACTCCAGCAGATACGAAAACTCCCGCTCGATCGCGGCATCGATGCGCGTCCAGATCGTCACCTTCGGCGCCGTGGTGGCCCGCATCAGATGGCCACAAAGCATCGGCGTCAACGTGAGCGAGACCACCGCCGAAACCGCGATGGCCAACGTCAGCGTCGCCGCGAACTCATGAAAGATGCGCCCCATCACGCCGCCCATGAACGTGATGGGGATGAAGACGGCAACAAGAGAGATGCTGATCGACATCACCGTGAAACCGATCTGCCGCGCCCCTTCCAGCGCCGCCTGCATCGGCGTCTTGCCCTGATGCATATGGCGCACGATGTTCTCGATCATGACGATCGCATCATCCACCACGAAACCCACGGAAATGGTCAACGCCATCAGGGTGAAATTGTTCAGCGAGTAGCCGCAGAACCACATCGCCACCAACGTCCCGGCAATCGACAACGGCACGGTCACGGCGGCGGCCAGCGTCGGCACCAGGCGGCGCATGAACAGCAACACCACCAGCAGCACGAGTGCAATCGAGATCAGCAATGTCGTCTGCACGTCATTGATACTTGCCCGTATTGTCGTCGTGCGATCCGACAGGATCGTCAGCGTGATATCCGCGGGCATCCAGGATTGCAGCAACGGCAGAACCGCGCGCAGATTATCGACCGTCTCGATAACATTCGCCCCCGCCGCCTTGGTGACGTTCAGCAGAATCGCCGGCTGCTTCCCGAACGCCGCGGCGAGCCGAATATTGGCAACCCCATCGATCACGCTTGCAACATGCCCAAGCCGGACCACCGCGCCACCCGCCGTCTTGATCACCAGCGGCTGGTAGTCCGCCGCACGCGACAACTGGCCGTTCAGCCCGATCGTCTCCGCACGGTCCGGCCCCTGGAAGCCGCCGGTGGGGCCGTTGACGTTATTTTCCCGGATCGTATTGTAGACGTCCTGCGCCGATAGCTCCGCGTTCGCGAGCGCCGCGGGGTCGAGCCGCACCCGCACCGCGGGCTTCTCCGCCCCATTCACCGTCACCAGCGCGACGCCCTCCACCTGGGCCAGACGCTGCGCAAGGATGCTGTCGGCAGCATCATAAACCTGCGCCATCGACAACGTTTCCGACGTGAGCGCGATGGTCATGATCGGCGTCTCCGCCGGATTGAACTTGCGGAAATACGGCCGGATCGGCAGGTCCCCGGGCAGGTCCGAGATCGCCGCATTGATCGCCGCCTGCACGTCATGCGCGGCCCCCTCGATGCCGCGCTTCAAGTCAAACTGGATGACAATACTCGTCGCCCCCACCGAGCTGGTGGACGTAATCTCCGTCACCCCCGGAATTTCCCCGAGCCGGCGCTCCAGCGGCGCCGCCAGCGAGTTGGCAACCGTCTCAGGGTCCGCCCCAGGCCGGCTGGCAAACACGACAATGGTGGGAATATCCACGCTCGGCAGCGGCGCCACCGGCAGGAAGTGATACGCGACCAGGCCCGCGATCAGCAGCCCGATCGAGAGCAGCATCGTGGCAACGGGGCGCCGGATAAAGACCGCCGAGAACCCCATCGCCTATTCTGCCACCGCCGCCGCCGGCCCACGAACAGCCAGCCGCAACCGTTCCAACGCCAGATAGATCGACGGCGTCGTATACAGCGTCAGCAACTGGCTCAACGCCAGCCCGCCGACAATCGTCACCCCCAGCGGAAAGCGCAGTTCAGACCCCGTGCCGCTCTCCAGCACCAGCGGCAACGCGCCCAGCAGCGCCGCCATCGTCGTCATCATGATCGGCCGAAACCGCAACAAACACGCCTCGCGGATCGCCACCTCCGGCGACAGCCCGCGCGTCCGCTCCGCCTCGATCGCGAAGTCGATCATCATGATCGCGTTCTTCTTCACGATCCCCATCAGCAGCACGATGCCCACCAGCGCCACCAGCGACAGATCGGCGCCGACCGCAAGCAGCGCCAGCAACGCACCGATCCCCGCCGACGGCAGGCTCGACAGGATCGTCACCGGGTGGATGAAACTCTCGTAGAGCACACCAAGCACGATGTAGATCACCACGATCGCCGCCAGGATCAGCCAAGGCTCGCTGGCCAGCGACTTCTGGAACTCCGCCGCATCGCCCGCGTAACTGCCCGAGATCGTCGGCGGCAACCCGATCGCCTGCTCGGCCGCCGCCACCGCCGCCACCGCATCGCCCAGCGAGGCGCCAGGCGCGAGGTTGAAACTCACCGTGACCGACGGAAACTGCGCCTCATGCGTCACCGCCAACGGCGCGGTGATCCGCTCCAGCGTCGCAATCGCCGTCAGCGGAACCTGCACGCCCCCCGTGCCAGGCACGCGCAGCAGCAACAGCGACGCGGGATCAGCCACCCAATCCGGATTGGCTTCGAGCACCACGCGATACTGGTTCGCCTGCGAAAAAATCGTCGAAATCTGGCGCTGCCCGAAACTGTCATACAGAATATCCTGCACCGCCTGCATCGTCACCCCATGGCGCATCGCCGCGTCGCGATCCACGCGCACGAAGCTGCGGAACCCCGCATCCTGCTGGTCCGACGTCACATCCCGCAGCACATTGCCCTCGCGCAACCGCTCGATCAGCAGCGGCGCCCAACGGTTCAACTCCAACACATCGGTATCGATCAACGTATACTGGAACTGCGTCCGACTGATCCGCGTGCCGATCTGAATGTCCTGCACCGGCTGCATGAACACCGACAGCCCAGGCGTATCGGCCAGCAGCGCGGTCAATCGTTGCGCAATGACCGCCGCCGACTCCGCCCGCTCCCGGCGCGGCTTCAGCGTGATCGTCAGCCGCCCCGTATTCGGCGTCGGATTGATCGCGCCGACCCCCACGAACGAGACCACGCCGGCCACCGCCCGGTCCGCCCGCACCCGCTCCGCCGCCCGCTCCTGCAACGCCGCCATCCGTGGGATCGACACGCTCTGCTCCCCCTCGGTCACCGCAACGATCACGCCGGTATCCTGGATCGGCAGAAACCCCTTGGGCATGACGACATACAGCCAGACCGTCCCCACCAGCGTCGCCGCCGCCAGCAACAGCATCGCCCGCTGATGCCGCAACGACCAGTCGAGCGTCACGCGATAGAACCCGAGCAACCCCTGGAACCCGCGCTCCGACAACCGCGCAACGAAACCAGGCCGCTGCGCACCGCCACGCAACAGCCGCCCGCACATCATAGGCGTCAGCGTGAGCGACACCACCGCCGAAACAATCACGGAAACCGAGAGCACAACTGCGAACTCACTGAACAGCCGGCCAACCACCCCAGTCATGAACAGCAACGGAATGAACACCGCGATCAGCGACACCGTCAGCGAAACAATCGTGAAGCCGATCTGCGCCGCCCCCTTGTACGCCGCCACCAGCGGCGGATCGCCATCCTCGATGCAGCGCACAACGTTCTCGATCATAACGATGGCGTCATCCACAACGAACCCGGTCGCCACCGTCAGCGCCATCAACGACAAATTATCGAGCCCATAGCCGCACAACGCCATCACCCCGAACGTCCCGATCAACGACAGCGGCAGCGCCACCGCCGGAATAATCGTCGCCCGCCAGCTATGCAGGAACACATAGATCACGCCCACCACCAGCACGACCGACAGCAGCAGCGTCATCTGCACATCATCAACCGAGGCGCGGATCGTTTCTGTTCTGTCAGTAACAATGACCATCTCCACCGCCGCCGGCAACGCCGCCCGCAACCGTGGCAACTCGGCGCGAATGCGCTCCACCGTCTGCACGATGTTCGCCCCGGGCTGCCGCTGCACGTCCAGCACCACCGCCGGCCGGCCCTGATAGGTCGCCGCCGAGCGAATATTCTCCAGCCCGCCCACCACATCGCCGAGATCCGACAGCCGCACCGGCGCCCCCTTGCGGAATGCCACCACCAGCGTGCGATACGCATCCGGGCTGGTGATCTGGTCGTTCGCCCCCAGCGCAATCGCCTGCCGCGGCCCGTCGAACCCGCCCTTCGCGCCGTTCACATTGGCCGCCGCGATGGCGAGCCGCACATCCTCCATCGACAGTCCATACGCCGCCACCCGCGCCGGATCGACGCGCACCCGCACCGCCGGCCGCATCCGCCCCTGCACCGAAACGCGACCGACCCCGTCGATCTCGCTGAGTTTCGGTTGCAACAGCGTATCGGCAGCATCGCTCACCCGATCGAGCGTGATGTTCTCTGACATCAAAGCCAGCATCAGGATCGGCGCATCGGCCGGATTCACCTTCGAATACACCGGCGGATACGGCAGCGTCACCGGCAACGTCCCGGCCGCCGCATTGATCGCCGCCTGCACGTCCTGCGCCGCACTGGTGATGCTGCGATTGAGCGAAAACTGCAACGTAATCTGGCTGGTGCCCTCCGAACTCGTCGAGGTCATCGTCGTCAGCCCCTGGATCTGCCCGAACTGCCGCTCCAGCGAGGCGGTGATCAGGCTCGCCACCGTATCCGGGTTGGCGCCCGGAAGCTGTGTCACCACCTGGATCGTCGGAAAATCCACCTGCGGCAGCGCCGAAACCGGCAACGCCCGATAGCCGAGCAACCCCGCCAACAGCACGGCGATCGCGAGCAGCGAAGTGGCAACCGGCCGCGCAATGAACGGCGCGGAAATATTCATCCCGGCGTGCCCACCCGGCGCGGCCGCGCACCAGGCGCCGCCGCCGGCGCCTCGGGAGCCGCCCCCGCCGACGGCAACACGTTCACCCCGGCCCCATCCGACAGCCGCGCCGCCCCATCCACCACCACCCGCTCACCGGCCTTCAAGCCCTCCGCGATCACCGCCCCCGCGTTGCTCTCATGCCCCACCACCACCGCGCGACGGCTCGCCACCGGCGTCTCGCCAACGACGAACACATACGTCCCACGCGGCCCCCGCTGCACCGCCACCGCCGGCACCACCACCGCGTCGCGCCGCGTCTCCACCCGCAACCGCACGGTCACAAACGCGCCCGGCCACAGCCGCAAATTCTCGTTCGGGAAACTCGCCTTCAACTTGATCGTCCCGGTCGCCGGATCGACCTGATTATCCAGCACCGTCAGCGTCCCCCGATCCGCCGCCGCATTCAGCCCCGCACCCCCGCCCGCCCCGCTCGCCCCGCCTGCCCCGCTCGATTGCGGCAACACCAGCACCTCCGGCGGTCCCTCCGCCATCGCCGCCGCCACCGCGCCCAGGCTCTGCTGCGGGAGTGTGAACACCACCGAAATCGGCCGCAACGTCGTGATCACCACCATCCCCGCGGCATCCGAGGCCCGCACGATATTGCCGGCATCCACCATCCGCATGCCCACCCGCCCATCCACGGGGGCCACCACCGTCGTGTAACCGAGCAGCATCCGCGCATTGTCGATCTGCGCCTGGTCCTGTGCCACCTGCGCCTCCAGCTGCGCCACCAGCGCCCGCTGCGTGTCCGCCTGCTGCGCTGACGTATAGGCGGTGGCCGCCAGCTTCTGGTAGCGGACCAGATCGAGCCGCGCATTCGCCAGATTGGCCTCGTCCTGCCGCAGTTTCGCCACCACCTGATCGAGCGCCGCCTGATACGTCCGCGGTTCGATCCGCGCCAGCACGTCGCCGGCCTTCACGTCCTGCCCCTCGCGAAACCGCACCTCCAGCAACGGCCCGTCCACCATCGGCTTCACGGTCACCAGCGCCGAAGCTTGCACGGTCCCAAGCCCGTCCAGATAGATCGGCACCGTCCGCGTCTCCGCGACAGCAATCACGACGGGGATCGGCAGCCCGCGAAAATTCCGCGTCTCCTCCTTCAACGGCACCCGCACCCAGCCCCACCAATACACCCCGCCCCCGGCGGCCAGCAGCAGCACGGTCAGAACGATCAAACGACGCATGTCAGACCCGATCCCATATCGCTCATCTCACAACGCACCCTGGAACAGCCGCACCGCCGGCGCCTCAACATCGCCGCGCGCCCAGCCGCCACCCATCGCCTTGTACAGGCTCAACAACGCCTGGAACCGCGCCAACCGCACCTCCGCCAACAAATCGAGATCGTTGAACAACGTCGTCTGCGCCTGCAACGCCCGCACAATGTCCGAAGTCCCCGCCCGCACCTGCTCGCTCGCAATATCGGCCGCCAACTGCGCCACCCGCACCGCCTCACGCACCAGCGCCTCCTGCTCCGTCGCATAGCCATAGGCCCGCGCGCCGTTCTCCACATCGGTGAACGCCTGCACCACGGCCCGACGATATCCGGCCACCAACTCGTCATAGCGCGCCTCGGTAAACGCCGCATGCGCGCCCAACCGCCCGTTGTCGAACACCACCTGGCTCGCCGACAGCGCCGCATTGGCGAACAACGACCCCGGCCCGAACAACGTCCCCAGTGCCAGCCCCTGCCATCCCAATGCGCCGGTCAACGACACTTGCGGAAAAAACGCCGCCCTAGCCACCCGAATATCCGCATTCGCCGCCACCAGCCGCGCCTCCGCCGCCGCCACATCCGGCCGCCGCGCCAGCAACGCCGACGGCAACCCCGGCGCGATTTCCGGCAACGACAACGACATCAGCGTCCCCGGCCGCACGGTCACCGCCGACGGCGGCCGCCCCGTCAGCAACCCGAGCGCCGTCACCTGCTCCTCCAACTGGCTCCGCAACGCCGGCACCTGCGCCCGGATATTCGCCACCAGCGCCGCCTGCTGCGACACATCGAGCAACGACGCCGTGCCCGCCGCCGCTCGCGCCCGGATCGCCCCCAATATCGCCTCCGCATCGGCCAGATTGCGCCCCGCGATGGTCACCCGGTCCTGCAACGCCAGCGCCTGAAACCACGTCGAGGCCACCGCACTCACCACCGACAGCGCCACCGCCTCCTGGTCGAACCGGCTCGCCAACGCATCCGCCGCCGCCCCGTCCTGCCCCGCCTTCACCCGCCCCCAGAAATCCAACTCCCAACTCACCGACGGCCCAAACGACACACTGCGGCTCTCCACCGTCCGTGTCCGCCCCAACACCGCCGACCTACTCCACCGATCCGTCACCCCCACCGAAACCCCCGGCAACAGCCCGGCCCCGCTCGCAACCAGCAGCGCATCCGCCTGCCGCACCCGCGCTGCCGCCGCCTGGATGTCGAAATTGCCGTCCCGCGCCGCCGCAATCAGTCCATCAAGCTCCGCGGACCCAAACCCCCGCCACCACTCCGCCGCCGGCCACGCCTGCACCGCAGTTGCCGCCGTCGCCCGATACGCCGCCGGAAGCTCCAGCTCAGGCGCCACATATTTCGGGCCGACCGCGCACGACGTCAGCAGAATGGCGAGGAAAACGTACCGCAAACGCATGTGTGTCCTTTGGCCCATCAAGGCGCCACTACGCCCATATAGGACGTTCGCGCGCCGGATGCAGCGGGGGGAAGGCAATCAAGGCTCCGCCGGCAAAGGGCCGAGGGCCCTTTGAACCCCGTCCTTCCAGCGCCGCGCGGCGTCAAGTCGGGGGGATCAAAGGGGCATGCCCCCCAGCCGCTTTCGGCACGCAAGCGCGCGCCTGACGCGGGCTTGCCGCCGGAGGCGCGCTTAGGCGAGGCCCAAAGACTAGCGAATCGGATGATGCTACGCGCGCGGTCAGTTCGTTGAGGGGGATTCCGGTGCGTGCGCGTGCTTGCTAGACTCACGGGATGATAGACAGATCGGTGATACGTGCCCGGTTCACGGCGGTTGAACGGGACCTGAACGAGCGGTCCCGGCG
>JAYTUU010000065.1:0-7353 GCA_043744375.1 Rhodospirillales bacterium | reverse complement strand
CACGCGCCGCCGTTGCGGGATCGCCGCATGGATCGAGCGCGCCGACGGTGGCCCAGCCCTCGGCGCGCAGCCGGGCGGCGGCGATCGGGTCGGCGTCGGGCGGCAGGAAGATGCGCGGCTTGGGCTGGCCCCTGGGAGCGGCACGCAGGATGGCGTCGGGGTAGAGGGTCAGGCCAGTCGCGGGTTCCGCCTCGCCGCAGATGTAGCGTCCGCCACGGCCAAGCTCCTCGGCGCGGCCAGGCGCATAGACGGTCATGCAGACGCCGGTGTGATAGCGCAGCCCGCGAAACTCAACCGGGTCGACGGTGAGCTTGAGGCCGGGTGCGCGGGCGTGAATGGCCGCAACGGTGGCGGCGAGGCGTGCGGCATGGGCCCGGGCGCCAGGGGTCAGAGCGGCGGCATCGAGGGCGGCCAACGCGCGGTCGGCGGGGCCGGCGGCGAGGAGAAGAGCCGTCAACGTGGCGGCCAGAATGCCGCCGCGCTCGGTCACAGCGGCGGCGTCCTTGCGATCGAGCGCGCGGGCGAGGCGGGTGCGGGCCTCGCCGGTGATCCCGGCCTCCTCAAGCAGGGTCGGCACGAGCGGCGGCAGTGTCAGGTCGATCGAGATACGCAGCAGGCCGACGGCTGCGAGCGCGGCGGCGGCAACCAGAACGATCTCGGCGTCGGCGGCAGGGCTGTCATGGCCGATCAACTCGATGCCGGCCTGGGCGATCTGGCGATCGGGCGCGATCTGGCCGCCCTGCACGCGCAGGCACTGGCCGGCATAGGACAGGCGCAGCGGGCGTGGGGCATGGGCAAGCCGGGTGATCGCGATGCGCGCCACTTGCGGGGTCATATCGGCGCGCACCCCCATCATCCGTCGGGTGTCGGGGTCCATCAGGCGAAACGTCTGGTCGGCCATGGCGGCGCCGGAGCCGCTGAGGAGGCTGTCCTCGAATTCGAGCAAAGGGGGCTTCACGCGCTGGTAGCCGTAGGCCGAAAAACTGCCCATCAGGCGCTCGACGGCGGCGGCCTCGGTCTCGGCCTCTGGCGGCAACAGGTCCCGCAAGCCGGCGGGGAGGAGGGCGAGGTTGGGCGGGGGGTCGTCGGTCATGGGGCTCGGGTCTCTTGGGGCGGGCGCGTTCTAGCACCGGGGGCGGTGGGGGGGAAGGAAGGCCGGTTCAGGATTCCCGCAGCGCCTCTGTTTGCAGCTTATTGTTTTATATCGGAACAATTTGGCCGTGCTTCCGCAACCTGGTCAGGCGGATCGTTTTCGTGGGGGGAAGATCGGGAAGGGGGCGAGCGGAGGGAGGCCGAAGAGGCCAAGGCGTTGGCGCTCGGGGGCTCGCGGTGGCGGTCGGGGTGTTGGAGGGCGTGCCCGCGTTGGCCGCGGTGGCGGGGGCGGGCGTTGCAGGGCGGCGGGTGGGGTGAGGGCGAGGAGGCGGCAGAGCGGGCGCAGGGTGCGGCCGACGCGGGCGGCCATCTCGGGCGGGGCGGAGGTAGCCGGCAGTCACTGCGTGGGTTGGCGCAATGCCGGCCTGTCCCATAGGCGCTAACATAAGGAAGGCGAGGGCTCTGCCCTCGACCCGCCCTGGGACGAGGGCCTTTGGAAACCCGAGACTCTTCTTGGCTGCGTCGCCAGCCTTTGAACGATAGCCGAATTTGACTAAAGGCTGCTGGCGCAGCCAAGAAAGGGGAATTGGATCAAAGGGTCCCTGACCCTTTGCGGAGGCGAGGCAAAGCCTCGCCGTGTCGTCCGACGCGCCGCTTGCGCGGCGACGGCAAAGCCCTCGCCTTCCTTATCTAACAGCCGAATGGGCCGCCGGCCGCCCCGCTTCCATCAGCCGTGACGTAATCAACTGGCGGAACGGCGGCACGAGATTGCCGATCCGCAGCGCTGCATCGCGCAGAACGCGGGCCGGGAGGCGTTCGTCCGAATAGAGCATCGCGGTGGCGTTGGTGGCGAGATAGGTCGGCCGCGTCGCCATTCGGTGTGCGCGGTCATAGCCGCGCAGAAGGTCGGGTGCGCCGATGTCGCCGTCTTTTGCCACCGCGGCGCGGATACGGCGTGCGAGGGCGTCCGCGCCGCGCAGACCGAAATTGAAGCCGTGCGCGGTGACCGGGTGCATGCCGACGGCGGCGTCGCCCATCAAGGCGAAGCGCGTCGAGGTGAAGCGTTCGGCGTAGACGGCGATCAGCGGGTAAGCGTGACGGGTGGAAACAAGGCGCATGTCTCCGAGCCGGCCGCGATAGCGCCGCGTGGCTTCGGCGCCGAACGCGACGTCGTCGAGTGCCATCACCGCGTCCATCTCGCGCGCCGGCAAGGTGAGGACGAACGACGAGAAATTGCCGTTCAGCGGCAACATGGCGATGGTCTGGCCATAGTCGAACCACTCGGTGGCTGCCTGCTCATGCGGCGCGTCGTGTTCGAGGCGGCAGACCATCATGACGCGGCCGAAATCGCGCATCTCGGCGGCGATGCCCTGGCGGCGCCGGGCCTCGGAAAACCGGGTATCGGCGGCGACGACGAGGCGCGTGGCCAGGCTGCGGCCATCGGCGAGTCGCACGGTCGCCCCGTCCGCGGCGGTCTCGACCGCGGCCACCGCCACGCCATCGAACAGCGTCACCTCAGGCATGCCCGACGCGACCCGATAGGCGGCGCGGCGGATCAGGTGGTTGGCGACGAGATGGCCGAGCGGCGTGCCGGCCCGCTTGCCGGCGTCGAAGCGCATGAAATAGCTGGAGGACCCGTTCAGCACGCGCGCCTCGTGCATCGGCGCTATGTGCTCTGCGGGGATGTGCTCCCAGGCGCCGATCGCGGTGAGGTGATCGACCGAGCGGTGGGTGAGGGCGATCTCCCGGCCATCGAAAGGCGGGTCAGCCAGCACGGCGGCCTCGAGGCGTTCGACGACGGCGAGTCGCAGCCCGGTGCCCGCCAGCGAGGCCGCAAAGCTCAGTCCGGCCGGTCCGGCGCCAACGATGACCACATCAAATTCCATCAATCTCACTCCACAAAGCGTTGGCCGCAGAAGTTTGCGTGCGGATTGTGACACATCATTGACAAGTCTGGCGCAAGCTTGCCGCAGTGCCGTCATTCACCCTGCGCCCTCTACATGGTGGCGGCGCTTCAAATTGGAACCAGTCCATGGCACGACGTAAGACAGCAAGAGAGACCGGCGCGGCGGCCCCGGCGCCGGTCGTGGAAACGCCTTCCGAGATACCGCCGGCCATTGCCGAGTCGGTGGCCCCCCCACCCCGGCCCCCGAGCCGCCGGCGCATCAGAGCCTGACCGCGCTGCGCCATGATCCGGCCGGGATCAGGCGGCTGTTCGAGTCCGGCGAGTATCCGTATGCCACCCGCATGCGCCTGGCGCCGTATGAGGCGCATATGCTGGAGTTGCAGCGCGAATTGCTGAAGGCGCAGCGCTGGGTGGAGAGCACCGGGCAGCGCATCGTGCTCCTGTTCGAGGGGCGGGACGCCGCCGGCAAGGGCGGCACGATCAAGCGCTTCACCGAGCACATGAACCCGCGCATGGCCCGCGTCGTCGCCCTGCAGAAGCCGACGGAGCGGGAGCGGACGCAGTGGTATTTCCAGCGCTACATCGCCCATTTGCCGTCCGCCGGCGAGGTCGTGCTGTTCGACCGCTCCTGGTACAATCGCGCCGGCGTGGAGCGGGTGATGGGGTTCTGTTCCCCGAACGAATATCTCGAATTCATGCGCCAATGCCCGGACCTCGAACGCATGCTGGTCCGCTCCGGCATAACATTGATCAAATTCTGGTTCTCGGTCAGCCGGGAGGAGCAGCGCCGGCGCTTCACCGAGCGCGAGACGGACCCGCTGAAACATTGGAAGCTGTCGCCGATCGACCGCGCCTCGCTCGACAAATGGGACGACTATACGGAGGCGAAGGAGGCGATGTTCTTCTATACGGACATCGCCGACGCGCCGTGGACGGTCGTCAAGTCCGACGACAAGCGGCGGGCACGGCTGAACGCGATGCAGTATTTCCTCGCCTCGCTGCCCTATGAGGGCAAGGACCATTCGATCGTCACTGGCCCCGATCCACTGATCGTGGGGGCGAGCGCGCATGTGATCGGCACCGATCTCCACATCATCAGCAAGACCGTGCATCCGAGCCTGAAACGCAGCCGCGCGGCCGACGGGGCCTAATTCTCCCCGGCCTTATTTTCCTCGGCACCTGAAACGGCAAAGGCCGGCCGGGACATCCCGGCCGGCCTTCGAGCATGCGGCGCTACGAGCGGCTTCAGACCGTCGCGACGAAGCTGCTGGGGGTGAACTCGGCCTCGGCGAAGCTGCTGCGGACGAACTCGGCCTCGGCCACGATCACGCGATTGAACTCGGCTTCGGCGAAGGTGCTGCGCTTGAACTCGGCTTCGGCGACGCTCACGCGGTTGAACTCGGCCTCGGCGAACGTGCTGCGCAGGAACTCGGTCTCCGCGACGTTTGTGCGGGCGGGCGTGCCGGGGATCGCCGCAACCGCCAGGCCAAACATCACGGTCGCGAGCATCAGGGTCTTGGTCATCGTCGGTATCCTTTGTGAGGTGTGCCAGCGCAGTATTGGCCGGCTTCGATGGAGCGGTTTCTAATCCCCTCGCTTCCTGGCGATAATCCGGTATTCTGGCAGAAGATTGATGCGTAGAACGGTGAGATCATGGACTTGTTGGCGAGCCTGCGCAGCCTCATCGGCGTCGCCGAAACCGGCTCCTTCTCCGAGGTCGCGCGGCGCGACGGCAGCAGCCAGTCCGCGATCACGCGACGGATCGGCGACCTTGAGGAGCATTTCGGCGTGCGCCTGCTGCACCGGACGACGCGGCGGCTGAGCCTGACGCCGGATGGCGAGGAAGTGCTGGAGCATGCCCGCCATCTCCTCGATATGACCGAGGAGATGGAGACCGCCATTGGCACCCATCGCAAATCCCCCGTCGGCCTGGTGCGGATCGGCGCGCCGGTGGGGGTCGGCGAGTATTTCGCCAGCAATCTCCCGACATTGCTGGCAAAGCATCCGGGGTTGTCGGTCGAACTGGTCCTCAGCGACGAGGAGGTGGACCTGGTGGTCAGCCGGCTCGATGTCGCCATCCGGTTCCGCCCGCTGGAGGATAGTTCCCTGGTCGTGCGTCAGGTCGGCGAGACCGGATGGCTGCCAGTGGCCTCCCCGGCCTATCTGGAAGCGCATGGGCATCCCGAGCGCCCCGAGGATCTGGCCGGCCATAATTGCCTTGTGCACACGGCGAACCGCACGGGGATCTGGCGTTTCCGGGGACCGGACGGGCCGATCGAAGTGCATGTCCACGGGCAGTTGTCCGCCAATGTCGTCGACGCCTTGCGTCGCCCGGCGCTGAACGGCTTCGGCATCGCGCTGCTGCCGCGGATCGTGGTGGCCGATGATCTCGCGGCGGGCCGGTTGGTGCAGGTGATGCCGGCGTATGACGGACCGCTGAACCCCGTCTATCTGATCATGCCCACCCGCCGGCATTTGCCGCCGCGCACCCGTGTGGTGATGGACTTCATCGTCGAGCTGGCACGGGCATTTCGTGCCGAGAACGGCACGATGCCAAGATTGACGCCGCCCGCCTCAATGGCAATGCTGGCGGCTTCAGGGGAGGACCGCCGATGACCGCCATCAGGATCGGACGCCGTGCCATGCTGCTTGCCCCGCTTGCCGCCAGTCTGGCTGGCACCTCGGCATCTGCCGCCGACCCGCTGCCGGTGATCTTCGTGCACGGCAATGGCGACACCGCTGGGCTCTGGCTGACCACGCTGTGGCGCTTCGAGTCCAATGGCTATCCGGCGGATCGCCTGTTCGCGCTCGATCTGCGCTATCCGCAGGCCGGCGCCGTGTTCGACAAGCCGCAGGCCGGGCGCTCGACGGCGGCCGAGGTGATGCAGCAACTCGCCGCCGAGGTCACCCGCGTCAAGGCGCTGACCGGCGCCGAGAAGGTGGTCATCGTCGGGCAATCACGCGGCGGCAACACGGTGCGCAACTACATCAAGAACGGCGGCGGGGCCGCCCATACCGCGCTGGCGGTGCTGTGCGGCGCGGTCAACCACGGCGTCATCGTTTCGGACAAGGTGCTGATCGGCAGTGAGTTCAACGGCGCCTCGGCCTTCATGCGCGACCTCAATGCCACCCCCGGCGAAGTCGTCGCCGGCGTACGGTTCGCCACCATCCGCAGCGACGGGAATGACAAGTTCGCGCAGCCCGATGGCCGCTATCTCGGCATGCCCGGCGTGGCCACGGGGGTCGGCTTCGAGGGCCCGGCCTTGGCGGGCGCGGAGAACATCGTCATCCCCGGCGCCGACCACCGCGAGGCCGGCTACGGCATCGCCACGCTCACGCCGCTATTCACCCTGATCACCGGGACGGCGCCGACGACGCTGGCGATCACGCCGGAAGTGGCACCGGTACTGGACGGCAAGGCGAGCGGCTTCGAGGCGGAGGCCCCGACCAATATCGGCCTCGACGGCGCGCGGGTGACGATCTACCAGGTCGATCCAGCGACCGGGGCACGCATGGGCGGCCCCGCCCATGACCGGATCACCGGCGAGGACGGCCTATGGGGCCCGTTCATTGCCGATCCGACGGCCAACTATGAATTCGTTCTGGCGTCGCCCGGCGCACCCATCACCCATATCTACCGCGCCCCGTTCCCGCGCTCGACGAAGCTGCTGCATCTCCGGCCGCAGCCCTTCGGCAAGCTGGATCGCGACGCCGCGGCGGTGCTCTACATGTCCCGCCCGCGCGGCTACTACGGTGCCGGGCGGGATCGGGTGCTGCTGAACGGCGCCCCCGTCGCCGACGTTCCGGCCGGCGTGCCGACGGTCTCGACGACGCGGCTGGCAGGGGAGGTGGGCCAGACGGTGATCGGTACGTTCAATGACGAAACGATCCCTGCGCGGACATGGCCGACCGCGCAGGGGCATATCGCGGTGATCGAAATCACCGGCTGACGCCAGCAACCGCGATGTCCGGCTGAAGGGCGAGCGTCATCCGCGCCCATTCTTGCAGGCCCCATTCCTTCAGCGTGGCGGTGATGGCCAGCGCCGCCTTGGGGATGCCGAGGTCGTGTAGCGAACCTGTCCGCACAGGCAACCACCGGTGATCGTCATGGTCAGGGCTCCAAACTCAGGGGGACGATTTCAGAAAACGGGAGAAGGCGGCGAGGGTGAGGTCGGAGACGTGGTGCTCGATCCCCTCCGCATCCTGCTCGGCGGCCTCGGCGGGCACGCCGACGGCGCGCAGCAGATCGACCACCAGGCGGTGGCGCGAGCGCACGCGGGCGGCCAGCGTCTCGCCGGCCTCGGTGAGGAACACGCCGCGATAGGGCCGCGCGGTGGCGAGCCCCTCGCGCTTCA
>JAYTUU010000064.1:0-27417 GCA_043744375.1 Rhodospirillales bacterium | reverse complement strand
GCGGGTTCGGCAATAATCCGATGTCGACGCGAGAGTCTCGTATGTCTCGACGCGCCAGTGGAGAAAAGTTTTTGCTTCTTTTTTCAAAAAGAAGCGCTATCTTTTTTGAAAAAAAGAAACAAAAAACTTTTATCCGTTTGGCTATATGCCTGACAGCCTGCCACCTCCTTCGCCAATCACGGCGAAGGGGGCCCAGTAGAACGGGTGCGCCACGTCGGCGTTAAGCTCGCGCCCGGCCTCGTCGAGCATGCCGAGTTCGGCCGCCCGCAGCGCCTCCGCAATTCCGTATTCCGGCCGATCGCGCAGCCGCCGCAGCATGTCCGCGACCAGATAGGCCGCGGTCTGATCGTTCACTGCCCAGTGCGTGACCATCAACGCCCGCGCCCCCGCATAGAAGAAACTACGGGCCAGCCCCGACAGGCTTTCGCCGGCCGTGGTCCCGCCGGGGCCGCCGGAATTGCACGCCGAGAGAATGATCAGATCGGCATCCAACGTCAGACTCGCAATCTGCGAGGCCGTCAGCAACGCCCCCCGCGCATCCGCCGCACCCACCGGAACCGACGTCACGATCGCCGGCTCGGTTGCGCACTCGAGTTCAGACGGCAACAGCGCATGCGTCGCAAATTGCAGCACGCGATAGTTACGCAGATCGGTCCGCAGAACTGCCGGAGCGGTGAACTGCGCGCCCAGCAATTCCTCGGACGTCTCTGCCCCCAGCAACAGCCGCGCTGCCTCCAACTCGCGCTTGGCGAAGGGCAGCGACGAAAGCTGCGAGAGCAGTTGTGCACTGGCCGCACAGTTCGGATTGGGAAAAATCTGCCGCGCCTGCGCTGGCAGGATCGGACGGAACTCACCGAAGCCAAACCACGGCCGGGACGCGCGCGATCCGCCGGCGATCCGCCGCAGGGACACGAAATTACCCGGCGACGGAACATGGCTGATGCTGAACCGGCGCAGCAGCCACGGCGCCTTCGCCAGTGCATCCGGGCTGGCCGGGGTCGTCAACAACACGTCGAACGGCAGCGCCAGCAACGGGCCGGCGGGGGCGATGGCGAGGGCCGATATGCCGTCGAACGCCGCCTCCACCCCACCCAGCGTCGCCACATACAGTGCATGCGCCGCCACGGTGTCGAAGCGCGGCAAAACTCCGCCGCCGCCTTCGATGGAGGCGCGCACGCGGCCGACCAGCTCGCCCATGCTGGTCAACCCGCCGGCCAGTCGCGCCACCGCGAGCCGATCGCGCCGCACCAGGAACACCCAACCAGACTCCGCGTTCAACGTCATCGCCACGAACGCTTCGCGATCCCGGAGCGCCTCCTGAACGGTGGCGGCGGCGGCGACCTGCTGGATCAGCTGGCCATAATTCGGCGCCGCGGCCTGCAAGGCCGAATCAGCGTCGGCCAGGCTGATCTGCGCCTCCGCAATCCGCGCATCGGCATCAACCGCGTCCACCGATGCCGCCTGACCGCTGCCGGCGCGCTGGAGGATGTCGTCGCGCCGGCGATACAACTCCGCCAGCACCGCGCCGGCATCCTGACGGGCACGAATGGCGTCGGCAACAGCCGGGTCCTTGGCATTCTCCGACAGCCGCACTGTCGCCTGCGAAATCTGCTGGCTGGTGATGCCGCCCTGCGCGACCTGCGCGGCGGCGAACATTTCGCTGTACAGCCCCTGCCGCTCCGCCGGCCGGCGCTCCGCCTGACCAGCATAGATGTCCAGGCAGCTGGCGACGAAATCCGGATCGGTGCCGGTTTTCAGCGCGGTCAATACGCGCACCCCGGCGCGACACTCGGCGAGAGCGGCGTCGGTGTCGCCGGACAGCGCCAGATGCCGGGCACGAATGATCCGCGTGGTCGCCACCGGCTTGGAGTCCGGCAGCACCCGTCCGAACGCTGTGACGGAACGATCCAGATCGGCACTCGCCACGCCATGCTGCCCGGCGGCGGCGGCGATCATCGCCTCGGTACGATAGAGCCGCGCGACTAGCAACGGCTGGGTCAGCCCGTTCGCCCGCGCCAGTTCGACCGCCGCGCGCATCGACGCCGCACTTTCGGCGGGCCGGTTGAGATCGCGCAGCACCAGCGCCCGATAGCGCCACACCTCGACCAGCCCGAACAGCGCCGACCGCGCCACGGGGTCAGTGACAAGTTCGCGGACCGGCAGCAGATCGGACAGACTCGCCACCCCGCTCCCGGCACGAACGAATCGCGAGGGCGGCGGCGGCGCGCGCGCCTGTACGGCACCCTGCGGAACGAACCGGCGATACGCCCGATCGGCCTCGTCGAGCAGTACCAGCGCCGCCGCCGCGTCGCCAGCATTGCGCGCGTGCAGCGCCCGGTAGTGCGCGAGCCGGGCCGCCGCCACCGGATCGGCCGCCTGTGCGACCAGCACGGTGGCGCGGGCGAACATCTGGTCGGCGTCGAGCATCCGGCCCTGGTTGGACAGTTGGAGCGCAAGATAGGTGAGCGGGGTCACGGTGTTGGGATTGTCGCGCCCCAAAGCGCGCTCCTGCACGGCGAGCGCCTGCCGGAACGCGGCCTCCGCCTGCGCCCCGTCATCGGCGAGGTTGGCCCGGGTGCCAGCCTCGATCAGTTGCTCGTACTGGCCGATGTCGTCCGAGCCGAACGCGCGCGCCGCCAGCCGCTCGGCCAGCAGCGCGTTCGCTCCCGCCCCCTGCACCACCGCCCCCTGCGCCGCCGCCCCGGCACTGATCCGGCCCGAGAGCACGCCGATCGCCCGCTCCATCACCGGCAGCACAGGCAACACGCCATCGCCGTACCAGATCGTGTCGCCGACGAGGGCGAGCAGCACGACGTGCGGCCAACCACCGACACGGCGGGTGCATTGCATCATAAGCGCCGGCGCGCCGCCAAGAATGGCCGCGTCGGTCGGCTCCGCGCAGGAAAAGCGCAGATCGAGCGCACTGCGCCAGGCGCTGCCGGTTGCCAGCACACGCATTGCGGCCGCGTTGGCGGACACAGCCGCACGCAGCCGGGCGCTCGGCTGCACCCAGGTGCCGCAGAAAATCTCTACCCCCTTCGCCGCATCGCCACCCTGGCTGCATGCCTCGCCAGCCGTGTTTGTGCCGATGGCAACCAGGGCGGCGGCGGAACCCGGCGCGGCGTTCACGTACGATGTCGAGGGCGGTGTGGCACAACTGGCGAGCACCACCCCGAACATGATCAGCGAGCACAAGGAGACGATCCCGCGGCGCATCCCGATCAGAAATCCCGTGCGGCAACGTTGGGTAGCAATACCTCGGTCTCATCGACCGGGTCGCGCGCCGGGCGCAGATCGAGGTCGCGGATCGGATTGGTCTGCGGCAAACGCTCAGTGGTGACCACGAAGCACGAGACCGAGGCGATCGGGCAGGAGTTCAACCGATAGCCGGCGTTCTGCAATGGCGCGATGAAGCCGATCTGCGCCGCCGCCTGGCCGCCCACGCCGCGCACCGTCCCGATCAGATCGGCGCTGCCACCGGCGGCCTTGCTGTAGGCGAGATAGAGCCCGTCGATATAGACCGGCCCGGCTACCGTGGCCCCGGCCCCGAGGTTGATGAACACCGTCGCCGTCTCCGCGCGCAGTCCGCCGCCCGTGTCGAAATTGCCGGTCCTCGCGATATCCATCCGCAGCGTTGGTGTCGCCACGCCTGAGCGGGCCAGCACCGGCAGCGTGCCGGACAGGTTCAGCCCGGACGCGACAATGAATGCGCCGCCAGTCGCGGTCGCCGAACTCGGCCAGCCGGCCAACGCGAGGCTGGTGTCGTAGATGCCGGCCGTCCCGGTGGTCAGCGACGCGCCGGACGTGGTCACCACCTGCGCCGCCGCCGTGCCGCCGGGACCGCCGATATGGATCTTGTCGCCCGATACCGCACCGCTGATGCCGATGAAGCGCGGCGCGCTCAGGCTGGCCGCCGCCCCGCTGACCGATGCACCCGGCAACAGGGCAAAGTCGTGGGCGGCGGCAAGCGTCACGCCGGCGCGCTCACTGGCAACGGCGATCCCGGCATTGACCGTCAGATCACCGAGGCTGGCGATACGGATGGCATCCTTGGCGGCGATCTCATTGCGGATAACCAGCGACGTCGTGCTGGAAACCGCGACCCCGCCGGAACTGCCCACCGCCGACAGCCCATCCAACACCGCGATCACGTTGTTGCCCGCGACTGGATCGAGCGCGATGCCAAGCGGCGCGCTCGCGGTCAGGACATCGGCGATCACCCGCGCGGTCACCGCGCCGCTGCCAAAATTGCCCGCGATCCCGCCGGTCGTCGAGGTGAGCGCCACGGTGCCGGTGGCGGCCGACAACGTGCCGCCGGCATTGATGCCGAGGCTGGCCGCGATCGCCAACGTCCCGCCGGCATCGCTGGCGACAATCTGCGCTCCGGTGGCCTGGCGGAAAGCGGTGCCGGTGGCGATGCGGATGCTGCCGGCCGACAGCACCCCGCCGGCCTGGGTGATCTGCTGGGCGCCGCTGATCGCCATGTCGGCACCAGCGGCGATCACACCGGACAACGTCGTGGACAGGAAGTTGGCGAACACCAGCCGTCCGCCGGCGGTGAAGTTTGACAGCGCGGCCAACCGGTTCGAGGTCCCGTTGTCGAGCAGCACATCGCCAGACGGCGCCGCACCGGTCAACGTTCCCGCATTGATGACACCCTTGACCCCGCCGGTGATTGTCTCGGCGATCAATCCACCCGCACTGACAAGATTGACCACCCCGCTGGTCACGGTGAGCACACCGCCGAGGCCGATGTCGTGCAGCGTCGCCACCGACACCCGTCCGCCGAGCGAGGCCGCCACGATGGCGGCGCCGATATCCTGCACGAAGCCGCCATTGGCCGATGTCAGTGTCGCCCGGCCTGACGTCGTGATCGTTCCCGCGCTCTGTCGAACACCGCTATCCCCCGAAAAGAGAGAGTCGCCCGACCCGCTCGCCGCTATCCGGCCGTTCAGCGTCAGCGCGCCGGTAGAGGCAACCACGAGATCGCCGCCGGTGCGGATCGGGCCGTCCAGCGTGAGTGGAACGATATCCTGCAGGATCAATGAGCCGGCGGCGATGAAACCGCCGACCGCAGTGATGCTGTTGGCCCCGCCGAGCGCGGTGCTCGCGACGCCCGGCGAGGTCAGCAGGTTGGCGGTGATCCGCCCATTCGGTGCCGTGATGGCGCCGCCCGCCACGAGCACGACCGTGCCGGCGTTGAGCACGCCCTCGACGCTGCCCTGCCCGAGTGCCAGGCCCGCGGTCAGACGCAGTTCCAGGGTCGCCGAATTGGCCAGATCCGGCGCTGTACTGCCGCCGGCCGAGATGGTGCCGAGGACGTTCAGGCCCACCGCATCGGCGACGGTGATATCCCCATTGGCCGTCAACGTTCCAATGGCGGCAATCGTGTTGCTGCCGGACAGGTCGATGGCGGTGGCCGTGCTGGCGCCGGTGGTCATGAGGTTCGCGGTGATCCCCCCATTCGGCTCGCTGATCGTGGCGTTGGTGAGCAGCATCACGGTGCCGCCGCTGAGCCGACCCGCCTGACCCGTGGTGCCGATCGTGATCGGACCGGCGGCCGCAATCGAGAGCGTCGCACCATTGCCCGGCCCGACCGCGCCGCCTGCGGCGACACTGCCGACAATGGTGACGCCGGTGGTGTTACCAAGAGTGAAATCCCCAGCCGTATTGAAAACGCCGAGTGCCGCGATCGTATTTGCTCCGGTCAGCGCAGCACTGGCGGCCGGGGCGGCATTGTCGGGGCCGGTCAGCAGATTGGCGCGGATGACGCCGTTCGGTTCGCTGATCGCTCCACCGGCCAGAAGTGCCACCGTGCCGCCCGTGAGGCTGCCTGGAAACGCCCCACCGCCGCTCGCCGCCGACTGGCCGAGCGATAGCGTGCCGGCGGTGGCGATCGTCAGGGTTCCCGTATTGGCCGCCAGCGGGGTCGCGATACCCCCGGCGGTCACTGAGCTGATGACGGTAAGGCCGGTCGTGTTGTTGATGAACACATCTCCGGCGGCAGCGAGGCTGCCGAGCGTGGCGATGGCATTCGCGCCGGGCAGGCGGATCGCGTCGGCGAGCACGAGTGTACCGCCGGATGTGACGCCGGTCAGCAGATTGGCCGTGATCGCGCCGTTCGGTTGGCTGATCGTGCCGGGAACCGTCAGCACGACGGTGCCCGCGTTCAGCGTGCCGGCATTCCCACCTTCGCTGCCCGCCGCTTGGCCAATCGTCAACCCGCCCGCGGCCACCCGCAGGTCGAGGATGCCAGTATTCAGCGGATCGGGCGCCGCCAACCCTCCAGCCGTTACCAAGCCGGTGATGGTGAGGGGCACAGTGTTGATGATGTTCAGGTTGCCAAGCGCGCCGAATGCGCCGAGCTGGGTGATGACGTTGGCCCCGTTCAGCACGATGGCACGCGCCCGTGAACTCCCGAAATCCGTCAGGGTATTCGCGGTGATAACGCCCGCCGGTTCGCTGACAGTACCAGTCGCCAGCAGTGCAACCGTCCCTGCGTTCAACCGCGCGGCAGTCCCGGCCGGCCCTAGCACGATGTTGCCGTTGACAGTGATCGCGAGGGTCGCGCTATTGGCCGGATTGGGCGCCGTCAGCACGCCGGCCGAGACCACGCCGCGGATGGCGAGGTCGTTGAAATTGGTCAGGGTAAAATTCCCGACGGTATTGAACGCGCCGATGGCGGTGATCGCGTTACTGCCGGTCAACGTGGCCGAAGCGGCGGCCTGGAACACCTCGCCGATGGCGGGACCAAGCAGCAGGCTGGTCGAGATGATCCCGTTGGGCTCGCTGATCCCGCCGCTGGCCACCAGAGAAACCGTGCCGGCGCTCAGCACGCCCGGCGTGCCAGTGCGACCTATGGCAATCGAACTGCCGCCCACGAGCGACAACCGGCCCGTGCCCGTAGCGCCCGCACCCGCGATGACGGTACCGGCCACCACCAATGGGCGGCCGTCGGCCAGAGCGAAGGCGTCGAGCACGCTGAAGCGGCCGAGGCGATTGATGATGTTGTTGCCACGCAACTGCGCACTGGCCGCGGGAATCGCCGACGACGTTCCGGTCAGCAGGTCTGTGATGATGCTACCATTGGGTTGGCTGATCGTCCCGGTCGCCAGCAAGGACAGCGTGCCCGCGTTGATCAGGGCGAGACCGCCGGTCTTGCCGATCGCGAGATCGCCGGCGGCACTCAGTTCGACGGTCGCGGAATTCGCGCCCGAGGCACCGCCGCTGCCGCCGGCGGACAGCGTTCCAGCCACTGTCAGCGCCTGCCCGTTGCGCAGCTGAAAATCTCCCGACGTGGTGAAGCTGCCGAGGGTGATGATGAAATTGGCGCCGGTCAGCGTCGCCGAGGTGGCGCTGCCGATCGCCAGACCGGCGCCGGGACCAAGCAGCAGGTTGGCGGCGATGAAGCCGGCCGGCTGGGTGATGGCGCCCGACGCGAGCAACCGGATCGTCCCCGCGTTCAGCCCGCCCGGCCGCCCGATTGGGCCGATCGCGAGGGCGCCGCCGACCGTCAGGTCGATGCTCGCCGTGTTCGCCGCCGAGGGTGCAGGCACCGTGCCCGCGGTAATCGCGCCGGTCACCGCGAGGTCCCGGCTGTTGGTCAGGGCGAAATTGCCGGTGGTCGCGAAGCCGCTGACGGCGACGACAGTGTTGGCCCCGGTTAGGCTCACCCCCGGCAGGCTCGCGGCCGCGCCCGGCGGCGTGCCGGTCAGCAGGTTCGCGCCGATGGTGCCATTCGGCTGGGTGATGCCGCCGGTGGCGGACAATGCCACGGTCCCGGCGTTCAGCACGCCGGCGGAACCGCTCGCCTGCCCGATGGCGAGGCGACCATCGACGGTGATGTTCAGCGCCGACACATTGGCCGGGTTTGGCGCCAGCACACCGCCGGCCAACACCCCGCCGAGGATGGTCAGGTCCCTCCCGTTGACCAGATCGAACCCTCCGCTGGTGGCAATCGCCCCGAGCGTGTCGATCGCGTTGCTGGCGTCGCTGAACCTTGCCGACGTGGCACTGAGGGTCAGCATGCCGGCCTGGATATGCCCGGGCGCGCTGATCGCGGTGCCAGCGATCAGGGTCAACGTGCCGGTGGCGGCCACGGTGCCGGTGATGCTGATCGTGCTGCCGCCGGGGGTCCCGAGTAGCAGGGTTGTCCCGGTGATCGTGCCAGGGACGTCGATCCGTCCGCCGAGCAAGGTCGCGTTGCCGGCCTGAACTGTACTGCTGATGACCAGAGGCCCGGACCCGCTGATATTGGTCGTCACCGACGCGGCCTGCACCGGACCATCAAGGCTGATTCCACCGGCACCCGAGAGCATGCTGATCCGCCCGCCCAGCGCCGTCAGGCTGCCGGTTGGCGTCACACGCAGCACGCCCGAGGGGCCGGCCGCGTCATAGCCGGGGGCGCCCGAAAAGGCGCCAACCGCGGCCGACAGCGCGATCGTGCCGCCACCGGTCAGCGTCATCGGTGCCGCGACAGTCAGGTTGCGGCCGGCCTGCAAGCTCAGGCTGGCGGCGTTGGCATCGACCGGCGAGAGCACGAACATATCCCGCGCCGCCTGCAATACCACGTTGCCAGTCAGGCTCTCGAACACCGCCGGGTCGATGGTCGCCGAGATCGGGATGCCCGAGGTGCCGTTATTGGCGACGCCGACACGCCCATCCGTCGTCCCGGTCAGCCGCAGCAGCGCGCCATCGGCCCCTGGCGATTGGATGGTGAGGTCCTGCGGGTCGATCAGCAATGTGCCGGCCTCGCCGGCCGCGGCGGAGACATCGACCGCGCCGGTCAGAGCATAGGCGCGCGCGCCGGATACCTCGACGAACCCGCCCGCCCCGCCTTGCGGCCCACCGGTGGCGGTGATCCGCCCGGCCATGCTGGTCGCCTGCGATGACATCACCGTAATGGTGCCGCCCTGCCCCTTGCGCGTGGCGTCGGCGGTAACGCTCGCGCCCTGGCGGATTTCGGTCCGCGCGGCAGTCACCGCGCCCGACCGGCCGATCGCGATCGTGCCGCCGCCCTTGCGTCCCGATGCATCGACGCGGCTGCCGGCGGCGAGCGTGACCGTTCCAGTGGCGACGACCGCGATCGTCCCCCCCGTCGTGCCGCGTGCCGTCCCGGCCGCGCTGACCTGGCCCGACACGATCACCGAACCGCCGATCGCCGCGATCTGCACGCTGCCGGTGCGCCCGGCCGTGCTATCGGCGGCGATCCGCCCACCGGCCTCGACCAGGCCCGAGACGATCCCATCCGCCGCTGCCGCGCTCAACCGAACCCGGCCGCCCTCGGCGCGCAGCGTGCCGGTATTGGCCACCCGCGCATCGGCGCCGATATCGATGGAGAGTAGACCGTCGCCGTAGAGATCGACCGTATGCGTCGCGGCTCCGGCCAACACGATGCGCCCGTGCTTTGCCTCGATCACGCCGGAATTGCTCACCCGCGGCGCAACAAGCGCGGCGAGGCCCGTCTCGGCAACGGTGATCCGGCCGCGATTGACCACGGCGGCACCGTCGCGGGCGGGAACATCGAACCGGGTCCCGCCCGCCATGAAGCGGTCAGTGCCAATCCCCGACGCGGTCGCCACCAGCGCGCGGGCATCGATCTGGGCGCTCTCGGTGAAGATAATTCCGGAGCGGTTTTCGATAATAATCTGACCGTTAGCGGTTATTTTTCCCGCGATCTGCGAAGGTTCTGCGGCGTTGACCCGGTTCAGCGTGGTGGCCGTCGAACTCGGCTGAACAAAAACGACACTCTGGTTGCGGCCAACATCGAAGCCCTGCCAGTCCACCACCGCGCGGGGCGTACTCTGCGTGATCGTGGTGGTCGTCGCACCGCTGGTGATCTTGGCCCCGCCCGCGCTGACAATGCCACCCTGCGGGCGCGCATTGGGTGCGGGGTCGGCCTGCGCGTGGGTGCTCGCGAAGGCGGCGCACAACGCAGTGGTGAGCAGCAGCACGCGGCGGCGATCACCCCGACGGGGCCGCCTGGTCGCCTCATCGCTGCCATTCCCACCGGCGATCATTGCGCCTCTCCTCGCTCCGCGCCCTTCATAGCTCAGAACCGCGCAAGCAGGCGCCAATAGATTGCATGCAAGGGCAGCGGTGCTATGCCGGCGCCGCTGCCGGTCGGGTAGCGCGTGATACGCCGCACCGCCTCAAGGTCGATCTCGTAGCGCGGTGAGGGGATCAGACGCAGGCCCAGTCCGGCCGAGCGCAGCCGTCGCCCACGATCATCCTTCGGGGTCTCCCATGTTTCCGCCCAATCGTAGAACCCATAGAACTGGGCTGCGATGTCGAACTGCGTGCCAAAGAAGGTCTGCTCGGTGCTGGTGTTGAGCTGTATCTCCACCGTCATCGCCAGCGCCTTGTCGCCGGTCACCTGGCCAAAATAGAACCCGCGCGTGAGCCGGCTGCCGCCGAGGAAGAACTTCTCCGCCGGTGGCAACACGTCGCGGGTGAACTGACCCGAGACGATACCGAGCAGGGCGACGCTGGCACCGTCCCATGGCTGAAACAGCGCCTGCGCGCGGCTGGCATCCAGGCTGATCTTGGTGAAATCGTTGCGCTGGTCGGTGCGCCCGTTGACTGAACTGGTGCCGAGCCCATCAAGCCCGTGCGAAACGCGCACCGAAATCGCGTTGACCGCGCCGCGGCCATCGCCCAGCAGCGCGTCGGAGATGACGTATTCGCCACCAAACCTGACGATGCGGAGGGCGTCGAAACTGGCAACCTGGCCGTTCTGGGTGATCGTGCCCTCGACGACATCGAACGTGCCGGTCAGGTTCAGCATCTGCTGTCGGGACCGGATAATGGGGTATGACAATTCGGTGCCGAACAAGGTGGTCTGGCCGACGTAGCCGATGCTGCGGAACGACCCGGTCGGCGTCGACACGCCGGCGCCGGCGACCAGGCGAACCCGCAAACCGCTGCCGCCGAGAAAGAAATCCGCCGTCGCCATGCCAAAAATCTGGGCGCCATTGAACGTCCGGTAGAGCTGGATCTGGGTATGCTCGCCGTATTCCGAGAAGCTGTTGAAATCCGCGACCCCCAGCATCTGTTCCGGCCCCACCCGCAGGAAGGCGCGGTTGTCGGCGGTGATCTGCCCGGTGATCGCCTGCCGGCTCACCTGCGCAACCAAGGTGAGCGCCCCCGGTTCGTCGGTCGAGGGCCGCAATACCGCGCGGACGTTCACCCCCGGCACGTCGCCGGCCAACAGCAGATAGCGCTCCAGCGTGGCCGCATCGATCACCGGCTGCTCCGTCAGCCTGGCGAGGAAGCGCAGCACCTGCACGCCGGCCGGGCCGATATCGCCATCGAGCTTGACCTCGGCGATGCGGCCCTCGGTGACGCGCAAGCGCAGCACGCCGTCCGCCTCGATGATGGCGGTGACGGCCGTCAACGCGTACCCATCGGCACGGTAACGCTGCAGGATGGCGAGGCGCCCGTTGTCGATGGCGGCCAGCTTGATGGCCGGGCCGACGAGATGCGTGGTGACGGCCGCAAAGGCCGTCGCGCCATAGACAGTGCTGCCCTCGATCCGAACCTCGGTGATCCGCACGTCCGCATCGGGCATGGCGGAGGCCGGCGCCTCGGCGGGCGCGGTCGCGGGGGGACGCAAGACGGGCGGCGCAGTCGGCGAGATCCCCGGCAATGGCGAGACGATGCCGGGGGCGACGGTGCCAAATGGAGGAAGCTGCGCGCCCGCTGGCCCGGTCGCGGCCATGCCGAACTGAGCCAGAACCACGCCGAAGACCGCGTTCCGGAGCGCTGGGAGTGACCGCATGGAGGTCTTGTAGCCGGCCCAGCCTCGAACTGCACACGAACCGATCAGTCCCTCCCGCGGTTGGACAACACGCATGCGCGCCTGGCCGACCGTCGCAAGGCGGCATGGCAGTGTCAATCCATTGGCATCAATGACATAGATACACTTTAGTGATGTGCCATCGTATTCCATACCCCTTTGCGCCTCGATGGTTTTTCGGCACTTTATCGCCGATGCAGCGGCCGACCCGCAGGTTGTCTTTGCGGTGCGGTGATGGGCTCGCTAGAACGGTGTCCAGGTGAAGCAAGGACGCGGAATGGAGGTTTCGGCGCTCGGAAAGTACGAGCTTCGCGGCACGCGCGGGCGTGGTGCCATGGGCACCGTCTATGAGGCGTGGGACCCGATCATCTCCCGCCGGGTGGCGATCAAGACAGTCCGCCTGCCCGACCCCAGCGATCCCGAAGCGCAGGAGCAGCTCGCCCGCTTCCGCCGCGAGGCGCAAGCCGCCGGCCGGCTCAACCACCCGTCCATCGTCGGCGTCTACGACTACGTCGAGACGGATGAGCTTGCCTATATCGTCATGGAGTATGTCGACGGAGAGTCGCTGAAGTCGGTGCTCGACCGCGGCGAACGCCTCGAACTGGCGGACATCCGCGCGATCATGGAGCAGTTGCTAAGCGGGCTTCAGTTCAGCCATGAGCGCGGCGTCGTCCATCGCGACGTCAAGCCCGGCAACGTCATGCTGACCACTCCGACCAACGGCTCCCACCCTGCTTCCGCCACACGCCTGGTCAAGATCACCGATTTCGGCATCGCGCGCATCGAGAGCAGCAACATGACGCAAACCGGAACCATGCTGGGCACCCCTGCCTACATGTCGCCCGAGCAATTCATGGGGCATGACACCACCGCGAAGACCGACATCTATTCGGCCGGGACGCTGCTGTTCCAACTGCTGACCGGCACGCGGCCGTTCGACGGCGCGATGTCGGCGATCATGCACAAGGTCCTCAGCGCCCCGCCGCCGCGGCCGTCGGCGATGGGCGCGCATCTCGCGGCGTTCGACGCGGTGGCGGCAAAAGCGATGGCACGGCTGCCGGAGCAGCGCTACGATAGCGTGGATGCGTTCCTGGTCGCCCTGCGCGCCGCCTTCAACGCCGCGACCGGCCCGGCGGGCATGGAGCCCGATCCCGACGCGACGGTGATCGTCGGCGCCGCCGCCCGCCCGGCCGCCATGGCAATTCCGATGGTGTCCATGCCGCGCCCTGCGCCCGCCGCCTCGTCCGGCGCCAATCCCCTCCCCTCCGATCAGGCGGCCACGACCGGGGGGTTACTGCCTTTGTTGGTTGCCGGTACAGCCATGGCGGTGGTCGTCATTGGCGGATTGGCCTGGTTCCTGCTGCGCCCCGTCTCGTTCGATCCGGTCATCGAGACACCCATGGCCCCCGTCGCCGCGGTGTCAGCCGCGCCAGTTGCGCCGATTGCAGTCGCCCCAGTCACTATCGCCCCAGTCACTATTGCCCCAGTCACTGTCGCCCCCGTGGATACGCCGCCGCCTCCTCTGGTGATCGCCGCCTTGCCCGCCGCCGATCCACCACCACGCCCGCTCGCTCAACCGCCGAGTTTGGCGGCGCTGCGGGCGGCGGTGAGCCCGGTGGAGTGCACACTGGTCAACCCGCAGATTGGCGGCCCCCAACTTGGCGGCGCCACCAGCGTATTCGTGACCGGCCTGTCGCAGCGCGGCCCAGCCGAGTCGGCGTTGCGCCGCTCCGTCACCGATATCGCGCCCGATGTGCGGCTCGGCTGGAGCGTCACCGGGTTCGACGGGCCGTTCTGCCAGGCGCTCGATGTGCTCCGCCCGATGCGCTTGAACGACACCCGCGCCTCGGCGGCGCTGGCCATGTCGTTGAAGGGCGACCTCACCCGGCTGCGCCAGGACGACACCATCGTCCTGCGCATCATCATGCCAGAATTCGCCGGGCATTTGCAGGTCGACTACCTCTCCAGCGACGGGTCGATCGCCCATCTGGTCACTGACGACGGCGTATCCGTGCGGGTGATGACGCCGTCCGGATGGGTGGTCACCGGCCCATCGCGGCGCTATGCGGCCGGCCAGGTGGTGATCGTTGGCGAACCCGATCCTGCCGGAACAACGCGCTACGGCGCCTGGGCGGTCGACGAGCCGTTCGGCACCGACATGATCGTGGCGATCGTCTCCGAAGCCCCCCTATTCCGCGAGCCGCGCCCCGCCAGCGACGCCGGCAGCGCCTATTTCCGCGCGCTGCGAACGGCACTGGCCGCCGCACAGGCACGCGGAACGCGGCTGTCGGGCCAGGCGTTGCTGCTGGAAACGGTGGCGCGCGCGCCCTAGTCGCCCGGCATCGAAGCGGCGCGCAGCCAGCCATCCGGCATGGCCTCGAAAAATGCCCCGCGCAGCCGGGCGATGGCGGCGTCCGTCAGCCCGACACCGGCGGCGGTGAAGAAACGGGGATCGGCGGTATGGACGAGATAGGCCTGGGTCTCGTTCATTATCATGTCGATATCGTCCGGATCATACTCCTCGCCGGCGAGGAAGCTGACGAAGGCCGCGCGCTCGTCCTCGGTCAGGACCGTGGTCCAGAACCGGGCGACGTGGATGGCGTAGGCGGGGTCGGTGAAATAGGCGCCATGCGACAATTCGTGGCGCAGGATCGTGGCGCGGGTCGCCGCATCGAACTGAGCGCTGGCTGCTGGCAGGGAGATCACCGCGCCACGCGCGCCGGAGCTGATGAAGCCGGGCGCGAAGAAGCCGGCGGCGGCGATCACGCCGCGCAGTTGGCGCTCCTCGACGGTCAGCGCGATCGCGTCACGAACCGCGAGATCGAAGAAGCGGCCGAGCGCGGCGGCGCTATAGTCGTGGCCGAAATACCAAGTCTCGGCCGTCGCACCGGTGGCGTGAATAGCGGCTTCCAAGCCGCGATCGTCAAGCACCCGGTCGCGCGGCAGGCCGGCTTTCTCCACAAGGGCGGCGATGCGGTTGAACATCCGCCCTTGCGCCGCCAGGCTCCCGAACTCGAAAATCAGGATCGCGGGATCGGCGGCGAAACGCACGATCCGGACGTCCCGGCCGACATCGGAGTGGGCAAGGATGTCCGCCTCACTGGCTAAGGGCGGGAGCAATGTCTGCCGCCGCACAATGTCCAGCAGGCCAAGGCCGACCATGAAGCACAGCAAAAGGGCGACGAAACCCCGTCGCCCTTTGTCAGGCATCCCGGCCGGGAGCGTCCGGATCAGGCGCCGAGATTGACAACGTGAACGCGGCGGTTGCGCAGCTCCGGGGTCTGCGGCGGGGTGGCGACCAGCAGCGCGGTATCACCGAGGCCGACCGTTTCGAGCCGCGCCGAAGCAACGCCGAACTTCGCTTCCAGATAGCGCGCAACGACGGCGGCGCGCTGATCGGACAGGTTCTTGTTGAAATCGGACGTGCCGACCGTGTCGGTATGGCCCTCGATGCGGAAGCGATAGACCAACAACTGCGCGCTGATCAAAGCGTGACCAAGTTCGTCGAGCGTGCGCGCGGCGTCAGCGGTGAGCTCAGCTGAGCCGAATTCGAACTGCACGGTCAGATCCAGCGAGGGCGGCTTGGCGGGCATCGGCGCCGAGGTCTTGCGGACGGTCGCAGCGCTGCCGGCCTCGGTCGCCGGCGCGGCGACGGCCTGACCCGGGTTCAGCGGGCGGATGCCGCGCGTACCAGCCTGGATCGTACCGGTCGGCCGCAGGACGCTGATGATCTGATCCGCAGTCGGCCGCCCCGGAGTACCAGCGAAGGTCTGGGCCGAAGCAGGATCAACGAGCAGAAGCATCGCAAACGTGGCAGCGACGAATTTCAGGGCGCTGTATTTCAACATGGCCAATCCTCCAGATCCCGCACGGCGCGAAAACCACCGTGCACGAGATTAATTTAGCCTCAAAATCCGCCGAACATCAAGCACAACAGCATTTTAGTGACATGCAAATGCGTGAGGTGTGGGCAGAAACCGTGCGGATGCAGCCCGTAGGCGACCAGAATTCGGTATCCACAACCTGCGCGTGCGCAGCAACCCCGCAGGTTGAGCTCCCAGTGACGCTCATACTATCGACGGCAATGATGTACTCGTGGCAGCATGACCGCAAGGCGCCATAACCAAGACGGCGCCATGTGCATAACGAGGGGGAGTGAGGGGTCTTGCAGTCCGGATGAGTCTTGATCGGTTCCGTTCGGCCAGTGCCACCCATGCCGGAGCAATCCGCACGGTCAACCAGGATGCGTTCGTCGATCGCCCCGATATCGGCCTGTGGGCGGTGGCCGACGGCGCGGGTGGGCATGCCGATGGCGCCGAGGCTGCCGGCCTCGTCGCGCGCGCACTTGGCGGGATTGCGCATGGCTTGTCGGCCGGCGGGATGGTCGCCGAAATTCGCGAGCTGCTTGCCACAGCCCATGCCAGCCTGCGCGCGGCCTCGGGTGGTGCGGTGAGCGCCACCACTGTGGTCGTCCTGGTTGCGCGTGCTGGCCGTTATGCCTACCTGTGGGCGGGCGACTCGCGCGGCTATCTGCTGCGTGACGGCCGACTATCGCAGATCACCCGTGATCATAGCCTGGTGCAGGAGCTCCTCGATGCCGGCGCGATCACCGCCGCCGAGGCCGCGCAACACCCTCAGGGCAATGCGATCACCCGCGCCATCGGCTCCCCGGAGGAAACCCTCGAGCTGGACCGGGCCAGCAGCATCTTCGTGCCCGGCGACCGTTTTCTGCTGTGCAGCGACGGGCTGTGCAAGGTGCTTGATGACGCCGAGATCGCCGCCTTGCTGGCAATCGAGCCGATTTCGGCGGCGCCGCAGGGGCTGATCGACGCCGCCCTCGCACGGCGCGCACGCGACAACGTCACCGCCGTGGTGATAGAAATCTTGCCGCCGGAGTGAGGCGTCGACCGAAGGAGACGCCGCATGACCAATCAGTGGTGTGTCAGTGATGGCAGCTCGACGAAACCATTCTCTTCGAGGATCACGGCAGGCCGCGGGCGGCGGTGATATAGCGCCGACTCAGACCAGCGTCGTATAGGGCCTATTCAGAGTTTCCCTAACCGGCAGGTGACCGTGCGGCAATTGCGCGTCACACTGCGCGGGTTCACCGAGGGAGCGTCGCCATGAACCATCAATCCAACCCGCCGCGCATGCTTGACCACGCGATCGTAGATGCCCGCGCCTGGATCGGGCGTGACCTCACGCCGGCGGACTGGACGATCACGCTGCCGACGGAGGCGCTGGCGGAGTTGCGCGCCGTGGTGGCGGAGTTGTGCCATACGCCGCTCGACACCTTCCTGCTCGACCCCGCCGATTTCAAACTCGACGCCTGCCGCGCCGTCATGGCCAAGGTGAAGGCGCAACTCACCAGCGGCATCATGTTCGCCGTTCTCGACCGGCTGCCAATGGACGAGATCAGCCGCGATGAGGCGACGCAACTCTATTGGCTGCTGGCCTCGCTGGTGGCGCGGCCGGTGGCACAAAAGCTGAACGGGCAGATGTTTTTCGATGTGCGCGACACCGGGGCCAAGCTCAAGCCCGGCTCCGGCATCCGTCCAACGGTGACGAATGTCGATCTGACCTATCATAATGATAACTCATACAATAATACGCCCCCTGAGGTTGTTTGCCTGCTCTGCCTGCATCACGCGATGGCCGGCGGGGTCAGCCGCGTGGTGAGCGTCTACTCGGTCCACAACGCGCTGCGGGAGCAGTTCCCGGAGTTGCTGCCACGGCTCTATCGGCCCGTGCACTACGACCGCCATGCCGAACATCTGCCCGGCGAGGACCGCGTGTTTGACGCCCCGGTCTTCGAGTATGGCGAAAAGCTCGATACCCGGCTGGCCTTGTCGGAAATCTACGCCGGGTATGCGCTCAACGGCGAGACGGTCGACAACGAGACCAAAGCCGCGCTGGAAGCCGTGCAAAGCGTGTTCAACCGCCCCGATCTGCGGGTGGAACTGGCAATGCAGGCCGGCCAGATCCAATTCGTCAACAACCGCGCGACCGGCCATGCCCGCACGGAGTTCCAGGACTTTCCGGAGCCCGACCGCAAGCGCCATCTGGTGCGGCTGTGGCTGCGCGACGGCGGCCGGCGGGGCTATCGCGGCTAAGCTGGCGGGTCGCCGCAGGGGACATGGACGACGCGGTGGACAAACAGGCCAGGAGTGACAATCCGTTCCGGGTCGAGCGCGCCGAGGGGAACGATATGCTGGGTCTGGACGATCGTCAGCCGTGCTGCCGTCGCCATCACCGGGTTGAAATTCCGCCCGGAACTGCGGAAGGTCAGGTTGCCCCAGCGATCCGCCTCCCACGCCTCGATCAGCGCGACATCACCGTAGATCGCCTGTTCCAGCACATGGGTCCGGCCGCCGAAATCGCGGTGCTCCTTGCCGCGCGCGAGGGTCGTGGCGACCGAGGTGGCGGTGAAAAACGCGGGTATGCCGGCCCCTGCCGCACGCAGCCGCTCGGCCAGCGTGCCCTGGGGGACGACCTCGAGTTCGATATCGCCGGCGGCCAGTTGCGCCTCGAAATCCGGCGAGGCGCTACGCCGGGTGAAGGTGGCGATGATCTTGCGCACGCGGCGCTGCGTGACCAGCCGCCCGAGCCCGCTATCGGTGCGCCCCGTTGTGTTGGCGACGATGGTGAGGTCTTTCAGGCCGGTCTCGACCAAGCCCTCGATGAGCGCGCGCGGATCGCCGACGCCAGCGAAGCCGCCGAGCAGAATGGTGGCGCCGTCAGTGATGCCCGCGAAGGCCTCCGCGATCGTGCGGACCGTCTTGTCGATCATCAATTCCATTCCCCGGCGATTCGCCGCCAGAGTAGCGCCCTCCCCCAAGCCCGACCATGCCAACCGCGACCATGCCAGCCGCGACCATGAGGATACCGCCCGCGGCACAGCTTGCCATCATCGGCGCAGGCACCCTGGTCGTGCCGCTCGACACCATGGTGAACGTCGCATTCCCGCATATCGTCGCGGCTTTCGGGATTGCCGTGCCGACGATCCAGTGGGTGGTGATCTGCTACGTGCTGGTGCATGCGAGCCTGATGCTGGTCTGCGGACGGCTCGGCGACCTGTTCGGCTATCGCCGCGTGTTCCTGATCGGCTGTGCCTGGAGTGCGGTCGCCTTCGTGCTCTGCGCGACGGCGCAGACCTATGCCTGGCTGCTGGCGGCGCGCGGCATGCAGGGGGTCGGCGCGGCGCTGGTGCTCAGTGTTGGTCCCGCGTTGGCCACCGGCGCGTTTGCGGAGGTCCAGCGCGCCCGGGTGCTCGGGCTCTACACCATGATGTTCGCCATCGGCAGTGCGGCGGGGCCGGTGCTGGCCGGCGCATTGATCGGCGAATGGGGGTGGAGTGCGGTCTATGCCATCCGCGTTCCCGTGGCACTGGTGGCCTTTGCGCTGGCCTGGCTGTTGCCACGTGGCGAAGTTGTCGCACGGCATGCCGGTTTCGATGTGATCGGTGGAATCCTGCTGTTCGCCGCCATGGCCAGCGGTTTGCTCGCGCTCGACCAGTTGCAGCTTGGCGGCGGGCCGGTGGCGCTCCTCCTCTATGCGTCAGCGGCGGTGGTCGCCGCCGCAACCTTCGTGCGCCAGCAGCGGCGGGCCGTGTCGCCGTTGATCGCGCTGCGTTATTTTCGGGATGTGCGGCTGGTCCGCGCCCTGGTTACGGCGACCGGGCTGAACTTCGCCGGTTTCAGCATTCTCTTGCTTGGTCCGTTTCTGCTGGTGCGGGTGGCGGCGCTGTCGCCGATCGAGAGCGGCGCTCTGCTGGCAGCCTCGCCGTTGGGCATGATGATCATGGCGCCCCTATCGGCTCGGATCGCGGCGCGCATCGGCATGAACCAGTTGACCCGGCTTGGCCTCGCCGTCACCGCGACGGGGCTGGCGATGCTTGGCTTCGGCGCAGCGGGCGTGCCGGTGATGGCGGTTGGCATGTTCGTGCAGGGCGTTGGCCAAGGGCTGTTCCAGGTCGCCAATTTCGACATCGTTACCAGCGCCTTGCCTCCCCGCGATCGCGGAGTGGCCGGTAGCCTGGCGATGCTGACCCGGACCGTCGGCATCGTGTTCGGCGCCACGCTGTTGATGCTGCTGATGCGGATGTTGGCCGACATGGCGACGGGTCCGGGAGTGAGCGACGCGGCGGCGATGGTGGCGGGCATCCAGGGCACGTATCGGATCGCCGCCCTGGTGCCGCTGGCGTTGCTGCTGTTTGGATGGTGGGCGGAGCGGCGTACCCCATAGCGGCTGCATCCATTTCCCCACGTCCAGCGTAACGCCGGCAACGCAACCAAGCTGCCGGAGCCCCGCCATGAAGACGTCCCATTTCGCCGCGCTCTCCCTGCTCAGCCTGTTCGCCGCCAGCGCCGCCTGGGCGCAAACCGGCGAGAACTACCACGCCTGGGAGCGGCTGGTGCCGAGCTTCCCGAGCACGGGCGGCGGTGGTGTGATGATCGGCGAATATCGGCCGGTGGTCGACGGTGCGACCTGCGCGACCGACTTCACCGCGACGGTGCCGGACGGCACGATCTATCGCAACCGCGTGGTATTCGACGCCGTGCCCATTCAGGGCGGCATCCTGTGCACCAACGGGCGCTGGCACGCGCTTGAGGGCGACGCGAGGGGGACCACGCCGTTTCGCGTGTTCTTCCGCGACGGTGTCGCGCTCCGCTCACCCTGAACACCCGATGGTCCGGTGATCAGCCGGGCTTGCTCGCGGCCTCCCCGACCACGACGACCATGCCGTCGACACCCACCACGCGCAGCAGATCGCCTTCCGACGGTGCCGTGGTGCCGTGCGCGAGCCGGGCGCTCCAATCGCTGTCGCCGACGCGCACACGGCCTTCCGGGCCGGTGAAGCTCAGGACGCGCGCGGAACGGCCGAGCAGTCCGGCCTCGGCGGTATTGATGCGGTTCGCCGCCCGCGCACGGCGCAGGCGCAGGCCGGCGGCGATGGCAAGCCCGGCGAACACGGCGAAGGCGATCACCTGCAACGCCAGCGGGGGATTGACGAGTTGCACCAGAACGCCGGTGCCGAGGGCGGCGATGCCAAGCCACATCATGAACACGCCGGGCGCCAGGATTTCTATCCCCAGCAGCACGAGGCCGGCGACCAGCCAGACCAAAGCGGGTTGCATCTGCATGATCACGCGGTCGGCGGCACCGACGCGGCGGGGCGGGCGATCGCCGCGATGCCCGGCGGCACGAATGGCGGCGGCATGGACGGTGGCGGAGCGCGCAGCAGTTCCATCGCCTGGGCAATGCCGCTGGCCATCGCGGTCGCTTCCATCGGCACCACAACGAGGCGGCTATTGGTGGAAGAGGCCATGGCGGAGAACGCCTCGACATATTTCTGCGCGACGAAGTAGCGCAAAGCAGCCTCGCCGCCGTCGCGCGCGGCATCGGCGACCATGCGTGTTGCGGCCGCTTCCGCGCCGGCCAGTCGCTCGCGCGCCTGGGCATCGCGCTCGGCGGCCTGCTGGCGCCCTTCGGCGGCGAGCACCTGGCTCTGCTTGAGGCCCTCGGCGCGCATGATCGCGGCCTCACGGTCGCCATCCGCTTTGGCAACGGTAGCGCGACGCTCGCGCTCGGCGGTCATCTGCAGGTTCATCGCGCGGATAAGGTTCTCCGGCGGCTCGATCTTGCGGATCTCGACGCGATGCACTTTCACACCCCAGGGCTCGGTGGCGCCGTCGATGATGGCGAGGAGCTGGGTGTTGATGCGCTCGCGGGAGGACAGCGCCGCATCGAGTTCAAGCTCGCCGATGACGGCACGGATATTGGTCATCGCGAGGGTGGAGAGCGCCTGGCTCATCGACTGCACCTGGTAGGCTGCCTTCTCCGCCTCCATGACACGGAAATAGATCACGCCGTCGACCGCGACAGTCGCATTGTCCTTGGTGATCACCGATTGCTCGGGGATGTCCTGCACCTGCTCCTGCACGTTCAGCTTGCGGCCGATGCGGTCGATATAGGGAATGATGAAGCTGAGGCCGGGATGGAGCAGGCGGGTGAAGGCGCCGAAGCGCTCAACCGTCCACATCTGGCCCTGCGGCACCGTCTTGGCACCGGCGAACACGGTGATGATGACGAGGACCAGCAGGGCGATCCAGAAAAAGCTGAAACCGCCGAACATCGGTTACTCCCGTTTGAATGATGCCGCGGATCGCGGTGCGACGACAGGCATATAGCACAGCGGCGCGTGGTCGAGGAATGGTGCTTGTCCACGCGCGATCCATGTTGGCGATGCCCGATTGGCGATGCCCGATTGGCGATGCTCGGCAAAACAGCACGCTCACGCATGCGTTATCTTAACACTGCATGTGGCACATCGGTATCCGAGAGCGGAGAAGGTTCGGCCGCACAGGTGGCAGGTTTTTCCGCACAACGAGGGTTGTGTGATGCATCGTCTGATCGGATTCTACGTCCTGGCCATGCTGTCCGCGTTCGCCGCTCCGGTCGCGGCCCTGCCGGGTATCGCGGTTTACGGCGGCACGGACGGGGTGAACGCCACGCGCCACATCGCTGGCGGGCTGACCGCCACCGGCGCGTTCGGGAGCGTGACCATCCTCAATGGCAGCGAGAGTGCCGCCACGCTGGCGTCGTATTCGTCCATTCTCTACTACACGAATGTCGGCGGCGACATGAGCTTCTCGAACAAGATGACCGACTACATCGCCACCGGCGGAAGCCTCGTCGCGGCCACGTTCCTGTGGCAGGCCGACTCGATGGGTGGCGTCAACTCGCTTGGCACACTGGCCGGTCTGCTGCCGTTCAGCGGTTATAACGGCAACTACATCACCCAGGTCTCGATGGTCGCCAACCAGCCGGGCGATTCGCTTTTGATCGGCGTCACCAGCCTGTCCGCCTTCTATCACGACCGCACGAACCTGGTCTCCGGCGCGCGTCTCGTCGCCTCCTGGAGCGACGGCACGCCGCTGGTCGCGGTTGGGGCAAATGGCGTCATCGGCGTCAACCTGTTCCCGAACGATGCCTATGGCTATGTCTACGGTGACTATATCCGCCTGTTCACCAATGCGCTCGGTGGCATCCAGCCGATCACCAACGGCGGCGTCCCGTCCCCGGACAGCGTGCCGGAGCCGGCCTCGATGCTGCTGCTGGCCGCGGGGCTCGGTATGCTCGCCCATGTTCGCCGCCGCACTCAGGGTTCGTTGAGCACCACCTTGGCGCGCTGATCGCGGCGGATTTCGGCAAGCGCGGCCGCGGCTTCCCGCCGCAGCGCGCCGGTGCAGACCGGCACGTCGAAGGCTGACACCATCTCCCGGCGGACTTTCACGACCTGTCCCTCCACCGTCCAGCGCGCGCTATAGGTGAAGGCCGCGTTCTGGATCAGCCGATCTTTCGGCAGACGCACGGGTTGGCGGCCCTCGGGCACTTCCAGGCGCAACTCCTCGACCTGGCGGCCGGCAAAACACGGTGTCGGCTCATGCACGGGCAAGGACGGCCGGTTCAGCGGCCCGAGCAGATAATCCCCGGGGCGGATCAGCAGCAGCAGGCCGAGCGGCGGGGCGAAACTGTCACCTTCGAGGATCTCCGGCAGCGGATCGAGCTTGAACGCCCCCTCGACAGCGTAGTGCGAGGCGAAACCGTCGGGCGAGTCGAACTTGAACACGCCGGTGCCCTGCTGACCGAGCGAGACAAGTTGCCGCCGCGCGGCGCCCTCATGCCCGGCGGTCTGCACCCAGCGGGCGGAGAGCCGCAGCGCGATCGCGGCCGGCCCGGTCGCGACGACGCGGGTGCTGCCGAAGATCGCGCCGTCGAGTTGCATATGCGCCTCGGTCAGCGTGGTGATGGTGGCGATGCCCGGCGCCAGCACGGGGATACGCCGGACTGGGTCGCCCGCCACGCCGACGAGCACCACGGGTTTGCCGTACTCCTGGAACGGCAACGTTCCGAAAGGTGCGACGGCCGTGGTCGTGTCCACGTACATATCGAATTCCGGCAGATAGCTGATGGCGTGGTTCAGTTGCGCGAGCGTCGGCGGTCCGCTCAGCGTGTAGGCGTTGTCGAGGTTGATCAGCACCGTCTTGGCGTCGATCCCCTTGGCGCGCAGCAGCGCCTCGAAGATGACCGTGTGGTCCTTGCAGTCGCCGTAGCCGTTGGCGAGCACCTCGTCGGCGGCGTGCGGATCGACGCCGCCAGCGCCGAGATAGAGGGCGACGTAGCGGATGCGCCCGCTCACCCATTCATAGATGGCGCGCGCCTGCGCCCGGCGATCGTCGATGCCGGCGGTGATCTCCTCGGCCTTGGCCTGGATGCGCGGCGTCACCACCGTTTTGGCGTCGGCGCGGGCGGCATAGGCGGCAGCGAGGGCAGCGTGGTCGGCGAAGCTGGAAACGAAGATGCGCGGCAGCCGGTCCCAGGACGAGACCGCCGCGATGTCTTCCGAGATGACATCGGATTTGCGGTAGCGCCAGAGATGGGTGACCACGCCGTCCTGTTCGCTGCGGCTGGCGGTGACACCGAATTGCTCGGTGGCGAGATTGTAGCTCGACGGCGCGCTGACGCGGATTTCCACATCCTCCCAGGCGATCGTCAGCGGGAACAGGATGGACCAGATGAAATGGCCGGGAAACAGCGGCGTGGTGATCTCGTCGCGGTAGGTGATGACGGTGGTGTCGCGCTCCTCGAGGTCGGGGAAGATCACCACCTTCTGCTGCACGTCCGCGAAGATCGGCACGTTGGGCACACCGGGCGCGAGTTGGGTGCGCATCTGCGACAGGTCGGCATCGACGCGCTTGCCGTCGCGCTTGATCGTGTAGGCCTCGGTGATCTCGAGCCGCTGCAAGGTCGGGTTGAAGCCGATCGGGAACTGACCGATCTGCGACGCTGTCGCCCGGCTGGCGGGGCTTTGCCGGCGATGCTGGGTGATGGTGGCGGTGCCATCCGCCCGCACGGCGATGTCGATCACCAGGCGGTGCACAATAATTGAAGGCTGCACCGCCTGCGCGGGAGCGGCGGAAAGCAGGATCAGGCCGGCAAGCAGGATAGTCGCCCAGCGGGGCATACGGCATCTCCGGGTGTGAGGCCCGCGAGTTTGCCGCCCAGGCGCTGAAAAGGGAAACGGCGCGGCGGGAGGTCCCGCCGCGCCGTTGCTGCACGTCAAGTCAGTCGGTGGATCAGGCGCTCTTGGACATGATCTCGTCGGCGATGTTGCGCGGGACGGGATCGTAGTGGTGGAACTGCATGGTGAAGGACGCGCGGCCCTTCGTCATGCTGCGCAGGTCGGAGATGTAGCCGAACATTTCCTTCAGGGGGACGTGGGCGCGCACCATGACGGTGGAGCCGGCGCTTTCCTGGTTCTGGATCTGGCCGCGGCGACGGTTGAGATCGCCCACGCAGTCGCCGACATGGTCATTCGGCGTCGTGACTTCCACGTCCATGATCGGTTCGAGGATGATCGGGCCGGCCTTCTTCATGCCTTCGCGGAAGCAGGCCTTGGCGGCGATTTCGAACGCGAGCGCACTTGAGTCGACGTCGTGGTACTTGCCGTCCACCAGCGTGTATTTGAAGTCGACCGTCTGAAAGCCGGCGAGCACGCCCGTATCGGCCTGGACACGGATGCCCTTCTCGACGGCGGGGATGTATTCGCGCGGCACCGTGCCGCCGACGACCTTGTTCTCGAACAACACGCCGGCGTTGCGCTCCTGCGGGGAGAAAATGATCTTCACCTCGGCATACTGGCCCGAACCGCCGGACTGCTTCTTGTGGGTGTAGATCTCGGTGTGCGTCTTGCTGATCGTCTCGCGATAGGCCACCTGCGGGGCACCAATATTGGCGTCCACGCCGTATTCGCGGCGCAGGCGATCGATGATGATCTCCAGATGCAGTTCGCCCATGCCGGACAGGATGGTCTGGCCGGTTTCCTGGTCGGTCTTGAGGCGCAGCGAGGGGTCCTCGGAAGCGAGCTTCTGCAGGCCGATCGTCATCTTCTCGACGCCGTCCTTGGTTTTCGGCTCGACCGAGATGTCGATGACCGGCACCGGGAAGGCCATGCGCTCGAGCACCACCGGATCATCGGCGGAGGCCAGCGTGTCGCCGGTGACAGTGTCCTTCAGCCCGACGAAAGCGGCAATGTCGCCGGCCGAGACTTCCTTGATTTCCGCGCGCTTGTCAGCGTGCATCTGGAACATGCGGCCGACACGTTCTTTCTCGTCCTTGGTGGTGTTCATCACCGTGTCGCCGCTGCGCAGCGTGCCGGCATAGACGCGCACGAAGGTGAGAGCGCCGTATTTGTCGTTGATGATCTTGAACGCCAGGCCGGCGAACGGGGCCTTCGGGTCGGCCTTGATGCGGCGGCGATCGGAATGCTCGCCATCCTCCTCGCCCTCGCCGGCGGCGATCGAAATCCCCGGCACGTCGAGCGGGCTCGGCAGATAGTCCAGCACGGCGTCGAGCAAAGGCTGCACGCCCTTGTTCTTGAACGCGGTGCCGCACAGCACCGGGCGGAAGGCGCCCGAAATCGTGCCGGTCTTGATGGCGCGCTTGAGGGTCTCGACGGAGACGTCGCCCTTGTCGAAATACTCCTCCATGCCCGCGTCGTCGACCGACAGCGCGGTGTCGAGCAGGTTCTGACGGTATTCAGCGGCCTGCTCGGCGAGGTCCTCGGGGATCGGCTCGTCATGGAACTGGGCGCCCAGTTCGCCGCCTTCCCAGATGATCGCCTTCATCTCGACCAGATCGACCACCCCAAGGAACTTGTCCTCGATGCCGATGGGCAGTTGCAGCGGCAGCGCCACGATATCGAGCTTCTCCTTCAGCGTCGCGAAGGCGCGATAGAAATCGGCGCCGGTGCGGTCGAGCTTGTTGATGAAGATGATGCGCGGCACGTTGTAGCGGTCGGCAAGGCGCCAGTTGGTCTCGGATTGCGGCTGCACGCCGGCAACGCCTTCGATGATGAACACTGCGCCGTCGAGCACGCGCAGGCTGCGGTTCACTTCGATGTTGAAGTCGATGTGGCCGGGCGTGTCGATGATGTTGATGCGGTGTTCTTTCCACTCGCACGTCACGGCGGCGGACGTGATGGTGATGCCGCGCTCCCGCTCCTGCGCCATGTAGTCGGTCGTGGTGTTGCCGTCATGCACCTCGCCGATGCGGTGCGAAACGCCTGTGTAATAGAGGATCCGCTCGGTCGTCGTGGTCTTGCCGGCATCGATATGCGCGGTGATGCCGATGTTGCGGATCTTGGCGAGCGGGTTGGGCAGGGTCTCGGACACGGGCTTATCTCCAAACGGGTGCCGGGCGCAGCGGAGGTCCGCGCGCCCGGCTGGTCGCATCGCCGCCGGACACCGACCGGCGACGGTAGTGAATTCGCCGTTATGTGCGGCAGGCCGCGCCGGATTGCAAGCGGGCGCGGCCGGGACTGTAGGTAGTACTGTGTTTGTCCGGTTTAGGGAGCACTCGATCTGTCCGGTGAAGATGGGGTTTCCTCTAGGAGGTCCTGATGCACCGGTCGGAGCTGCTACAGGGCTTTCGGGCGATGAGGTTTGAGAACATTTACGGTCGTTTTTGGGCGGCGAGCTGACGCAGTCGGAGGCGGGCGAGCTTCTTGGCGTTGGGGAACGGACGGTCCGCTGCTGGTGTGCGCGGTATCGCGAGGA
>JAYTUU010000063.1:0-7450 GCA_043744375.1 Rhodospirillales bacterium | reverse complement strand
TTAAGGGTGGGGTTTTGGGGGGAATAGGCGGCGGAGAGTTTCGGAAGGGGGTGACGGTGTGACGGGGCAAGGCGTGGGTACCCCCGCTTTCGCCGCGCAGGGGGACAAGCCGGGGCGTCACGGTGTCGCGTGGCGTGCGGGAGGGAGAAAGCGAGCGCTGGATTGCTTCGCAAGGGCTCGCAATGACGGCCATCAGGGGAAGGATGAATGCCGGGACTTGCAATGCCGTGCTTCACCCGATGGGCCTGCGTGGCTAGCTTGTCCAGCCGCACGCTGCCAGCGCGGCGCGCATGTGGGGCGGGACGGGGGCGGTGGCGGTGAGGGGTGGGTCGAGCGGCAGGGCGATGCTGCGGGCGAGGAGGTGGAGGGGGCCTTTGGCATCGCCGTAGATGGGGTCGCCCAGGAGTGGGGTGCCGAGGTGGGCGCAGTGGGCGCGGATTTGGTGGGTGCGGCCGGTGCGGGGGTGGAGTTCGAGCCAGGTGATGCCGGGGGCGTGGCCGCGGACGGTCCAGTCGGTGATGGCGGGTTGGCCGGTGGGGGTGATCACCATGCGCCAGCCGGGTTTCTCCGTGCGTTTCAGGAGTGGGGCGTCGATCGTGCCGGTGTCGGCGGTGGGGGTGCCGTGGACGATGGCCCAGTAGGTTTTCCGGGCCGTGCCGGCGGCGAAGCATGCCTGCGCCGCGTGCAGGGCGGCGCGGCGGAGTGCGACGACGAGGCAGCCGGCGGTGTCGGCGTCGAGGCGGTGGGCGAGCCAGGGGCCGTCCTTGCGGCGGGAGAGTTGGGGGAAGACATCCTCGACGCTCGGCCCGCCGCCCGGCCCGGCATGGACTTTCAGCCCGGCCGGCTTGTCGAGGACGGCGAAGCGGGCATCCTGGAAGAGGATCGGAAGGTGCATCAGGGGCGATCCTCGCGGGTCAGCTTCAACGGGTAAAAAGTTTTTGCTTCTTTTTTCAAAAAGAAGCGCTTGTTCTTTTTTGAAAAAAAGAACCAAAAAACTTTTATCCGTTTGTCTTCCTTATGCAAGGCGAACATCCGGCATGGTGGAGGTTGACACGGGCGGGCGGGCGGCGGAAGGCGTGTGGATGAAACCTGATACCATCTGCGGCGCTGCCGCTGTTACCGCCCTGTTTGCCCGCCGTCCGGAGGATGTGCAGCGGCTGTTCTATCTGCCGATGCACCGGATGGAGGTGGGCGAGTGGTGCGCGGTTCTGGCGGCGGCCAAGAAGCCGTATCGGATGGTGGAGGACGGCGAACTCGCGAGCGTGGCGGGGACGACGTATCATGGCGGGATTGTCGCGGTGGCGCGGGTGCGGGTGCCGGCGATTTTTGACGCGGCCAAGCCGCCGCGGGGGAAGCTGCTGGTGGTGCTCGACGGGATCATGGCGCCGCAGGTGCTCGGCACGATCGCGCGGGCGGCGTCGTTCTACAACGTGCCGAACATGCTGATCGGCGAGGGGCTGGGGCACGCGATGCCCGGGGATGCGGCGTACCGGATGGCCGAGGGTGGGCTCGACTACCTGACTTTGTATCGCACCCGCGATTTGCCGAAGGCGATGGCGGCGCTGGAACCGCATTACCGCACGGTGGCTTTCACGTCGTCGCGCGAGGCGATTCCGCTGGACGAGTTGCCGCGGGACCGGCCGATTGCGCTGGTGCTCGGGAACGAGGAAAAAGGCGTATCCGACGCGGTGCGCGACGCCTGCCGCCGGCAGATACGGCTGTCCGGTGGGGGGCGGGTGCGCAGTCTGAACGTGACGCAGGCGGCCTCCGTGCTGCTGCATTCCTTGATGGGAGGCTGAGACGATGCGGTTTCTGGCGATGAACGACCCTGGCGATGTGCTGTTCGAGATCACCCGCGCGCAGTGGGACGAGGCGGTGGCGCGGGCCGGCGAGCAGGGGCACGAGATCCGCTTCGGCGTTACCGATGAGGAATTCCGGGCCGGCATGGCATGGGCGGACGTGCTGCTCGCGCAGACGTCCACGCTTTACAAGCGGTTTCCGTGCCCGGCGCCCGACCTGAAGATGATCTTTCTGCTGTCGGCCGGGGTCGACAAGCTGATGCCGTTCTCCGACCTGCCGCCTGGGGCCGCGGTGCTCAATAATTCCGGCGTGCATAGCCGCAAGGCCGGCGAGTATGCGGCGATGGCGCTGCTGATGCTGAACTCCCGCATGCCCGAAATGATCGGGCAGCAGCGCGACGAGACCTGGAAGATGCTGTTTGCCTCCTCGCTGCGCGGCAAGCATGTGACGATGATTGGCACTGGGGACATGGGGGCGTCGGCGAGCCGGGCGGCGCGGCATTTCGGCGCGATCACCACGGGCGTGCGCACCACCGCCACGCCGCACCCGGATTTCGATCGGGTGATCGCCGTTGATGCGATCGACAGCGTGCTGCCCACGACCGATTTCCTGCTGCTCGCCGCGCCGTTGACCGAGGCCAGCCGCAACCTGATCAGCCGCGAGCGGCTGCTGCGGCTGAAGCCGGGCGCCGGGGTGGTGAATATCGGGCGTGGCCCGGTGCTCGATCAGGAGGCGGCGTTCGACCTGCTTGACAGCGGCCATCTCGGCGGCGCGGTGCTCGACGTGTTTGCCGCCGAACCGCTGCCCAGGGGGCATCGCGCCTGGACGACGAAGAACCTCGTCGTTACCCCGCATGTCTCGGTCGATGATCCGATCACCTATAATCCCGACAGCCTTGACCTGCTGTTCGAGAATTTGCGCGCCTGGCGCACGGGGGCGGCGATGCCGCATCAGGTCGATCTCGCGCGGGGCTATTGAGGGGATGGCCGACATTCTGATCGCCAGTGGGGAGGCGCCCTGCCTGCTGCATCTGCCGACCGCGAACCGGCACGGCCTGATCGCGGGCGCCACCGGGACCGGCAAGACGGTGACATTGCAGGTGCTGGCCGAGGCGTTTTCGGCGGCGGGGGTGCCGGTGTTCTGTGCGGACGTGAAGGGCGATCTGTCCGGGATGTCGCAGGCTGGGATGTCGCAGGCTGGCCGCGCTTTGGTGCGTGGCCTGCTGGGGTCGATCCTGAAGCGGTAGCGGGGCGGACATGACCCTCGCGCGCACCCGTGGCTATTTCGGCATCGGCGTCGAAGGCGTCTCGAAATCGGCCAATGTCGGCGCCCTGCTGCGCACCGCGCACGCCTTCGGGGCGGCGTTCTGTTTTACCCTTGGCGCCGGCTTCGACTCCCGCGCCGCCCGCGCCGCCGACACGTCGGACACCGCGACCCATGTGCCGCTGTGGCGCTTCCCGTCGCTCGATGCGCTTGAACTGCCACAGAACTGCGTGCTCGTCGGCGTCGAGATCGTCGAGGATGCCATTCCGCTGCCGAGTTTTCGTCACCCGGTGAACGCCGCCTACATCCTCGGCCCCGAACGCTCCGGCCTGTCGCCCGAAGCGCTGGCGCGCTGTGCCCATGTGGTGCAGATCCCCACCCGCTTCTCGCTCAATCTGGCCGTCGCCGGCGCGCTGGTGCTGTATGACCGCCTGCTGCAGCACGGCCGTTTTGCCGATCGTCCCGTGCATTCGGGCGGTGGTGGGGCGGCGCCGGTGCCTACCGGCCATGGCGATCCGGTGTTCCGTCGCAACAAACCCGTCTGGCTCCGCCCGCGCAAGGATCAGGAGGCATGATGATCGCGCGCTTGTTCGACACGGGGTCTATTGGGTAGACACGCCGCCATGCGCGCCCTCACCCTCCCCTTGCTACTCTCCCTCACCCTTGCCGCCCCGGCGATGGCCCAGACCAAGCCTGCCCCGGCCGCCGGCAAACCCGCGCCCGCCGCGGCCCAAGCGGGGCCGAAATCCATCGGCGTGTTCGACGACTGGCAGGCCGCGACCCATGACGAGGCCGGCCAGAAGGTCTGCTACGCCTTCACCAAGGCGAAATCCTCCGCCCCCGCCATCCCCGGCCGCGGCGACATCGTGCTGACCGTCACCCAGCGCCAGGCCGGCCGCGATGCGGTGGCCCTCAGTGCCGGCTTCGAATACGCCGACAAGGCGACGGTGGATGTCGAGATCGACAAGACCAAGGTGGAACTCTACACCGCCAAGCGCTCCGCCTTCGCCCGCGACGGCCACGCCGTCGTGCTGGCCATGCAGAAGTCACAGAAGGTCGCGGCCCGGTCGCCGCACCCGCAGAAAGCCGCGGTCACCGATAATTTCAGCCTCAAGGGCTTCGGCAAGGCGTATGACGCCATCGTCAAAGCGTGTCCGAAGTGAGCGATGTCCTCGACCTCAACGAGGCCGAACGCACGAGAATTCTTGCCAAGACCGCCCGCTTCGCCCCGCCGCCCGCAGTGCTGCCGGATGGCCGGCGCGAACTCGTCGGCCTGTCGCGGGCCGAGCTTGCGGAGGCGCTGACCGAGGCCGGCGAGGCGCCGTTTCGCGCCAAGCAGGTGTGGCACTGGATCTACCACCAGGGCGTCACTGAGTTCTCCCGGATGTCCTCGATCTCCAGGCCGACGCAGGAAAAGCTCGCCGAACGCTTCGTCATCGGCCGCCCCGAAGCCGCGGTCGTGCAGACCAGCACCGATGACACCCGCAAATTCCTGTTCCGTTTCCGCGACGGCCAGGAGGCGGAGACCGTCTATATCCCCGATCGCGTCGCCGATCGCGGGGCTGTGTGCATCTCGTCGCAGGTCGGCTGCACGCTGTCCTGCCGGTTCTGCCATACCGGCACGCAGACGCTGGTGCGCAATCTCGGCGCCGCCGAAATCGTCGGCCAGTTCATGGCCGCACGGGACAGTTACGGCGAATGGCCGAGCCCGAAGGGGGAAACGCCGCGCCTGCTCTCCACCATCGTGCTGATGGGCATGGGCGAGCCGCTCTACAACTACGAGAACGTGGCGAAGGCGATGACCATCGTGATGGACGGCGAAGGCATCGCTCTGTCGCGCCGGCGCATCACCCTCTCCACCTCCGGCGTGGTGCCGATGATGGACCGCGCCGGCGCGGAACTCGGCGTCAACCTGGCGGTCTCGCTGCACGCTGTTACCGACGCGCTGCGCGACGAGATCGTGCCGCTCAATCGCAAATATCCGATCCGCGAGGTGCTCGCCGCCTGCCGCCGCTATCCGCCGGCCAGCAACGCGCGCCGCATCACCTTCGAATACGTGATGCTCAAAGGCATCAACGACAGCGAGGCCGAGGCGCGCGAACTCGTCCGCCTGATCGCCGGGCTGCCCGCCAAGGTGAACCTGATCCCGTTCAATCCCTGGCCGAACAGCCCGTACGAGACCAGCACGCCGGCCGCGATTGATCGTTTTTCGCAGATCGTTATGGACGCCGGTTTTTCGTCCCCCGTGCGGACGCCGCGGGGACGCGACATTCTTGCCGCCTGCGGGCAGTTGCGGACGGAAAGCCAGCGCCCAGGCAGATGAGACGAAGCGCTTTCTTTTTTGAAAAAAAGAAACAAAAAACTTTTATCCGATGACGTCGACAAGCACGATTTCGGCGTTTTCTATGGCGGTGATTTCGATGGTCTCCTCGTCTGTGATCGTTACTCCGTCGCGGGTGCCGACGGCCACGCCGTTCACTGTGACCGATCCTGTGGAGGCGACTAGGTAGCCGACGCGGTCGGCGCCGAGGGTCTGGCGCACGGTCTGCCCGGCGCTCAGCGTGCCGGCGATCACCGCAGCATCGGCGTGCAGCGGCAGCGCCGAGCCGTCCGCGCCCGGCCGGCCGTCGGCCAGCGCGGTCAAGGCGCCCACCCCGTCGGCGCGGGGGAACTTGCGCATCCCCCAGCCTGGTGCCACGCCACGCGTGCCCGGATGGATCCAGATCTGGAACAGCCGCGTCGGCGTCGCCTCCAGGTTCATTTCGGCGTGCACGATGCCGGTGCCCGCATGCATCACCTGCACGTCGCCCGCCGCCGTCCGCCCCTCATTGCCCAGGTTGTCGCGATGGGTGATGGCGCCTTCGCGGACGAAGGTGATGATCTCCATGTCCTCGTGCGGATGCGCGTCGAAGCCGCGACCCGGCGCGATCTCGTCGTCGTTCCATACCAGCAGGCCGCCGATGCCGCGGCGCGCAGGGTCGCGGTACTGGCCGAAGCTGAAATGGTAGCGCGCGTTGAGCCAGTCGTTCTGGAAGCGGCCGAGGCGGGCGAAGGGTTGCACTTGGATCATTGTTCGGCTCCTGATTGTTCAATAGCGAACATATCAGTCGAAACAAGACTGGCGCGCCCGGTTTTCAAGAGGCGCCGCTGCGCCGGGTTTTCAAGCGGCGCCGCCGCGCGGGTTTTCAAGCGCCGCCGCCGCGACGGGTTTTCAAGAGGCGCCGCTGCGCCGGCGGGATCGTCAACGCCATACACGTCAGCGGTTCATGAGCACCGGCAGGTTCGACCGCTCGAGCACCACCCGCGTCACCCCGCCGAGGATCAACTGGCGCAGCCGGGAGTGCGAATAGGCACCCATGCACAGCAGATCGCAGCCGAAATCGGCGGCCGCCTTCAGCAGCCCGCCGCCGACCGTCTTGTCGACGGGCTGGAAAGTGGCGACCTCTGCCTTCACGCCGTGCAACGCCAGATAATCCGCGAGGTCCTGCGCTTCTGGCCCGCGCCGCTGGTAGCCCAACGCGGTGAGGATGCGCACGGCTTCGGCCCGGAGCATCCACGGCAGCGCGGCCTGCACCGCCGAGGCCGACTCCGCGGTGCCGTTCCAGGCGATACAGACGCGGGAGCCGACGCTGGTCGGTGCTGTCTGCGGCGAGATCAGCACGGGCCGCCCGCTGTCGAACAGCACCGCGTGCAGTGCGTCGGACGAGGAGACATCATCGCCCGATTCCGGGTGCGGCACGATCGTCAGGTCGGACAGGCGGGCGAGTTGTGCCACCAGATCCTCCTCGCGCCCGGTCACCGCGGCGAAGCTCGCCGTTGCGTGGCCGGTGTCGTAGCGCGGTTCGGACACGGAGACGTGATGCTGCTCGACGAAGCGATCGAACATCGCGCGCACCGCTTGGGCGCGGTCCGAACTTTCCTTCTCGGTGGCCGACATCATCTCCTCGATCATCGCGCCGGACAGCCCCTCGCCGGCGAGCGGTGCCACGTCGCGGCTGTCGACGCGGACATGCAGCGCGGTGACATGGGCGTTCCATAGCCGGGCCACGATCAGTGCCGTCGCCAGCGCGGCTTCCCCGGCGGCGGTGCCGGTCAGCGGGAGCAGCAGTTTACGAATGGCCATCTTGGTCCTCCTCGAAGCGGCGGCGGGTGGTCCCGGGCCTTGCACCTGACTAGCCTAGCATGGCTGCCATGCGGATTGCACTACAAGCCGGATTTTAACGCAGGGCAATCGGGTGAAGCACGGCATTGCAGGTCTCGGCCCTCATCCTTCACCTGATGGGCGTCATTGCGAGCCCTTGCGAAGCAATCCAGCATCACCACAAGACCATTTGGGCGGCTCTGGATTGCTTCGCAAGGGCTCGCAATGACGGTTGAGCACCGCCTT
>JAYTUU010000062.1:0-7529 GCA_043744375.1 Rhodospirillales bacterium | reverse complement strand
GTCTTGTGGTGATGCTGGATTGCTTCGCAAGGGCTCGCAATGACGCCCATCAGGGAAGGACGCCCATCAGGGGAAGGATGAGTGCCGAGACCTGCAATGCCGTGCTTCACCCGATGGCCCTGGATTGCCCGACGATTTCCCTTGCCGCGGCTTGCGTTCTGATATAAAGAACATATCATGAACTCAACGGCCACTCAGGGCACCGACTTCGCCCGCCGGTTCGAACTCATCATCGGCGCTCTAGCCGTGCTCGTGGCCGCGCGTTTTCGCACGCTCGGCGTCCCCCACACCGTCCTGCTATGGGGGCGTTTGAAGCGCGCCATCGACCGTATCAACCACCTGATGGCCCGTCTCGCCGCCGGTCGGCTGCGGCCGTCTCGTCCCCGTTCGCGTCCGCCCGCCCCGCCCTTGCCTCTCCCACCTGCGGTACCGCGCCCACCCGGTTTGCCAAGGACAGAGCTTTGGCTGGTCCGCGAGCTCGGCTACATGGCCGCAGGTTACGGTAGCCAGCTCGAAGCCCTCCTGAACGACTCCGAAACCGCCGCCCTCCTCGCCGCGGCGCCCAGCGCGGGGCGCATTTTGCGCCCGCTCTGCCGCATGCTCGGCGTCACTCTCCCCGACTTCCTGCAACTGCCGCCCCGCCCACCGCGGCCACGCCCACCCCGCGCGCCCGGCCCGCTGCGGCCGCCGTCCGTGCGTCGCTCGACGGTGCATCCCTGGGGCATTCCGCGCTCCATCATCCTGCCGTTTCGGACCCGCCGCGCAAAATCCGACTGACCTCCTTGTGCCGAGGTTTGCTCAAAATATTACGATATCAAAACAAATAACCCTCGCCCCGGGAAATTGACATTCCCGGCATCCCCGGCGAACCTGCCGAAAGTTCGGCGCCAAGCCCCGGTTGTTCAAATACGGGTTGTTCAAATACGGGTTGTTCAAATACTGTGAGGAAACAAAAAATGAGTCTTCTATGCAGCGGCCGCGTCGCCATCGTCACCGGCGCCGGACGCGGGATCGGGCGTGCGCATGCGATCATGCTGGCCGCCCACGGCGCCAAGGTCGTCGTCAATGACATCGGCGCCAACACCGAAGGCGTCGGCGCCGACGAAACCCCCGCCCAGGAAGTCGTCCGCACCATCAAGGCCGCCGGCGGCGATGGCGTTGTCAACACCGACAACGTCGCCGATTTCATGGGCGCCAAGCGCATGATCGACCAGGCCATCGACACCTTCGGCCGCCTCGACGTCCTCGTGAACAACGCCGGCATCCTGCGCGACCGCGTCCTGGCGAACATGATGGAAGAAGAGTGGGACTCGGTGATCGCCGTCCATCTCAAGGGCACCTTCGGCCCCGCGCGCCACGCCGCCGCCTATTGGCGCAACCTGTCCAAGGAGATCGACGGCCCCGTCAACGCCCGCATCATCAACACCTCCTCGGTCTCCGGCATTTACGGCAACACCGGCCAGACCAACTACGGCGCCGCCAAGGCCGGCATCGCCGCCTTCACGGTCATCGCCGCCCGCGAACTGAAGCGCTACGGCATCACGGTCAACGCCGTCGCCCCGCAAGCCGTCACCCGCATGACCGCCGGCCTGCGTGAGCGCACCCAGGAGCAGATCGACGCCGGCAACCCGGCCCGCGTCTCGCCCGCCATCGTCTGGATCGCCAGTCTGGAATCGTCCGACTTCACCGGCCGCATCGTCGAAGCCGGCGGCGGTATCCTGGCGATCGCCGAGGGTTGGCATCGCGGCCCGACCGTCACGCCCGAGGAAGACCCCACCAAGCTCGGCCCGATCATGATGGACCTGCAGAAGCGCGCCCGTCAGAACGCCGGCATGAACGGCATGGACCTCGACTGACCACCCCATGCACGATCCCCAACCCCCGATGACCGGCGAGCCCCTGTTCGCCGGCCTCAAGGTCATCGACTGCGCCACCTACATCGCGGCCCCCACGGCCGCGACCGTGCTGGCGGATTACGGCGCCGACGTCATCAAGATCGAGGCGCCGGGGGAGGGGGATCCATGGCGGCATCTGCACCAGCGGCCCGGCCTGCCGAACTCGCCGCACAACTATCCGTGGCTGGTCGATAACCGCAACAAGCGCGGCCTGGCCGTCGATCTCAAATCCGACGCCGGCCGCGCCGTCCTGGAACGCCTCGTCTCCCAGGCCGACGTCTTCATCACCAACCTGCCGCTGCCCGTCCGCGAGCGCCTGCGCGTCCGCTACAGCGACTTCGCCGACAAATACCCCCGCCTGATCTACGGCTCCTTCACCGCCTACGGCGAAGACGGCGAGGAAGCCGGCAAAACCGGCTTCGACCTTACCGCCTTCTGGGGCCGCTCCGGCCTGATGGACCAGGTGCGCGTCGACATGCACGCCCCACCCGCCCGCTCCGTCGGTGGCATGGGCGACCATCCAACGGGCATGGCGTTCTACGCCGGCATCCTCACCGCGCTCTACCGGCGCGAGAAAACCGGCATCGGCGCGGAAGTGCGGGCCTCGCTCCTTGCCAACGGCATGTGGTCCAACGCCATGCTCATCCAGGCCGCCCTCTGCGGCGCCGATATCCCGCCCCGGCTGCCACGCGAACAAACCACGCACGCCCTCGGCGGCATCTATCGCTGCGCCGACGACCGCTACTTCCTCCTCGCCCTCACCAGCGAAGTCCGCCAATGGCCGGCCCTCGCTTGCGCCATCGGCCGGCCGGAACTGGTGGACGATCCCCGCTTCATCGATATTCCCTCACGCCGCACCAACGCCCCCGCTTTGATGCAAATCCTCGACCACGCCGTCGCCGCCCACCCCCTCGCCCACTGGCGCAAAACCCTCGACGCCGCCGGCCTCACCTTCGGCATCGTCGGCACCGTCGAGGAAGTCGCTCACGACCCGCAAGCCCACGCCGCCGGCATCCTGCGCCCGATCGCCGATACCGGCTTTCTGACCATCGACAGCCCCTTCACCGTCAGCAACATCGCCAAAGTCCCGATCACCGTCGCCCCCGGACACGGCGAACACAGCGGCCAAATCCTCCGCGACGCCGGCTATTCCGAACCCGAAATCGCCGATTTACGCGAAAGGGGGGCGATTACCGGCGGATAACCCCGCATTTACTGCGCCAGCCACCCGCCATCGATCACCAGTTCCGTCCCGGTCACGAACGCCGCCTCGTCGGAGGCCAGGAACAGCACCCCGTACGCCACGTCCATCACTTCGCCGATCCGCCGCAGTGGCGTTTGCGCGATCTTGTCGGCGCGTTCGTTACCGTTGGTCGAGTTGAGCATCGCCGGCAGGTAGCCTGGATGCACGGTGTTCACGCGCACGCCGAGCGGTCCATAACGCACCGCGGCGGCTTTGGAGTAGATGCGCACCGCGCCTTTGGACGCGTGATACGCGGGGTGCCCGCTTTCGCTGCCGACGAAGCCCATGATCGACGAGATATTCACCACCGACCCGCCGCCGGTCTTGATCATCTGTTCGACGGCCAGCTTGGTGCCAAGGAACACGCTGGTCTGGTTGATCGCGATAATCCGGTGCCAGCCATCGACGCCATCGGGATCGCCGACCGCACTGCCGGAGATGCCGGCATTGTTGACGAGGATGTCGAGCCGCCCATAGGCCGCCATCGTCGCCGCGATCAGCGCATGCCAGGCGGCCTCGCTCGTCACATCGATCTGGACGAAGATCGCGTCGCCGCCGGCCGCGCGGATAGTGGCGGCCACGGCCTCGCCGAGGTCCGCCAGAATATCGGCCACAACGACCTTGGCACCCTCGCGCGCAAACAGCCGCGCCTCGGCCGCCCCCATTCCGTTGCCGCCGCCGGTGACAATGGCTACCTTGCCGTTCAGTCGCATGTTGTTGCCTTCCCCGTTCGTGGTTGCCCATCGTGGGCCAGATCGCGCGATGGGGCCAGAGCATGGCAGGTCGACAAGCACACGAGGAGACAGCACGATGAACGACGCGGCCCACCTTGATCTGGCCCCGCAGGCAGCGGCCGCGGCTTGGTTGACGGCCTTCGAGGCCGCGCTCGCTCAGGACGACAGCGCCACCGCCGCCGATCTGTTCGCCTCTGATGGCCATTGGCGCGACATTCTGGCCTTCACCTGGCAGTTGCACACCGTCTCCGGCCGCCTTGCGATTGCCGAAACGCTCGGCCAGACCCTCGCTTGCACGCGGCCGGCCGGCTTCCACCTGCCGCCGACCCGCACCCCGCCGCGCCGGGTGATGCGCGCCGGCACCGCCGCGATCGAGGTGATCTTCGGCTTCGAGACCGCGTTCGGCACCGCCTCCGGCGTCGTCCGTCTGGTCGCCGACCCCGACGGCCCCGGCGGCCACCGCGCCTGGACGCTATCGACCAACCTCGATGCGCTGCACGGCCATGCCGAAACCGGCGCCCAGCGGGCCAGTGCCGAGGACTACTCGCGCGATTTCGGGGCCGACAACTGGCTCGACAAACGTAACAAGGCCCGTGCCTACGCCGATCACGACCCGACCGTCCTCGTCGTCGGTGGCGGTCAGGCCGGCCTCGGCATCGCCGCCCGGCTACGCCAACTGGGCATCGACACGCTGATCGTCGATCGCGAGGCCCGCATCGGCGACAACTGGCGCAAGCGCTACCATTCGCTGACGCTGCACAACGAGGTGCATGTCAATCATCTGCCCTATATGCCGTTCCCCGCGACCTGGCCGGTGTTCATCCCCAAGGACAAGCTGGCCAACTGGTTCGAGACCTATGTCGACAGCCTCGACCTGAATTTCTGGACCGGCACGGAACTCGTCGCCGGCCGCTACGATGATGTCGTAAAAACCTGGTCCGTCACTCTGCGCCGCGCCGATGGCAGCACCCGGGAAATGCATCCGCGCCACCTCGTCTTCGCCACCGGCGTCAGCTCGATCCCGCAAACGCCGGACCTGCCTGGCATTGCCGATTTCGCCGGCACGGTCATGCATTCCGGCCGCTACACCAACGGCGTGGCCTGGAAGGGCCGCAAGGCGCTGGTGCTCGGCACCGGCAATAGCGGCCACGATGTCGCGCAGGACCTGCACGCCAGCGGCGCCGAGGTCGCGATGATCCAGCGCAGCCCGACCCATATCGTCAGCATCCGCGAGGCGCAGGTCGTCTACGCCATCTACACCGAGGGCGTGCCGTTCGAGGATTGCGACCAGCTGGCCACCTCGGTGCCCTTTCCGGTGATGAAGCAGGCCTACCAACTCTCCACCGCCGCCTCGCGCGTGGTCGACAAATCCCTGCTCGACGGTCTCGCCGCCCGCGGCTTCCGGTTGGACAATGGCCCGGATTGCCTGGGCTTCCAGATGAAATATTTGCGCCATGGCGGCGGCTACTACTTCAACGTCGGCTGCTCCGACCTGATCGTCGACGGCCAGATCGGCCTGCTGCATTTCGAGGAGATCGACCGCTTCGTGGCCGATGGCGTGCGCATGCGCGATGGCCAGGTGCACAAGGCGGAACTCGTCGTGCTCGCCACCGGCTACAAGAACCAGCAGGACGTCGTGCGCGCCTATCTCGGTGACGGGATCGCCGAACGCATCGGCCCGGTCTGGGGCTTCGACGTGGGCGGCGAACTCCGCAACATGTGGCGCCGCACCGCCCAGCCTGGCCTGTGGTTCACCGCCGGCAGCCTCGCGCAGTGCCGCATCTTCTCGAAGTATCTCGCCCTGCAGATCAAGGCGACCGAGTTAGGCCTGTTCGACTAGCCCGCCAGCGTCAGCCCCCGATAGTCCTTCGCGGTCACGTCGGCGCAGATTTCGCGATAGCGCAGCATGCCCCCCGCATAGGGCATGAACACCCGCGGCTTGCCTGGCACGTTGGCGCCGAGATACCAGGAATGCCCGGCCTCCGGCAGCAGCGTGGCGTTGGCGGCATCGTTGACATGCGCCACCCATTGATCGGCCGCCGCCGGTTCCGCCTCGATGCGTTCCAGCCCGTTCGCGCGCATATGCGCGATGCAGGCGGTGATCCACTCCACATGCTGCTCGATCGCCACGGGCATGTTGCACAGCACGGACGGGCTGCCCGGCCCGGTGACGGTGAACAAATTGGGGAAGCCGGGAATGCTGAGGCCGAGATAGCTGCGTGGCCCCGCATGCCATGCATCGCGCAGGGCCACGCCATCGCGCCCGGCGATCTCCATGCGCAGCAGCGGCCCGGTCATCGCGTCGAACCCGGTGGCAAACACGATGATGTCGAGCGGATACTCCGCGTCGGCGGTCTTGATGCCAGCGGGTGTGATCCGCTCGATCGGCATTGCGCGGACATCGACGAGCTCCACATTGTCGCGGTTGAAGGTCTCGAAATACCCGCTATCGATCGGCGGGCGCTTGGCCGCATAGGGATGGTCGATATCGGACAGCTTTGCCGCCGTCGCGGGGTTCTTGACGATCTCGCGGATCTTGCGCTTGAGGAACTCGGCGGCGGTATCGTTGGCGGGCTTGCTCACCAGCAGGTCCTGGAAGGTGGCACGGAACTGCAAGCCACCCTTCTCCCACGCCGCCTCATAGAGCGCCTCGCGCTCCTCGGGCGTCGAGTCCAAAGCGAGGCGCTCGGAATTCACGAACGGATGGCCGTTCGGGGTGGCATGCATGACACGGCGGATGTCCGCGTGGTTCTCGCGCACGTAGCGCTGGAACTCCGGCGTCAGCGGCACGTTGCGGGCCGGCACGGAGTAGTTGGCGGTGCGCTGGAACACGGTCAGATGCGCCGCCGTCTCGGCGATCACCGGGGCGGCCTGGATGCCGGTCGAGCCGGTGCCGACGAGGCCGACGCGCTTGCCGGTGAAATCGACGCCCTCATGCGGCCATTGCCCGGTGTGGTACCAGCGCCCGGCAAAATCATCGAGGCCGGAGATGTTCGGCACGTTCGCCGAGGACAGGCAGCCGACGGCGGTGATCAGAAACTTCGCGGTAAACTCCTCACCCGCCTCCGTCGTCACCCGCCAGCGATTGGCCACCCCGTCATAGCGCGCCGCGGTCACGCGGGTGTTGAACTGGATGTCGCGCTTGAGGTCGAAACGGTCAGCGACGTGGTTGAGGTAGCGCATGATCTCCGGCTGCTCGGGGTAGCGCTCCGACCAGGTCCATTCCTCCAGCAATTCCTTGGAGAAGGAGTAACAATAGGAGTGGCTCTCCGAATCGCAGCGCGCGCCGGGATAGCGGTTCCAGTACCAGGTGCCGCCGACCCCGCCGGCCGCCTCCAGCACCCGCACGGACAGCCCGAGCCGGTCGCGCAGGCAAAGGAGTTGATACAGCCCGGCAAATCCGGCGCCGATCACCAAAACATCCAGTTCGCCCGCCCCGCTCTTCGTCGCAACGCCACTCATCGAAATCGCTCCTGTTCGCAAGGCCCGCCATGGGGCCAGTTCCTATTGCCCGATTGCAGGGGGGTAAGTCCACCGTGCCGTGCCCGCGGGAATGCTGATCCAGCCGCGAGCAGTAGGGGGGTTCCAAGGGCCCTCGGCCCGTCGCGCGACTGCGCGCTGCGCACGACGCCGGCGGAGCCTTGATTGCGGCTTGAG
>JAYTUU010000061.1:0-69846 GCA_043744375.1 Rhodospirillales bacterium | reverse complement strand
CCGCACGGCCCGCCGACCGGTCGGCGGGCCGTGCGGGCGCTATGGGAGCATTTGCGGGACCGACGAGGCAATATCGCGATGATGGTCGGGCTCATCTTACCCGTTCTGGTCGGGGCGGCCGGACTCGGGGTCGAGGTCAGTTTCTGGAGTGTGCGCCAGACCGAGGCGCAGCGGGGCGCTGATGCGGCGGCATTGGCGGCGACGGTGGCGAAGAACGCGGGGGCCAGCGACGAGGTCGCCGCCGGCGCGGGGGCCGATGTCGCGGAGTTGAACGGTTTCACCGGTTCGGCGACCCGGGTGTGGAACGCCGGTACCAGCACGCTCACGAACAACTGGATCACGATGCGCAAGGTCGTCGGGGTTCAGGATAGCTCCAATACGGCGTTCCAAGCGGTAATCCAGCAGACCGTGCCGCTCATCCTGGCGAAATTGGTGACGTCCCAGACGGATGTGGTGGTTTCCGCCACTGCCACCGCGGAAATTCTGCCGATCAACGTGAACGGATGCATGTTGGTGACGGGCACGGCTGCCACCGCGTTGCAGATCAACAACAACGCCGTTGTGTCCATGTCGTCCTGCGCGGCGCGGATCAACGGCGGGGTCGCGGTGGACAACAACGCCGTGGTGACGACCAGCGGTTTCATGGCGGCCGGAACCATCACGCAAAAGAACGGCGGTGTCATCAACGGGCCGATGCGATCGGGGACGGCTACGTTCACCGATCCCTATGCCAGCAATGCAACCGTCCAGAGTGCAATGACAAACGCCGCCGCTGCGGGCGGTTCCGTCCTGAGCGGCGGCGGGACGAAGTCGCCCGGATCCTATACCGGAATGAACTTCGGCAATAACACCAACGTCACCCTCAGCCCTGGCCTGTATCTGGTTCACGGCGATATCAGCTTCGGCAATAATGTCATCATCGGCGGAGCGGGAGTGACAATCGTAGCTACCGGAACAGTTAATTTCAGTAACAATGTTGTGGCGACATTGTCGGCGCCACTGGTCGGCGCGGCTTCGGGCATCCCGGGCATGGTGCTGATTGGCACGTCATCGGCCACAATGAACTTCAACAACAATACGTCGTTGACCGCCTCGGGGGTGATCTACAATCCGAACGGCATGGTGTATCTCGCGAATAATTTCGGCAATTCGGCGGGCACGTGCAGCGTCGTCATCGCCAACTCCGTCACCCTCGCGAACAACGGCTATCTCGCCAACAACTGCGCATCGAACTCGGGGGTGCCGAACTTCCCGGTACCGGTGGGTTCGCCAATCGTGAAGGTGGTGAAATGAACTGGCGAGCAATGGCTGGCTTGTGCGGCGCGCGATGGCATGAATTGCTCCGGCGACGGGGCTTGCGCAGGGACCGCGGCGGCAACGCGGCGATCGAGTTGGCGCTGGTGTTTCCAGTGCTGTTGTCCGTGTTCGGAGGGCTTACCGATTTCGGACTGAACATGTGGGCACGCGGCAAGCTTTCCGGCGCGGTGGCGCATGGCGCGCAGTACGCCTACCTGATAAAGACCGAGACCGGAGCTAACGCCAACGTCGCGAGCGCGGTGCAAAAGGCGGCGGATGCGGTGCTCTCCGGCACCGTGGTTACCGTAGTTGGGCCGGCCTGTTTCTGCCTTTCCGGCAGCCTTCCGCCAACCTTGGCGACACAGGTTTGCACGACGAACTGTGCCAACACCGCTGCATTGCCTGGCCAATATGTCACGATCCAGGCACTCTATACCTATTCGCCGCTTTTTCCGGTGATCAGCCAGTATATGAATAACTCCATCTATCAGTCCGCTGCGGTGCGAGTGAAATGACAGCAGGTGGCCTACTGAGGCGGCTGCGGCGGGAAAGGCGCGGCGTGTACGCGCTGGAATTCACCTTCATCAGCGTTATATTATTTACGCTTATGTTCGCTGTGCTGGAACTTGGATTTATCATCTGGACGCTGAACTCGATGCAGTCGGCGGCTTTGATGGGAGCGCGGTGCGCGGCACTTGGCAGCCCGGATTGTCCCAATGTGCCGGCCTATGTGGCGGCGGCAGTAGGGGAGTGGCTCGTGCCAGATTCGGTTTCGGCGTCGGATGTCACAGTGACTACCGCCGGGTCGTGCAACGGGTCGCCCGGGACGGCGGTCATCGTGACCGTGGTGCACCAATTCTGGGGGACGATCTCGCTGCCGTGGCCTTTCGCCGCGCCATCGATCTCAGTCACGAGTTGCTACGCCAGCACGACTTGACAGGACCCTCATCTAAGGAGAGTCTGATCGGATCCCCCACGGCAGTCCAGGGAAGGCAAGCGCGCATTCGCGCGAGAGTTTGGGCTTCGCCAGTGAATGCGGCGAGATCGCGGGTGCCTCACCCGAAGGCCGTCCGTCCAGCCGCGAGCAGTCGGGGGTTCCAAGGGCCTTCGGCCCTTGGCCGCCGGAGGCGCGCTTGCGTTCGCTTGACTACTGTGGCGCGCTGACCGCCTCGTAGACTGCGCGTTCGAAGGCGGCGAAGGCATCGAGTGCCGGGCCGTCGGCGAAGGGCATGATCTGCATCAGGATGATGCCGCCAAGATTGGCGGCTGGGTCGATCCAGAAATAGGTGTTGGCGATGCCGGCCCAGGCGAGGCTGCCGGGGTTGCGGCCGGTTGGCGCTTTTTCCTCGTTGATCATGAAGGCGGTGCTCCAGGTTTTGCGCTGGCCTTCGAAGAACTCGGCGTCGTTGGAGCGGGCGGGGATGATGCTGCGCATTTTCGTGACGTGGACGCCGGGGCGGAGGGAATTGGTGGACATGTCGGCGACCGTGCGCGGCCATAGCACGCGGGTGCCGTCGAGGCTGCCTTTGTTGAGGATCATGCGGATGAAGCGCAGATAATCGCGCCCGGTGCCGAGCAGGCCGCCGCCGCCGAGGCACCAGCCCGGGGGGGTGCCGAATTGCTGGCTGGTCGCCGGGGTGAGGCTGCCATCGGGCGCGCGGTGATGGACGCGCACCTGGCGGGCGCGTTGGGCGTCGGTCAATTCGGCGGTGGTGTCGATCATGCCGAGGGGAGTGAAGAGGGCGTCGCGGAGGTAGTGGTCGAGGCGCTGGCCGGTGACGGCCTCGACGGCCTTGCCGACGACGTCGGTGCTGATGCCGTAGTTCCATTGCGTGCCGGGGTCGAACAGCAGGGGGATCTGCGCGAGTTCGGCGCTGTTGGTGGGCAAACGCGGGGCGTTGGTGTGTTCCATCCAGCGCAGGATGTCCGCGTTCCAGCTGTTATAGCCGTAGCCCGAACTGTGCGACAGCAACTGGCGCAGGGTGATGGGGCCGACCGCCGGGCGCAGGAGGGGGGTGCCATCGGGGGCGAAACCTTCGAGCACCTGGGGGGCGGAAAGCTCGGGCAGCACGTCGGCGATCGGGGCGTCGAGCGACAGCCTGCCCTGCTCCACCAGCTGCATGGCGCCGGCGGAGACGAGCGCCTTGGTCATGGAGGCCAGGCCGAAGACGGTATCCACCGTCATCGGCGCGTTGGTCGTGAGGTCGCGGGTGCCGAAGGCGCCTTCGTAGAGGGTCTCGTTGCCGGTGGTGGCGAAGGTGGCGACTCCGGGGATGGGGCCGATATGCGCTTGCAGAAGGGAATCAAGTTTCGCCGTCATGGTCATCTGGGGTCGCCCGAACTTTGTCGCGATGGTGCGGCAGAAATCGCGTGGGGACCAGGGGTGGATCAGCCGTGCCGGGGGCGGCGGGCGAGAGCGAGTTCGACGCCGACGAAGAGCAGCACGCTGCCGCCGTTCCAGACGAGGATGGCGATGCTGGCGTCGATGGGGTGCAGCAGCGTCAGGGCGAATGCGGTCATGCCGGCGGCGGCCAGCCCGCCGGTGAGGCTCGCCAGCCGGGGACGCAGGGGGGCCGCGCGGCGGAGCAGGCCGAGCATGGCGAAGGTGAGTGGCACGCCGGCGATCAGCAGCGTGGAGGCACAGCGCAGCAGTTCCTCGCGGGTAACGCCGTTGAGGTCGAGGCTGATCCAGCCGGTGAGGCAGCCGAACCCGATGGTGCCGGCCCAGAGCGCGAAGGGTGGCAGCGGCAACAGCGCCCAGGCGGCGGCGCGGCCGGGCACGGCGAGCATGCAGGCGGCGAATGCCGCGGCGGCGCCGGTCGCTCCGGCGGCGATCAGGCGGAGGGCGAATTCCGGTTCGGTGATGGCCTCGGCGATGTCGCCACGGGCGCCGTGCAGCAGCAGCAGCGGTATCAGCAGCGTGGCGGCAAAGACGATGTAGGCGAAGGCACGGCGCGCCGGCGGCGCGAGGCGCCGCACGGGCGTCGCGTCATCGGCGAGGCGCAGGAGCAGTGGATCGGTGGCCGTCATGCTGGGTTCTGCAACTTTATCCGCAGGCGCAGGATCGCGCGATGCACCGCAACCTTCAGGGCGTTGACCGATTGGCCGGTGGCGCGCGAGGCATCCTGCAAGGATATTTCTTTCAATTTCAACAAGATCACAGCGTTTCTTTGGCCAACAGGCAAGCTACCGATCGCCGTCTGTAGCGCCCGATTGCCCCAGGCACCGGGGTCCCAGCCTTCCTGAACCTGGTTCGCCGCCGGGTCGGCGATGGTTTCATGCATGTCCTGCAACGCCGTCTCACGCTTGGCGGCGCGCATGCTGCGCCGGAGATGGTCGATCAGCCGTGCGCGGGCGATCGCGAGCAGCCAGGGCTTGAACGGACGCGCGGGATCGTAGGTATGGCGGGCCGCGTGCAGGCTCAGCAGCGTGTCCTGCACCACGTCCTCGGCCGCATGGGGATTGCGCAGGCCGCGCGCGGCGATGCGGCGGACCCAGGGGGTGACCTCGCGCAGCAGCGTCAGGTAGGCGGCCTGGTCGCCATCCTGCGCGGCCTGCATCAAAACGGGCCAGCGGGCGCTGTCATCGGCGCCGCCTGTTCCTGCGTCCGGCTGTATCGTCATCCTCGACCTCCGCATTCTCATGTCGCGGATCGCGCCCTCAAAAATCCGGTGATCGGAGTGTAACCCCGGATCGGCATGGCGCGAACCCTCCGATGTCAGACACTTCAAACGGAGGGACGTTACCGTGACACGCAGAAAAATGCTCATCGGCGCCGGCGTGCTCGGCCTCGGCGGTTTTGTCGGCCATGCCCAGGCGGCGAGCATCACGACATACGATGCGGCCGCCTTCGCCGCGGCGCAGGCGGCCGGCAAGCCGATCCTCGTGGCGGTGCACGCCAGCTGGTGCCCGACCTGCACCAGGCAGCGGCCGATCATCGACGAACTCGCCGGGCGGGCGGAAAACAAGGATCTGGTGATCCTCATTGTCGATTTCGATAGCCAGAAGGACGTCGTGAAGGGGTTCGACGTGCGGATGCAGAGCACGCTCATCGCTTTCAAGGGCAAGGTCGAGCGTGACCGCTCCGTGGGGATCACCGATCCCGGGGCGATCGGCGCGTTGGTGGCGAAGGCGCGCGGTTGAGCTTGCATCGGACCATCGGCGCAAGGCGATGAGCGGTGGGATCGGGTTCGGCTTCATCGCCGGACTGCTCTCCACGCTCTCGCCCTGCGTGCTGCCGTTGCTGCCGCTGGTGCTCGGCGCGGCGGTGACGGCGCATCGCTTTGGCATGATCGCGCTGACGGCGGGGATGGTGATCTCCTTCGTCACGGTCGGGTTGTTCGTTGCCACCGTGGGTTTCGCCGCCGGGCTGGATGGGGAAGTGTTCCGCCTGCTGTCGGCGTTCATCCTTGGCGGCTTCGGGCTGGTGATGCTGAGCGGGGCGTTGCAGGCCCGCTTTGCGACCGCGACGTCCGGGTTGGGCGACGCCGGCAATCGGTTGCTGGAACGGTTCGCGCCGTCGGGCTTAGCCGGGCAATTCGTCATCGGGCTGGTGCTTGGCGCGATCTGGAGCCCCTGCGTCGGGCCGACGCTGGGTGCGGCCTCGGCGTTGGCGGCGCGCGGGCAGGACCTGGGCGCCGTGGCCGCGGTGATGGTGGCGTTCGGGATCGGGGCCGCCGTGCCGCTGGTGGTGGTCGGCTCGCTCTCGCGCGAGGCGATGCGGCGCTGGCGTGGCCGGATGATGCAGGCCGGCGCGGGCGGTAAATACGTCCTCGGCGGCGGCGCACTGGCGATCGCGGTCTTGATCCTGACCGGCTGGGATCATGCGGTTGAGACCTATCTCGTCGAAATCTCGCCGGCGTGGATGAGTGACCTGACAACGCGGTTTTGATGCCTCCGCATTGATTCAGGTCAACGCGCGGCCGGTTCGCGAGTTATAGTATGTTCGCACGAAATTATGTGGAGGACATCGCCATGATCGCCGCCGACATCATGACCAAGCCCGTCGTGACCGTTTCTCCGGATACGCTGGTGACGGAGATCGCCCGGCTGCTGGTCGAGAAACGCATCAGTGCCGTCCCGGTGGTCGAGGCCGGCCGGCCGATCGGCATCGTCAGCGCGGGCGATCTGCTGCGCCAGGTGGAGCCGGGGGCGGCGCGCAAGCCGTCATGGCTCGAGTTGTTCTTCTCGCGCGACACGCTGGCCGCCGAATACATCCACGCACACGCCCGCACGGCGCGGCAGGTGATGTCGCACCAGGTCATCACCGTGATGGAGGACACGCATGTGTCTGATATCGTGGATATTCTCGAAGGCAAGCGGATCAAACGGGTGCCGGTGGTGGATATTTCCGGCCATGTGGTGGGGATCGTCAGCCGCTCGAACCTGCTGCAGGGGCTGATCAGCCGTGCGAAGCCGCCGGTAGGCAAAAGCGGCGACGAGGATAGCCGCATTCGCAATGCCTATCTGGCGGAAATCCGCGTACAGAACTGGGCCGATCTGCCGGACGAGGGCAACGTGATCGTGCAGGAAGGCGTGGTCCATCTGTGGGGCGCCGTGCGTTCCGCCGAAGTGCGCGAGGCGATGACGGTGGCGGCGCTCAACGTCCCGGGCGTCAAGGGGGTCGAGGATCACATGAACGAACGGCTGGTCTCGGATGCGATGACCTGGAGCAGCTGGCCGGCGCCGAAGCAGCCGTAGCAATCGTCAGCGCGTCTCCGACGGCGTCGGAGGCGCGCTTTGCCTTGTCGCCGAAGCGGGCGGTTAGCCCTGATCCCCTTGGTGTTGCCGGCACCATGGCGAAGGGGCAGGCGATTGCCAACCTTGCGGACGCGATGCATGCCCGCTCTGCGCCGGGCGCTCCGCGGGCAATTTCACCCTGGCCGCGCCGCGTGTTAAAGGGCGCGGATGAACAGTGATGTCATCACCGTGGCCCTTGGCTGCGACCATGCTGGATTCCCGCTCAAGCAGCCCGTACTCGACTGGCTGGCGGCGTGCGGGTTTCCGGTTGTCGATTTCGGTACCCATAACTTCGTGCGGGTCGATTATCCGGATTTCGCCCATCCGGTTTGTCGCGCCCTCGCGGCGGGGCAGGCGCGCTTCGGCGTGCTGATCTGCGGCACCGGGGTTGGCATGTCGATCGCCGCCAATCGCCATGCGGAGATCCGCTGCGTGCTGGCGGCGGACTCGACGACGGCCCGGCTGGGACGGGCGCATAACAACGCCAATGTGCTGGCCCTCGGCGGCCGGCTGACCGGGGCCGAGACGGCGTCTGACATTCTGCGCGCCTTTTTCGCCACGGAATTCGAGGGCGGCCGCCATATTCACCGCCTCGCCAATCTCGTGCCCGTTTGAGGATTTTTCGATGAACGCGACTGACCGCTTCTTCTCCGCCTCGATCGCCGAGACCGACCCCGAGCTGGCGGCAGCCATCGGGCATGAACTGGTGCGCCAGCAGGACGGCATCGAGTTGATCGCCTCGGAAAACATCGTCTCGTGCGCGGTGATGGAGGCGCAGGGGTCGGTGCTGACCAATAAATACGCCGAGGGCTATCCGGGGCGGCGCTACTATGGCGGGTGCGTGCATGTCGATGTGGCGGAAAATCTTGCCATTGCGCGCGCCAAGCAGTTGTTTTCATGCGAATTCGTCAATGTGCAGCCGCATTCGGGGGCGCAGGCGAACCAGGCGGTGTTCCTGGCGCTGATCAAGCCGGGCGATACCATTCTGGGCATGAGCCTGGCGGCGGGCGGGCATCTGACGCATGGGGCGGCGCCGAATTTGTCGGGCAAGTGGTTCCGCGCGGTGCAGTATGGCGTGCGTGCGGATGACGGTTTGCTGGATTATGAGGAGCTTGAGCGGCTTGCCCATGCCGAGAAGCCGAAGCTGATCATTGCTGGCGGGTCGGCCTATCCGCGTGAGATCGACTTTGCGCGCATTCGTCGGGTGGCTGATGCGGTTGGCGCGTATTTCATGGTGGACATGGCGCATTTCGCCGGGCTGGCGGCGGTGGGGGTGTATCCGACGCCGTTGCCGCATGCCCATGTGGTGACGACGACGACCCATAAGACGTTGCGCGGGCCGCGTGGCGGGATGATCCTCAGCAATGATCTGGAGATCGGAAAACGTATAAATTCAGCGGTGTTCCCGGGGTTGCAGGGCGGCCCGCTGATGCATGTGATCGCCGCCAAGGCGGTCGCGTTCGGCGAGGCGCTGCGGCCGGAGTTCCGCGCCTATCAGCAGGCGGTGGCGGCGAATGCGCGCGCGCTGGCGGCTGTTCTGGTGGAGCAGGGGCTGGCGATCGTCACCGGCGGCACCGATTCCCACCTGATTCTGGTCGATCTCAGGCCGAAGCGGGTGACCGGCAAGGCTGCGGAGGCGACGCTGGAGCGGGCGCATATGACGGCGAACAAGAACGCCATTCCGTTCGACCCGGTGAAGCCGGCGGTCACCTCGGGCATTCGGCTGGGCACGCCGGCGGCGACCACGCGCGGCTTTGGGGTGGCCGAGTTCCAGGAGGTCGGGCGGATGATCGGCGAGATTCTGGACGGGTTGGCTGCGTCCAATGACGGCACCAACGCGGCGATCGAGGCGGCGGTGGGCAAGCGGGTGCAGACGCTCTGCGCGCGTTTTCCGATCTACCGGTAGCAGGACGGTAGCCCGCGATGCGCTGCCCGTTCTGCGGCAACGAGGATACCCAGGTGAAGGACAGCCGTCCCAGCGAGGACGGCTCGGCGATCCGGCGGCGGCGGTTCTGCACGGGGTGCAGCCAGCGCTTCACCACCGTCGAGCGGGTGCAGCTGCGTGAGTTGACGGTGGTGAAGGCGGATAACCGGCGGGTGCCGTTCGATCGCGACAAGCTGGCCCGCTCGATCCGTATCGCGCTGCGCAAGCGGCCGGTGCAGGAGGAGCGGATCGAGCGTATTGTCAATGGGTTGGTGCGTCAGCTTGAAGCGTCCGGTGAGACGGATATTCCGAGCCAGCAGATCGGCGAACTGGTGATGGAGACGCTCAAGGAGGTCGATGCCGTCGCCTATGTGCGGTTCGCGTCGGTGTATCGGAATTTCCGTGAAGCCAAGGACTTCGAGGCCTTTCTTGGTAAACTGGGCGACCCCGGCTAGCGGCATGGAACACGATATCGCCCATATGCGCGCGGCCCTGGCGATGGCGCGGCGTGGTCTCGGCGTGTGCTGGCCGAACCCGGCGGTGGGATGCGTGATCGTGCGCGACGGGCGGGTGGTCGGGCGGGCCGTGACGGCGCCGGGCGGACGACCGCATGGCGAAATGGGGGCGCTGGCGATGGCCGGCGAGGCGGCGCGCGGGGCCACGGCCTATGTGACGCTGGAGCCGTGCTGCCATCACGGACGGACGCCGCCCTGCACGGATGCGCTGATCGCGGCGGGGATTGCCCGGGTTGTCATCGGCTCGCGGGACGTTGATCCGCGGGTGAACGGGGCGGGTGTGGCGCGGCTGCTTGCGGCGGGGATCGCGGTGACCGAGGGGGTGCTGACGGCGGAAACCGACGCGGCGAATGCCGGGTTTTTCATGCGCGTGCGGGCCGGCCGGCCGCTGGTGACGCTGAAGCTGGCCTCGACGCTGGATGGGCGGATTGCCACCAGTGCGGGCGAGAGCCAGTGGATCACTGGGGCGGCGTCACGCCGGGCGGCGCATGCGCTGCGTGGGCAGCAGGATGCCGTCATGGTCGGCGTCGGCACGGTGATGGCAGATGACCCCGATCTGACCTGCCGGATTCCGGGATTTCGCGCGCTGCCGGTGGTGCGCGTGGTCGCGGACAGCCATTTGCGGACCGCGTTGACGGCGCGGCTGGTGGCGACTGCGCGGGTGGTGCCGACCTGGATTGTCGCGCGCAACGGTGCGGATGCCATTCGCCGGCGGGCGCTGTCCGATCTCGGGGTGACGCTGATCGACGTGCCCGGCGCCAATGCCGGCGTCGATCTGAAGCGGGCGTTGCAGGCGCTGGCGGAGCGTGGGATCACGCGGCTGCTGGTTGAGGGTGGCGGGCAGCTTGCGGGATCGCTGTTGCGTGCCGATCTGGTGGACCGGATCGCCTGGTTTCACGCGCCCGCCGTGATGGGCGGGGATGGCTGGCCTGGGGTGCAGGGTTTTGGCATTTCCCGGCTTGCCGACATGCCCCGTTTCGTGCGCCATTCCGTGGCAACGCTGGGGGCTGATGTTTTGACCGAATTGCGGAGGGAGGCCTGATGTTCACGGGTATCGTCACCGGCCTCGGCACCGTCCGGGCCATCGAGCCGAGCGGGGCAGGGCGCGACATGCGGCTCACCATCGGTTCGCCCTGGCCGGAGACGGCCGCCATCCCGCTTGGCGCGTCGATTTCATGCTCCGGCTGCTGCCTGACGGCGATCGAGGTTGGCCCCGACTGGTTTGCCGTCAATGCTTCGGACGAGACGCTGTCGAAGACCACTTTGGGCGCCTGGCGCGTTGGCACGCGGGTCAATCTGGAGCGTCCGCTCAAGGTCGGCGACGAGTTGGGTGGGCATATCGTGGCTGGGCATGTGGACGGGGTGGGCGAGGTGCTGGCGGCCGATCCGGTGCATGGATCGGTGCGCTGGACGTTCCGGGTGCCCGATCCGCTGGCCCGCTTCATCGCGCCCAAGGGGTCGGTGGCGGTTGATGGGGTGTCGCTGACCGTCAATGAAGTGCGAGGGCCGGAGTTCAGCGTGAACATCATCCCGCACACGGCAGCCGTGACGAGTTTCGGCTTCCTGCGGCCGGGCGATCCCGTCAACATCGAAATTGACACTGTCGCGCGTTACGTCGCCCGGCTCTCGGAGTACAAATGAGCGAACTCGTCACCCGCAGCCTGTCGGAATACCTCGCCTCGGCCGAGGATCTGATCGAGGAGGCCCGCAACGGCCGCATGTTCATCCTTGTCGATGACGAGGACCGGGAGAACGAGGGCGACCTTGTCATTCCCGCGCAGTTCGCCACGCCCGCGGCGGTCAATTTCATGGCGCGGTTCGCGCGCGGGCTGATCTGCCTGGCGATGACCCGTCAGCGTGTCGAGCAGCTTGGTCTGCCGCTGATGAGCCAGTCCAACAGTTCGCGGCACCAGACGGCGTTCACCGTGTCCATCGAGGCGCGCGACGGGGTGACGACGGGGATTTCGGCGCATGACCGGTCGCATACGGTGGCCGTGGCGATCAATCCGGAGACGCCGCGCGACCAGATCGTCACGCCCGGCCATGTGTTCCCGCTGATGGCGCGCGAGGGTGGCACGCTGATCCGGGCCGGGCATACCGAGGCCGCCGTCGATATCGCGCGCCTTGCCGGGCTGACGCCGGCGGGGGTGATCTGCGAGATCATGAACGATGACGGCACCATGGCGCGGCTGCCGGACCTGGTGGCGTTCGCGCAGCATCACAACCTCAAGCTTGGCACCATCGCGGACCTGATCGGCCATCGCCGGCGCACCGAGCGGCTGGTCAAGCGGGTGCAGGAAGGCGTGATGCCGCATGCGATCGGCGGCGAGTGGCGGCTGGTGGTGTATGCCAATACGGTCGATTACGCCGAGCATCTGGTGCTGGTGAAGGGCGATCTGAGCGCGCCCGGGCCGGTGATGGTGCGGATGCACGCGGTCGATCTGCTGAACGATCTGCTGGGCGATGTGACCCGCGACCATCTTGGCCATGCGATGGCGATGATCGCGGCGGAGGGCCGGGGCGCCATCGTGCTGCTGCGCGAGATGCGGCCGACGACGATTTCCGAGCGGGTCCGCATGCTGACCGGGGCGGAGCGGCCGCGGACGGAATTGCGGGATTACGGGATCGGGGCGCAAATCCTGCTCGATCTCGGGGTGCAGGAGATGATCCTGCTGTCGAACACGCATCAGCATATCATTGGGCTTGAGGGTTACGGGCTGACGGTGGTCGAGCGGCGGTCGATCGGGCGGGAGCCTGGGCGGTGAGCACCGCCGACGCGAAGCTGCCGGCCGCGCCGAAGCTCGATGGCCCCGCGCCGAGCGTGCTGATCGTGCGGGCACCCTATTATACCGAGGTGGTGGACGGGCTGCGCGATGGCGCGTTGCGCATTCTTGGCGAGGCCGGGGCGGATGCCGCGGTGATCGATGTGGCCGGGGCGCTGGAACTGGCCTCCGCCATCCTGTTCGCGGTGCGTGGCACGCGGCGGCGATTCGATGCGTATGTGGCGCTGGGCTGCGTGGTGAAGGGCGAGACGGATCACTACGAGCATGTCTGCCGCGAGGCGATGGCGGGGCTGACGCGGATTGCGCTCGACCACGCGCTGTGCCTCGGCAACGGGCTGCTGACGGTGGCGACGGCGACGCAGGCGCTGGAACGCTCGCGCTCCGATGGCCACAACAAGGGCGCCGAGGCGGCCGCGGCGGCGCTGATCCAGCTGCGCGCCGCGCGCTATCTGGGTGCGGTGTGATGGCAGCCAAGTCCCGGCCACGGACGGCAAGCCGAGTCGGGGCGGTGCAGGCGCTGTTCCAGGCCGAGCAGGCCGGTGTCAGTCCGGAAACCGTGATCGACGAGTTCGTTCGCCATCGCCTCGGCGAGGTGGCCGGGCGAGGCTTCGAGGATGGCCGGGTGCCTGACGCGCTGGTGCCGCTGTTCGCCGCCATCGTGCGGACGGCGACCGCGCAGCAGGAACAGATCGACGCGATGCTGGTGGCCGCGTTGCCGCCGGAGTGGCCGCTCGAACGGCTCGATCCCGTGCTGCGGGCGTTGCTGCGCGCCGGCGGGTCCGAACTGTGGATGGCCGATGGGCCGCCGGCGAAGGTGGTCATCAACGAATATCTGGATATCGCGCACGGCTTCTTCGACGGCGACGAGGCGCGCATGGCCAACGGTATCCTCGACCGCCTTGCCCATCTGCTGCGCCCCGGGGAGTTCCAGGCCCCCGCGACGGCGTGACGATGACGGGACTACCGGAGGAATTCGCCCGGATCGCGCGGCATTTCCGCCCGCTGGCGGGGCCGGGCGCGCTGGATCTGCTGGACGATGCCGCCGTGTTCACGCCGCCCGCCGGCCGTGAACTGGTCATCGCGGCCGATGCGATGGTGGCTGGCGTGCATTTCCTGCCCGACGATCCGCCGGACCTGATTGCCCGCAAGCTGCTGCGCACCAACCTGTCCGACCTCGCGGCGATGGGGGCGGCGCCGTTCGGCTATCTGATGACCGTCGCGGTGCCGGCGGCCACCGAGGATGCGTGGTTCGCGGCCTTCGCGGCGGGGCTGGCGGCGGATCAGGCGGAGTTCGGCATCCGGCTGCTCGGCGGCGATACCACATCGACCAGCGGGCCGGTCAGCTTGTCATTGACGGTGCTCGGCACGGTCATGCCCGGGCAGGCGCTGCGACGCAGCGGTGCCCGCGCGGGCGACGGGCTTTGGGTGAGCGGGACGATCGGCGATGGCGCGCTCGGCCTGCTCGCGGCGACCGGGCGGCTGGCGGATGCCGATGGCTTCCTCGCCGGGCGCTACCGGCTGCCGCGGCCGCGCATGGCGCTTGGTCTGGCGCTGCACGGGGTGGCGCATGCGGTGATGGATGTGTCCGATGGGCTGGTGCAGGATGTCGGCCATCTCTGCCGGGCCTCGGGGGTGGCGGCTGAACTCCACGCGGCGTTGGTGCCGCTTTCGGGCCCGGCGGCGCGTGCCGACCGGATCGTGACGTGTCTGACAGGGGGCGACGACTACGAACTCGTGATGGCCGTGCCACCCGGGCAGGAAGCCGCCCTGGTGGCCGCCGCCCGCGCCACGGGCATTCCCGTCACGCGCATCGGTGCCTTCCTGGCGGGGGCGCCGCGTGTCACGGTTTTGCTTGAGGATGGCTCTGTGCTGCCGTTGGAGAAGGGTGGCTGGAGCCATTTTGGGTAAAGTGCCCCGTGCCTGAATGGCCCGTTGAAAGAAGCCGCATGAACCGCCCCACTTTGAATCGTCCCGCTTTGAATCGTCCCGCTTTGAATCGTAATGTCTGGATGCTTTTTGTCTGTCAGGGGCTGGTGGGCGCCACGGGGATCAGCCAGGTGGCGATCAGCGCGCTGATCGGGCACAGCCTGGTGGCGGACAAGACGCTGGCGACGCTGCCCTATGCGTTGCAGATGACGGCGATGATGACGGCCTCGATCCCTGCCGGGATGGTGTTCGGGCGGTTCGGGCGGCGGGCTGGCTTCATGATGGGCGCGCTCGCGACGCTGCTGGGCACCATCCTGCTCGGGCTCGGCGTGCTCCGGGGCGATTTCGTGCTGTTCTGCATCGGCGCGGTGCCGCTCGGCTTCGGGTTCGGCATCGGCCAGCATTACCGGTTTGCCGCGGCGGAGGTGGCCCGGCCGAGCGAGCGGTCGCGCGCCATCGCTTTGGTGATGGCCGGCGGCGTGCTGGCCGCCATTCTCGGCCCGGAGCTGGTGAAGGCGACCAAGGACGCGCTGGGGCCGGTGCTGTTCCTTGGCACCTACATCGCCATGGGGCTGCTGCCGGTGGCGATCATGGTGATGCTGGCGATCGTCGATCTGCCGCCGCCGGTGCCGCGCCAGGTGTCGCCGACACCGATCCGGGTGATCATCGCGCGACCCGCGTTCATCACCTCGGCTGTTGCCGGGCTGGTTTCGTACGGCACGATGAACCTGATCATGGCCGCGACGCCGCTGGAAATGATGCTGTGCGGCTTCGGGGTGAACGACAGCACCGACGTGATCCGCACCCACGCCATCGCGATGTTCGCGCCGGGCTTCATCTCCGGCCCGCTGATCGAACGCTGGGGGGCGCACAAGGTGATCCTGCTCGGCGGCGTGCTTAACTTTGGCTGTATCGGCTACGCGGTGAGCGGGTCGTCGTTCATGACCTTCACGGTGGCGCTGATGCTGCTGGGCGTTGGCTGGAACTTCATGTTTGTCGGCGCCTCGGCGCTGCTGTCGACCGCGCACGCGCCGCATGAGCGGGTGCGCGCGCAGGCGGCGAACGACTTCATCGTGTTCACCACGGTCGCCATCACCGCCTTTACGTCCGGCGTGCTGCATGCGGCGAGCGGCTGGGTGGCGGTGAATATGTCCGTGCTGCCGGCGCTGGTGGTGGCCATGGCGCTGGTGGGCTGGCACATGCTGCCGCCGCCGCGCGCGGCGGCGTAGGCCAAGATTCAGGCGGTCAGTAGTTGCTGCTGCCGGTGCCTGAGCCGGCGCCGGCGCCGCCGCCGGGCCCGAAGCGGCCGATATTGCCGAATAGCTGCTGGAAGAAGCCGGCGTCGGTGCCGGGCGCGGGGGTCGTCCGGCTGACGAAATCGACCGGGCGGGAATCGGCGCCAGTGCGAGTCGTCACGCCCTGCATCGTGCCTTTGGAGTCGAACGAGACGGTCACCACCTGCTGCTCGAGCACCGCCTGGGTGGAGCCGATGCGCGGCCGGGTGATGGCGCTGATGTAGATCCAGGTGGTGTCGTCGAAGGTGGCGCGCGCGCTGGGCGAGCCGAGCACGGCGGTGACGTCGGCGCGGGTGCTGACGCCGGGGACCAACTCGGCAAGACGCTCGGCATCGACGCGGTTGCCGCGGACCTGCGGCGGATGCGAGAGAAAATCGAGGCTCGGAGTGGGCAGGCTGCTGCATCCCGCGAGCGGGACAAGGAACGCGCCAAGCAACTGGAACAGAGGGGGTAGACGCACGCGGAGGGCTTCCTTCCATGAGGCGGCAGCAATATAGCAGCACATGCCAGCACTAGCACCTGCCAGCAATAGCACATGCCAGGAAACGCCGGAACCGGCATTGACCGGCGGCACAATCCAACCACCTCTATGGCGTGTCATGGCTGGCCGGCGCTGTCAATCAATCCGGCATGTGGCTATGAACCCTCACGCCCATCCGCCAATCGGAGAACCCCCACCGCGTGTTCGCTTTTCTGCGCCGCAATCGCCATGAACGGCCCGGCTATCAGCTCTACGGAGCGGCCGTCGCGGCGGCTCGCGCGCCGTTTCTCTATGGCGAGATCGGCGTGCCCGACACGCTGGATGGACGGTTCGACATGGTCGGGTTGCATGTGTTCCTGGTGATCCGCCGGCTCGGCATGCTGCCGCCGCAGGGGCCGCTGCTCGGGCAGGCGGTGTTCGATGCGATGTTCCACGACATGGACCTGAACCTGCGCGAAATGGGCGTGGGGGACCTTTCGGTGGGTCGCAAGAACCGCGCGATGTGGGAAGCGTTTCACGGCCGCTCGGCGATCTATCAGGACGCGCTGCTGGCCGGGGATCGGGCCGCCCTGGCCGCGGCGCTGGCGCGCAATGTCTGGCGCGGGGACGTGCCGCCCGTGCGCGACGGGCTGGCGGCGCCTGACGCGCTGGCCGCGGTCGCGTTCGCCCAGGATGCGGCGCTGGCCGGACAGGCGCTGGAGCCGATGCTGCGGGGCGACGTGCGGTTCGTGCCGGCCGATGATCTCAGGGCCATGCTGGCATGACGCCCGAACTGAGCCGTATCATTCGTATCGAGATGTTTGGTCCGGCGGGACTCGACTGCCATGTGAAAGCGGAACCGGCGGAGCTTGCGGCGATCGCCGTTCGGCTCGGCGTGGCGGCGGTTCGCGCGCTGTCGTGCCGGTTGAAGCTGGTGAACGGCGAGGGTGGCATCGTGGTGGCCGAGGGCACTTTGCGCGCGCGCCTGGTGCGCGAGTGCGTGGTGTCGCTCGAACCGTTCGACTGCGCGGTCACGGAGCGCTTCCGGGTTCGTTTCGTGCCGGCGGGTACTGAGCACGACGACGAGAATCCCGAGTCGGACGATGAAATTCCCTATGAGGGGGGCGTCATCGATATTGGCGAGGCGGTGGTTGAGCAGTTGGCGCTCGATCTCGATCCCTATCCGCGCAAGCCTGGCGCGGTTCTGCCGGATGCCGCTGAGGCGGCCCCGACATCGGCGTTTGCCGCACTGGCGGCGCTGCGGGACAGGAGCGGGGAGGGGACGTAGGCGGGCAAGCGGCAGAAGCCCCCTCCCGCACCGGAAATGGAACGCGCCGCCCTCGGTTTCAAGGGCGGCGGTTTCAAGGGCGGCGCGCGCAGGAGGCACAGCAAAAAACGCCGGGTCGGATCAGACCTTGCTGCGGGCACCGATGCTGGCGAACTTCTTGTTGAACTTGGCGATCTGGCCGCCCGTGTCCATCATCCGCTGCACCCCGGTCCAGGCCGGATGCGACTTCGGGTCGATGTCCAGACGCAGCGTGTCACCGGCCTTGCCGCTGCACGAACGCGTTGTGAACGCCGTCCCATCAGTCATGATGATGTTGAGTTCATGGTACTCAGGATGAATTCCGGGCTTCATGGCACACCTATATCTATGGCCCCGCCGATACGACCGGCCGGGCGAAGCGGCGCGTATAGCGGGCCGGCTGCGATCATGCAAACTCTGGTGGCGCAAACGCCAGGCAAGCACGACGACGCCGGAGGCGCGCTGCGCACGACGCCGCCGGAGGCGCGCTTGCCTTCCCTGGACTGCCGTGGGGGAGCCGATCGGACTCTGCTTAGGACGCGATCAGGGTGAGGGTGGGTTTGCCGCCCCAGGCCAGGCGGCCCGGCGTGTAGCAGGCGGGGCAGGCCGGGTGCCAGGTCAAGTGGGCGGTGCCGCAGCTTTCGCAGCGCCAGGCGGGGTCGGGGTCGGCGCTGGCGGCGTGCAGCAGGGCATCGCGCTGGGCGGCCTGGCCTTCCGGGGTTTCGCCGTGGGTTCGGCGTTCGAGGTCGGCGAGGAGCAGCCAGAGGCGCTTCTGGTTCATGCCGGCGCGGTGGGCGGCTTCGGCGTGGCGGCGGGCCTCGCCGGTGAGGCCGGCGGCGAGGGCGACGCAAGCGAGCAGGAAATGGCTTTCGGGGTGGTTGGCGGCGCCGGCGATCAGGCGGGTGACGATGGCCATTTGCGGGAGGCCGTTGGGGGTGGGGGCGAGGGCTGTGGCGGCGAGGTCGGGGTGCGGCGATTGGGTCCAGGTTTCCGCGAGCACGCCTTGGGCACGGGCTTCCTTGCCGGTGGCGCGCAGGCGTTCGGCGTAGGCGAGGGCGGCGGGTACGAAGCCGCGTTCCTGTTTCCAGGCGCGCTTGACCATAATGAGGGCCTGATCGGGGTCGATATGGGCCTGCGCCTCGGCGGTGGCGTAGGCGATGCGGTCGGCGGGGGCGGCGAGGGCGCGGGCCTGCGCCCAGTCGCCGGTGCGGACGGCCAAAGCGGTGCGTTCCTCGCGCAGCCAGGCGGCGCCGGGGTGGGCGGCTTCGGCTTGGCGGGCGAGGTCGGCGGCGGCGGTCCAGTCTTCGCGGGCGATGGCCTGGCGGAACAGGCCGCGCAGGCCGAGGAAGGCGGCGTCGGGGCGGTCGGCCATGCGGCGGTAGATGGCGGTCGCGTCGGCGTCGCGGTTGGCGAGGCGGGCGGCCTCGGCGTCGAGCAGCAGGGTTTGGGGGGAGTCGCCGAGCAGGTCGCGGGCGCGGCGGGCGTGGCTGCGGGCGGCGGCGGGGTCGGCGGCGGCGAGGGCGAGCAGGGCGGCGGAGACGGCGGCGTCGCCGCGGCGGCGGCGGCGGGTGGCGCGCCAGGTGCGCAGGCGGCGGGGGATGGCGAGAAGGGCGAGGACGAGGCGGAAGACGATCAGGATGATCGCGAGCAGGACGAGGCCGACGATCAGGGCGACGCCGGCTTTCGCCTCGATGGTCAGGCCGGCGACGCCGAAGGAGACGCGGCCGGGGAGTGCCGAAACCCACCACGCCAGTGCCACCGCCAGCGCCGCGACCGCGAGCAGCCAGAGCACCCTGCGCATCAGCCGCGCGCCAGGGCGGCGAGGGCGGCGCGGGCGTCGAGCAGGGCCTGGGCGTCGCGGCGCCATGGCGCCATGGCGGGGGCGGCGCCGGGGTCGAGCGAGTCGAGGGCCGCCAAAGTGCCGGGGAGATCGCCGGCGTCGAGGCGGGTCTGGGCGAGGGTCAGCGCCAGGGCGGCTGGCGGGCCGAAGAGGACGGCGTCGCCCTGGCGGACGGTAACGAGATCGGCGAGGCGGCGCCAGATCTGACCGGTCATTGTGCCCTCCGTGGCGGGCATGCTGGCGTGGAGGGCAGCGGTGGCCGCGGGGGTGAAGTCGCGCCGCAGGGTGGCCAGGGTGGGCGGGGCAATGGTGGCGAAGCGGGCCAGGGCCGGCGGGGCGTTGGGCAGGGGGCCGAGCGGCAGGCCGTCCTGCAGGGCGATGGTGGCGGCTTGCAGTTGGAGGGCGCGGTTGGTGGCGCGTTCGGTGGCGGCGATGCGGGCTTCGAGGGGCGCGGTGTCGGCGGGCGCGATCACGACGGGTCCGGCGGGGGCCGGGCGTTGTTCGAGGGCGAGGAGGCGGGCTTCGAGGGGGGCGAGATTGGTTGGGGTTTGAGTCGGGGTGGGCGGGCGCTGTTCGAGGGCGATGATGCGTTGGTGGAAGCCGCGCAGTTGGGCATCGAGGGTGGCGATGCGGGCGGGGTCGATCGGGTCGGCCGGGGTCAGGTTCTGCACGAGGTGCCAGAGGTAGAACAGGCCGGCGGCGAGGCACAGGAAGCCGATGGCGGTGAAGACCGCGCGGGCGTTGCGGGGGCTGTGGGTGGGCGGGGCCGGTTTGTCCGGAGGCTGTACAGCTTGGCTGGGTGCGGCGGGCGGGGTCTCGGGGTCGGTCATGGCAATAGCGCCAGAAGCGCATCCTGGTTCGGCGCCGATGCAACACGGATGTGGCGCCAGGGCAAGGGGGCAAGGGCGTCGGCGGTGGGGGCAGAGAGGGCGAGTGCGTCCCAGGCCAGGGGAGGCGGCGTGGGGACGGCGTGGCGGAACAGGCGGACGAAGATGCGGGCGGTGGCGGGGGAGAAGAACAGGGCGTGGCCATGGCCGTGCAGGACCGCACGGGCGGCGTCGGGAAGGGTGCGGGTGGGGCGGGTCGCGTAGGTGACGCGCCGGAGGACGCGGAAGCCGCGGGCGCGCAGGTCGGCGGCGAGGGTTGTTCCCGTGCCGGCACCGCTCAGCAGCAGCAGCGGCCCGGCGGCAGGCGTGCACAGGCGCGCGGCGAGGTCGGCGAGGGCGGCGGCGTCGCGGCCGGCGCTGTGGATATTGGTGTGGCCGGCGGCGCGGGCGCGGGCGGCGGTGGCGTCGCCGACGGCGAGCAGCGGGATGTCAGGCCGGACGGCGGCGGCGGCGAGGGCGTTGGCGCTGGTGACGAGGATCGCCTGGACCTGAATTGGCAGCGCGGGTGTGCGTGCGGAGATGGTCATGACCGGGGCGAACACCGGAAAATATCCGGCGGCGGCGAGGCGGCGCGCGGTGTCGCTGGCGCCGGGTTCGGGGCGGGTGACGAGCACGGTGCCCTTGATCGCCTCAGGCAAAGATGTCCCGCGGGCTGTCGGCGCGCAGGCGGTTGCCGAGTTCGCGGCCGAGGCGGGCGGCGTCGGTGGCGGCGCCGCCGATGCTTTCGCGGAGAAGAAAACTGCCGTCTGCGCGGGCGACGAGGCCGGTGAGGTGGAGTTGGCCGTTGGCGAGCAGGCGGGCGTGGCCGCCGATCGGGGTGCGGCAGGAGCCGTCGAGCGCGTCGAGCAGCGCGCGTTCGGCGGTGGCGACGGCCTTGGCTTCGGGGTCTTCGATGCCGGCGAGCATTTCATGCAGTTCGGTGTCGTCGGCGCGCACGGTGATGCCGACGATGCCCTGGCCGGCGGCGGGCAGCATGATCTCGGGGTCGAGCACGAGGTCGGCTTCGGCGCTGAGGCCGAGGCGTTTGAGGCCGGCGAGGGCGAGGAGGGAGGCGCCGCAGTCACCGGCGCGGACCTTGCCGAGTCGGGTTTGCACGTTGCCGCGCAGGGTGGTCATGCGCAGGTCGGGGCGGGCATGGAGCATTTGCGCCTGGCGGCGGACCGAGCTGGTGCCGATCAGGGTGCCCTGGGGGAGTGCGGCGTAGGGGTCGGCGGGGTCGGGTGGGGTGCAGTCGGGTGGGCCGCAATCGGGGCCGAGGATCAGGGCGTCGCGGGCGTCCTCGCGCTTCAGGGTGCAGGCGAGCACGATGCCGGAGGGCATTTGCGTTTCCAGGTCTTTCAGGGAGTGCACGGCGAAGTCGATGTGGCGGTCGATCAGGGCTTCGTGGATCTCCTTGGCGAACAGGCCCTTGCCGCCGATATCGGCGAGGCGGGTGCCGGCGGCCTGGGTGGCGTCGCCGGTGGTGCGGATGGCATGCTCGGTGAAGGCGTTCATGCCGCGCAGGACGGGGCAGAAGGTGGTGAGCAGATGCAGGAAGTGCCGGGTCTGCCAGAGGGCGAGCGGCGAGCCGCGGGTGCCCACGCGTAGCGGCAGGCTGCGCCGGTGCGGGGTATGGGCGTGCGGGTGAGGGTGGGCTTGGACCATGCGGGTGTCCTAGAACCGAGCGCGCTTAAAGGAAAGATGTGGATGCAACCTGTTTTGGGAATCGAGAGCTCCTGTGACGAGACGGCGGCGGCGGTGCTGGCGGCTGACGGCACCATCCTGGGCGAGGCGGTGTTGAGCCAGCGCGATCATGCGGCGTTCGGCGGCGTGGTGCCGGAGATCGCGGCGCGGGCGCACCTGGCGCATCTGCCGGGGCTGGTGGCCGAGGTGATGGCGCAGGCGGGGGTTGGGTTTGGCGATCTCGATGCCGTGGCGGCGACCTGTGGGCCGGGGCTGATCGGCGGGCTGATCGTGGGGTCCGGGTTCGCCAAGGGGGTGGCGCTGGCGGCGGGGAAGCCGTTCGTGGCGATCAACCATCTGGAGGCGCATGCGTTGACGGCGCGGCTGACCGATCGGCTGGAGTTTCCGTATCTGCTGATGCTGCTGTCCGGCGGGCACTGCCAGTGTGTGGCGGTGGAGGGGCTGGGGCGGTATCGGCGGCTCGGGGGGACGATCGACGATGCGGTGGGGGAGGCGTTCGACAAGACCGGGAAACTGCTGGGGGCGGGGTGGCCGGGTGGGCCGGCGGTGGAGCGGCTGGCGCGGACGGGGGATGCGGCGCGGTTTGCACTGCCGCGGCCGCTGTTCGGGCGGGCTGGGTGCGATTTTTCGTTCTCCGGGCTGAAGACGGCGGTGGCGCAGGTGGTGGCGGGGTATCCGGACGGGGCGTTGCCGGGGCAGGACGCGGCGGATATCGCGGCGTCGTTCCAGCGTGCCGTGGCCGAGGTGCTGGCGGATCGGGCGCGCCATGCGATGCGGATGTTCGCGGCGGCGCATGGGACGCGGGTGTTGGTGGTGGCGGGCGGGGTGGCGGCGAATGCGGCCATTCGGGCGGCGCTGGGGGAGGCGGCCGCTGGCGAAGGGTTCGGGTTCGTGGCGCCGCCGTTGCGGTTGTGCGGGGATAATGCGGTGATGGTGGCGTGGGCGGCGATCGAGCGTCGCCGGTGCGGGGTGGCGGATGGGCTCGATCATGCGCCGCGGCCGCGCTGGCCGCTCGATGGGGTGGAGATGGCGGTCGCATGAATTATCGCCACGCGTTTCATGCCGGCAATTTCGCGGACTGCATGAAGCATGCGGTGCTCGTGTGGTTGCTGCGGGCGATGGCGCGCAAGCCGGCGGGGTTTTTCGTGTTGGATACGCATGCGGGGGTCGGGCGCTATGATCTTGCGGCGGGGCCGGCGGAGCGGACGGGGGAGTGGCGGGCGGGGATTGGGCGGCTGCTGGGTAATGCGGCGCCGGAACTGGCGGATTATCTGGGGTTGGTGGATGCGCTTGGGCTGTATCCCGGGTCGCCGGCGCTGATCCGGGCGGTGTTGCGGCCGCAGGATCGGTTGGCGTGCTGCGAGTTGCATCCGGAGGATTCTGCGCAGTTGCGGCGGTTGTTTCGCAACGATCCGCTGGTGGCGGTGCATCGGCGCGATGGCTGGGAGGCGATTTCAGGGCTGTTGCCGCCGGCGGAGCGACGCGGGCTGGTGCTGATCGATCCGCCGTATGAGGTGGGGGATGAATTTTCGCTTGTGGCGGAGGGGCTTGTTGCGGCGGTGCGGCGGTTTCCGTCGGGGGTGTTTGCGGCCTGGTATCCGTTGAAGGCGCGGGGGCCGATGCGGGGGCTGCATGATGCGTTGCACGATGGCGGGGTGCGCGATGTGGTGTTTGCGGAGTTGTTTCTGCGCGAGCCGCTGGATGTTTCGCGGTTGAATGGATGTGGGATGATCGTGGTCAATCCGCCGTTTCGGTTCCTGGAGGAGATGCCGCCGCTGATGGAGGCGTTGTTGGCGGGGTTGGCGGGGCTGGGGAGCGGGGAGGCGGGGGCGGGGGTTGCGGTCGGGCGTATCTGCGATGAGTGAGGTTGCGGTGATCGGGGCTGGCGCCTGGGGGACGGCGCTGGCGGTGCAGGCGGCGCGGGCCGGGCGGTCGGTGCTGCTGTGGGCGCGTGATCCGGGGCGGGCGGCGGCGATGCAGGCGGAGCGGACGACGCCGCGTTTGCCGGGGCTGGTGTTGCCCGCCGGGATCACGGTCGTTTCGGAATTGCCGTGCGCCTCGGTGAGTCTGCTGGTGGTGCCGGTGCAGCATATGCGCAAGGTCGTTTCGATGTTGCCGGGGGTGGGGGTGATGGCGGTTTGTGCGAAGGGGGTGGAGGCGGGGACGCATGCGTTGCCGCTGGAAATCCTCTCCGCCGTGCGGCCAGGGCGGGCGGCGTGCGTGCTGAGCGGGCCGAATTTCGCCCATGAAGTTGCGGCCGGGTTGCCGGCGGCGGCGGTGGTCGCGGGCACCGATGAGGCCGTGCGGGCGGCGGTGATCGCGGCGCTCGCCAGCCCGTCGTTCCGGCTCTACGGCAATGACGATCCGATTGGCGCGCAGGTCGGTGGGGCGGCGAAGAACGTGGTGGCGATCGCGGCGGGCGTGGTGGTCGGCGCCGGGCTGGGGGAGAATGCGCGGGCGGCGCTGGTGACGCGGGGGTTGGCGGAAATGGCGCGGCTGGCGGTGGCGCTGGGCGGGCGGGGGGAGACGGTGGCGGGGCTGTCCGGGCTCGGCGATCTGCTGCTGACGTGCACGGGGACGTCGAGCCGGAATTTTTCGCTCGGGCTGGAACTCGGGCGAGGACGGGCGCTGGCGGAGATCCTGGCCGGGCGGAGCGCGGTGACGGAGGGGGTGGCGACGGCGCCGGCACTGGTGGCGCGGGCGGCCGGCGCAGGGGTGGTCATGCCGATTGCGGCGGCGGTCGCGGCGGTGATGCAGGGGGAGATGGACGTGCGCGGTGCGGTCGCGGCGTTGTTGGCGCGGCCGTTACGGGACGAGTGAGGGTTGCCCCCGCCGCCCTTCACCCTGTACGGAGGCGTATGTTGCGCGGCATTCTCACGGTTGGCGGCTGGACGATGGCGAGTCGGGTGCTGGGGTTTGTGCGCGACATTTTGATTGCCTCGATGCTGGGTGCGGGGGCGGTGGCGGACGCGTTTTTTGTGGCCAATCGGTTGCCGAATTTGTTTCGGCGGTTGTTTGGCGAGGGTGCGTTCAATGCGGCGTTTGTGCCGGCGTTTTCGGGGTTGTTGGCGGCTGAGGGGAAGGGGGCGGCGCAGCGGTTTGCCGAGGAGGCGAGCGCGGTGATGGCGTTCTGGCTGGTGGGGATCACGGTGCTGGCGGAGTTGTTCATGCCGGCGGTGTTGCTGGTGATGGCGCCGGGTTTTCTGGCGGACCCGGAGAAATATGCGGTTGCGGTGGAGCTGAGCCGGATCACGTTTCCCTATATGCCGTTGATCTGCCTGACGGCGTTGCTGTCGGGGGTGCTGAACGGGTTGGATCGGTTTGCGGCGGCGGCGGCGGCGCCGGTGATTTATAATTTGACGTCGATTGCGTTCATGGTTGGGCTGGTCGGGCTGGTGCCGACGGCGGGGCATGCTTTGGCGTGGGGCGTTTCGGTGTCCGGCGTGTTCCAGCTGGGGTTGCTGGTGTGGGCAGTTCGGGCGGCGGGGATGCGGCTGACGATGCCGCGGCCGCGGCTGACGCCTGCCATGCGGCAGTTGTTTCGCAAGATGGGGCCGGGGTTGGTCGGGGCGGGGGTGACGCAGCTGAACCTGTCGGTCGATGTGATCATCGGGAGTTTGCTGCCGGCGGGGACGGTTTCCATTCTTTATTATGCGGACCGGATCAATCAGTTGCCGCTGGGGACGATCGGGGTGGCGGTGGGGACGGCGTTGTTGCCGACGCTGTCGCGCCAGGCGCTGGCGGGGCAGACGCAGGCGGCGATCGCGACGCTGAACCGGGCGTTGGAGTATGCGCTGCTGCTGACGTTGCCGGCGGCGCTGGCGTTGCTGACGATCCCCGGGCCGATTTTGTCGGTGCTGTTCGAGCGTGGGGCGTTCGGGGCGGAGGATGTGCGCTTGGCGGCGCAGGCGTTGGCGGCGTATGCGGCGGGGCTGCCGGCGTTCGTGTTGGTGAAGGTGCTGGTGCCCGGGTTTTTCGCCCGTGGGGATACGGCGATGCCGGTGAAGATCGGGGTTTTTTCGGTGGGCCTCAATCTGGCGCTGAACGTGGCGTTCATGGGGCCGTTGCAGCATCTCGGGCCGCCGCTGGCCTCGGCGGTGGCGGCGTGGGTGAATGTGGGGATGCTCGCGGGGGTGCTGATGTGGCGCGGGCATATGGCGGCGGACGCGCAGTTGCTGCGGCTGGTGCCGCGGATGCTGGTGGCGGGACTGGTGATGGTGGGGGCATTGTGGGGGTTGGAGACCGGCGTGTTCGCGCATTTTGCGTCGGTGGCGGGGTGGCGTTGGTTGGGGCTGGGGCTGCTGTGCGGCGGCGGGCTGGCGGCCTATGGCCTGGCGGGGCAGGCCATAGGGGCCTTCGATGTGCGCAGCGTGTTGCGTCGGGGACGGGATTAGCGCCGCAGGAGGTGGCCGGCGAGGAACGGGTAGATCAGGCCGACGCCGAGGCCGAAGCTGCCGTTGATCAGGATCGCGCGGGCCCAGTTGTTGATGATCCAGTTGCCGGCGATCGGGTTGCCCTTGATCGGCGCGACCACGAAATAGTTGATGAGCACGGCGAGCAGGCCGAGCAGCAGGCCGTTCGACCAGTTCGGCAGGGTCATGCGCGGGGCGAGGATGCCGAAGAGGACGCCGTAGAGGCCGCCCCAGAAGCAGAGGTTCAGGATGAACGGCACGCCGAAGGGGGGCACGGGGTTGGTGCGGTAGGGGACGCCGACTTCGAGGCCGGGGATGGCCAGGGTGCGCAGCAGCCCGAGCATGCCTTGTTGGAAGGTGAGGACCGCGAGGGCGCCCGCGAGGAAGCCGACGATGGCGCGCGTGGGAAGCGTATTGGGTATGGCGAGACTCCTGTGTGTCTTTTCGGTCGCGCCTTGTTATGATCGCCGCCGCGACTGCGGGCCTGGCCGCTTTCTTGATCCTCGGGTCTTGATCCTCGGGTCTTGATCCTCGGGCCGGGTAGCGCAGCATGGCGTGATTCGGGTCTCTTGTCATAGGGGGTGATGCGGCAATGCCGCTGGGTTCAGGGAGCGTGCATTGGCGGAATTGAGCGGGGAGGACGTCGAGCGGCTGGCGAGCCGGCTCGCCATGATGGTCTCGGAAGAGGGCGAGGCGGCCAATGCGGGGCGGGCGGTGGCGCAGCTTGCGCGGCGGCTTGGGCTGACGGGCGGCGAGCTGAAGGAGATGTTCCTGTATGGCGCGGCCGGGCCGGCGCCGCCGGGCCCTGCCCCGCTGTCGGGCGTTTCGCGTGAGGAGGTCGAGGCGCTGGAGCGCGAGTTGTCGACGCTGCGCAAGGGTCTGCGGCTGATGGAGGCGAACCATCGTGATCTGGAATATCAGCGTGACGCGCTGTTCAGCGAGTTGGCGGCTTTGCGGACCAAGGCGGAGAACGTCCGCAGCGCGTCACAGCTGCGCTATGCGCTGATCGGGGTGGTGGTGCTGGCGCTGGCCGGGGCGGGGTCGGTGGGGTTCCTGATGTCGGTGGACGAACCGCCGCGGATGCCGGCCTCGATCGCGCCGGCGCGGCCGGCGATGGTGGTGCCGGGGCAGGTGGCCCAGGCGCCGGCGCCGGGGGATTATGGGCCGGTGACGCGCCGGGTGGGTGTGATCAGGATCGGCCGGGCGGTGGCGCATCGGGCGCCGGATCGCAACGCGGCGGCATTGGCGACGTTGCAATCGGGCATGCCCGTGGTGGTGCGGCGGGTGTTCTTCAACGCCGAGACGCAGTGGGCGGAGGTCGAGGTTGGCAGCGCGATCGGGTATGTGCTGACGACGGATATCGATTTGTCGTGAGGCGGGGCGTGGCAGGCAAGCGCAAGGCAAGCGTGCCTCCGGCGGCAAAGGGGCAGTCGCCCCTTTGATCCCCCCGACTGCTGGCGGCTGCATCGGCGGCGTTCACGGGCGAAGCCCAGAATCCCGAGGGTTTTGCGGTGTCCATTGCCTGCGGCGTCGGGGGGATCAAAGGGGCGTGCCCCTTTGCCGCCGGAGGCGCGCTTGTCTTGTCCTTGAATGCTAACTGTTAGGGCCTCGGGTCATTGAGATCGGTTGCCAGCGGGTGAGTTTGGTTTTCTCCAGGACGGCGGGGTTGACGCAGCTGGTTGGCCATTTGCCTTGGGCGACCAGGCCGAGTTCGCGGGCGGCGTGGCGGCGGCGGGCGTCGTCGGAGCGGGCGGAGGCGGAGGCGGTGTGGGCGCTGAGGGTGACGTTGGTCATGCTCAGCAGCGGGTTGTTGTGGCCGGGCGGTTCCTGTTCGAGGACGTCGAGGGCGGCGTGGGCGAGGCGGCCGGTTTGGAGGGCGCGGATGAGGGCTGGTTCATCGACGGTGCCGCCGCGGCCGGTGTTGATGAAGACGGCGGTGGGTTTGACCAGGGCGAAATGACGGTCGGTGAGTTTGTGGGTGGCGGCGGCGGAGCCTGGCAGGTGCATGGAGATGAAATCGGACTGGCTGAGCACTTCGTCGAGCGTGACGGGGACGACTCCGTAAGGGGGCATGACGAGTTCTTCGATGAACGGGTCGAAGGCGATCATGTTCAGGCCGAAGCCGTGGGCGCGGCGGGCGACGGCGCGGGGGATGTGGCCGAAGCCGATGAAGCCGAGGGTCTGGCCGAGGATGCGGGGGATTTGCAGCAGTGCCGGGCGGCCTTCGCGCCAGCGGCCTTCGCGGACCATGCGGTCCTGCTCGATGACGCGGCGATGGCCGGCGAGGAGGAGGGCCATCGCGTGTTCGGCGACTTCCTCGATGAAGACGTGGGGGACGTTGGTGACGGCGATGCCGGCGGCGGTGGCGGCTTCGACGGCGACGCGATCGACGCCGACGCCTTCGCAGGCGATGTGCTGGCAGCGTTCGAGGGTGGCGATGAGGGCGGCGGTGACGGGGACGAAGCGCGGGTAGAGGGCGTCGGCGGTGCGGGCGGCGGCGGCGAAGTCGTCGCCGGGGACGATGACCAGTTCGGCGCCTGATCCGGCGAGGGCGGCCAGTTCCTCGGTGAAGGGGTCTGATTGGCCGGCGGCCTGGGGGGTGAGAATACGGAAGGACATGGCTGGGTTCCGGAAAAGGGTCGCGATGGGCGTTTATGCACTGGACAGGGGGGATGGGGTAGAGTAGTTCCCGCCGTTCATCCGGAACGCGGGAGATCGCCGGACCCTTGTTGTCGTTCGCGGCATGGGGTTCACGGTCGTATGCACCGCGGTCCCATTGCATGGGCCAACTGGCCTGAAGGAGCAGGGATCATGGCTAAGAAGATTGTCGGCTACATCAAGTTGCAGATCCCGGCGGGCAAGGCTAATCCGTCGCCGCCGGTTGGGCCCGCGCTTGGTCAGCGTGGCCTGAACATCATGTCATTCGTGAAGGAATTCAACGCGTTGACGGCCCAGATGGAGCCGGGGATGCCGGTGCCCGTGGTCATCACGGCGTTCGGCGACCGGACGTTCACGTTCATCACCAAGACGCCGCCGAACACCTACTTCCTGAAGAAGGCCGCCGGCATCACGGCGGGGACCAAGACTCCGGGCAAGGGGGCCGCGGTCGGCCAGGTGACGATGAGCCAGCTGCGCGAGATCGCGGCGACCAAGATGATCCATATGAACGCCAACGACGTCGATGGCGCGGTGAGCATGCTTGCCGGTTCGGCCCGCTCGATGGGCATCACCGTGGTGGAGGGCTGATCGTCATGGCACATAACAAGCGTCACGCCGCCGCCGCCAAGAGCGTCGATACGGCGAAGGTGTATCCGCTGGCCGACGCGATCGCGCTGGCGCAGTCCAATGCGAAGGCGAAGTTCGACGAGACGATCGAGATTTCGATGAACCTCGGCATCGATCCGCGCCATGCGGACCAGATGGTGCGCGGGCTCGTCGGCCTGCCGAACGGCACCGGCAAGACGTTGCGCGTCGGCGTGTTCGCGCGTGGCGCGAAGGCCGAGGAGGCGCTGGCCGCCGGGGCTGATGTGGTGGGCTCGGATGATCTGGCCGAGAAGATCCAGGCCGGCGATATCCAGTTCGACCGCTGCATCGCGACGCCGGACATGATGGCGCTGGTTGGGCGGCTTGGTAAGATCCTTGGTCCGCGTGGCCTGATGCCGAACCCGCGGCTTGGCACGGTGACGATGGACGTCAAGGGTGCAATTCTGGCGGCGAAGGCTGGGCAGGTCGAGTTTCGCGCCGAGAAGGCGGGGATTGTGCATGCCGGCATCGGCAAGGCGAGCTTTCCGGCCGAGAAGCTGCTGGAGAACGCGCGCGCTTTCGCCGACGCCATCGTCAAGGCGCGGCCGACTGGCGCCAAGGGGACCTATGTGAAGAAGGTCGCAGTCAGTTCGTCGATGGGACCCGGAGTTCGGGTGGACGTGGCGACGCTGGCGGGCTGAACGTAATTCGTCACCCTTCATTGGGTGGCGGGCAGGGGGCGGGAGCCTCCGAACCTGTCCGAGACTGCTCGTCGTTCGCCGGGGACTTTGTTGCTGGCAACTTTAATGAATCCAATGGGTTCGCGCGCAGGAGACGGGGAAAGCCAGGGTTTTCGGGGGAATTCCCCCGCGGATATTGGCGGTTCCGGTTTGATGGACAGGCGAACCGGGGCGGTTCGGGCGCTTTCTTGAGCGTCGGGGCAGCCCCATTTGGGCAACCCGGCCGATTGCGGTCCATACGCAACCGGTCATCTACGGAGAAGGGTTTTGGACCGTACGGAGAAGCGTGAATTCGTCGCCATGCTAGCGGCGGTGTTTGCGGAAACGTCGTTCGTCGTGGTCAGCCGCAACAGTGGTTTGACGGTCGCCGAAGTGACGGAGCTGCGGCGCCGGATGCGGGCAGCGGGGGTGAATTTCAAGGTCGCGAAGAACCGGCTGGCCACCCTCGCGCTGGATGGGACCAAATTCGACGGCATCAAGCCCCTGCTGAAGGGCCCGACCACGCTTGCGTGGGCACGGGATCCGGTGGCAGCGGCGAAGACGGCGGTCGAGTTCGCCAGGACCAACGATAAGTTCGTCGTGCTCGGTGGAGCGCTTGGAACCCAGATGCTTGATGCTGCTGGGGTCAAGGCGCTGTCCGAGTTGCCGTCGCTTGAGGCGCTGCGCGCTTCGTTGCTGGGGATGCTGCAAACCCCGGCCACGCGGATCGCGAGTATCCTCCAGGCGCCGGGCGGGCAGATCGCACGGGTGCTGGCGGCCTATGCTGAGAAGCATGGTGCCCCACCGGACGAGCCGGCCAACGACGCGGCTGATGCCGCGACAGACGCGGCTGGGGTTGCGGCCTAGCGGCCGTCGCACCACACAAACCGCAGGTCCGGCGATGCCGGGTTTGCATGGAACCGACACAAGTCTAGATTAGAGGATATATGACATGGCCGATCTTGCGACTCTGGTGGACTCACTATCCAGCCTGACCGTGCTGGAAGCCGCCGAGCTTTCGAAGATGCTTGAGGAAAAATGGGGCGTCTCCGCGTCCGCTCCGGCGGCCGCTGCTGCGGCGCCCGTGGCTGCCGCGGCCGCTGCCGTGGTTGAGGAACAGACCGAGTTCACCGTGATTCTTGCGGCGGCCGGTGATAAGAAGATCAACGTCATCAAGGAGATCCGCACGATCACCGGTCTTGGGCTGAAGGAAGCCAAGGACCTGGTCGAGGGCGCTCCGAAGACGGTGAAGGAAGGCGTGAACAAGGAAGAGGCCGCCAAGATCAAGAAGGTGCTCGAAGACAACGGCGCCAAAGTCGAGATCAAGTAGGCGGCGCGCGGCCTGGCTACGCCGCGCACGACGGTCTGGACGGGCGGAAATCCATCGTGGTTTCCGCCCGCTTCGGCGTTCCGGTTTGCCGGAGCGGGCGGCCCTTGGCGGAGGGGAGGTATTCCGTGGTGTGACGTGCCTTGGATTCGCCTTACGGATAGCGACAGGAACGGGGTAGCAGGTCAGATATGAACGCCATCACAAAGTCTTTGACGGGCACACTCACGAAGACGGGCACAAAGTCTTTCACCGGGCAAAAGCGCATTCGCAAGAGCTTCGGGCGGATCCCTGAGAATACCGCGATGCCGAACCTGATCGACGTGCAGCGCTCGAGCTACGAGGCGTTCCTGCAGATGGCGACGCCGCATGACAGCCGGACCAATACGGGCTTGCAGGAAGTGTTCAAGTCGGTCTTCCCGATCGACGATTTCGCTGGCCGTGGGCGGCTGGAGTTTGTCCATTACGAGCTTGAGGACCCGAAATACGACGTCGAGGAATGCATCCAGCGCGGCATGACCTATGCGGCGCCGTTGAAGGTCATTCTGCGTTTGATCGTGTGGGACCTCGACGAGGATACCGGTGCGCGCTCGATCCGCGACATCAAGGAGCAGCCGGTCTACATGGGCGACATGCCGCTGATGACGGATAACGGCACGTTCATCATCAACGGCACCGAGCGCGTCATCGTCAGCCAGATGCATCGCAGCCCGGGCGTGTTCTTTGATCATGACAAAGGCAAGACGCATTCGTCGGGCAAGTATCTGTTTGCGGCGCGGGTGATCCCGTATCGCGGGTCGTGGCTCGATTTCGAGTTCGACAGCAAGGACATCGTCTACGTGCGCATCGACCGCAAGCGCAAGCTGCCGGTGACGACGCTGCTGTATGCGCTGGAAAGCCGCGCCACCGAGGCGCTGCGGGCGGCGCGGCTGGCCAAGGGCGAGATCATCGAGGTGGGTGAAGTGCGCGGCATGGAGCCGGAGGAAATCCTCAACTTCTTCTACACCCAGGTGGTGTTCAGCCGCACCGCCAAGGGCTGGGCGCGGCCGTTCGACCCCGATGCGTTCCGCAGCATCAAGCTGCTGGAGCCGCTGGTGGACGCCGAGACCGGCGAAGTTGTCGCCGATAGCGAAACCAAGCTGACCGCGCGTACGGTGCGCAAGATCGCCGAGACCACCAAGACGGTGCTGGTGGGGCGGACCGATCTGCTCGGCCGCTATGTCGCCGAGGACCTGGTCAACGAGGAGACCGGCGAGATTTTTGCCGAGGCGGGCGAGGAACTGGCCGAGGCGCGGCTGGCGGCGCTGGAGGCTGCGGGCATCGACCGGCTGCCGACGCTGGCGGTCGATCAGTCGAACGGGCCGTGGATCCGCAACACGCTGGCGGTGGACAAGAATTCCAACCGCGACGACGCGCTGATCGACATCTACCGCGTGATGCGCCCCGGTGAGCCGCCGACGTCGGAGACCGCCGAGGCGCTGTTCCGCGGGCTGTTTTTCGATGGCGACCGCTATGACCTCTCGGCGGTCGGGCGGGTGAAGATGAACATGCGGCTGAGCATGGAGACGGATGATCAGCTGCGCGTGCTGCGCAAGGAAGACGTTCTGCGCACGATCAAGACGATGTGCGACTTGAAGGATGGGCGCGGCCAGATCGACGACATCGACAATCTCGGCAATCGCCGGGTGCGTTCGGTCGGCGAGTTGATGGAGAACCAGTATCGCGTCGGGCTGCTCCGGATGGAGCGTGCCATTCGTGAACGCATGGGCTCGGTCGATATCGATACGGTGATGCCGCATGACCTGATCAATGCGAAGCCGGCCGCGGCCGCGGTGCGCGAGTTCTTTGGCTCGTCGCAGCTGTCGCAGTTCATGGATCAGACCAATCCGCTGTCGGAAGTGACGCATAAGCGGCGCCTGTCCGCACTTGGCCCGGGCGGTCTGACGCGGGAGCGCGCCGGCTTCGAGGTGCGCGACGTGCATCCGACGCATTACGGCCGCATCTGCCCGATCGAGACGCCGGAGGGGCCGAATATCGGCCTGATCAACTCGCTGGCGACGTTTGCCAAGGTCAACAAATACGGCTTCATCGAGACGCCGTACATGCTGGTCAAGGACGGGGTGGTGCAGAAGGGGCCGCGCTATCTGTCGGCGATGGAGGAGGAGAAGCTCGTCGTCGCCCAGGCTGACGCCAAGATGGATGCCAACGGCAAGTTCACCGATGAACTGGTGTCGGTGCGCAAGCAGGGCGATTTCCGGCTGGTGCGGCCGGAAGAGGTGACGGCGATCGACGTGTCGCCGAAGCAGCTTGTGTCGGTGGCCGCGGCGCTCATTCCGTTCCTGGAGAACGATGACGCCAACCGCGCGCTGATGGGCTCGAACATGCAGCGCCAGGCGGTGCCGCTGATCCGGGCCGATGCGCCGCTGGTCGGCACCGGCATGGAGGCGGCTGTTGCGCGCGACTCCGGGGCGACGATCGTGGCCAAGCGGCCGGGCATCATCGACCAGATCGACGGCGCGCGCATCGTGGTGCGGGCGACGGCGGAGGATGGCACGACCAAGGGCGTGGACATCTACCGGCTGCGCAAGTTCATGCGCTCGAACCAGTCGACCTGCATCAACCAGCGTCCGCTGGTGCGCGTCGGCGACCGGGTGACAGAGGGTGATATCATCGCCGACGGGCCGTCGACGGAACTGGGCGAGTTGGCGCTGGGGCGCAATGCCCTGGTCGCGTTCATGCCTTGGAATGGCTACAACTTCGAAGATTCGATCCTGATTTCCGAGCGCATCGCGCGCGACGACGTGTTCACCTCGATCCATATCGAGGAGTTCGAGGTGATGGCGCGCGATACCAAGCTGGGGCAGGAGGAAATCACCCGTGACATTCCGAATGTCGGCGAAGAGGCGCTGAAGAACCTGGATGAGGCGGGCATCGTTTATATCGGCGCCGAGGTGAATCCGGGGGATATTCTGGTTGGCAAGGTGACGCCGAAGGGCGAGAGCCCGATGACGCCGGAAGAGAAGCTGCTGCGCGCGATCTTCGGCGAGAAGGCATCGGACGTGCGGGATACCTCGTTGAAGCTGCCGCCGGGGGTGACGGGCACGATCGTCGATGTGCGCGTGTTCAGCCGCCGGGGCGTCGACAAGGATGAGCGCGCGATGGCGATCGAGCGGTCGGAGATCGAGCGTCTGGCGAAGGATCGCGACGACGAGAAGGCGATCCAGGAGCGCTCGTTCCTCAACCGCCTCCGCGAGAAGCTGCTGGGGCGCAAGGCCGCCGGCGGGTTCAAGGGGATCAAGGCGGGCACGGTGCTCGATGATACGATTCTGGCGGAGCATGTGCGTGGGACGTGGCGCCATATCGGCGTGCAGGACGACGCGGTGATGGCCGAGATCGAGGTGCTCAAGCGCGAGTATGACGTCGCCGTCGGCCGGTTGCAGGCGCGTTTCGACAGCAAGGTTGAGAAGTTGCAGCGCGGGGATGAGCTTCCCCCCGGTGTGATGAAAATGGTCAAGGTGTTCGTGGCGGTGAAGCGCAAGTTGCAGCCGGGCGACAAGATGGCCGGGCGGCATGGCAACAAGGGCGTGGTGTCGCGCGTGGTGCCGGTGGAGGACATGCCGTTCCTCGAAGACGGCACGCATGTCGATCTCGTGCTCAATCCACTGGGCGTGCCGAGCCGGATGAATGTCGGGCAGATCCTGGAGACGCATCTGGGCTGGGCCTGCGCGTCCATCGGCAAGCAGATCGGCGCGCTGGTGGAGGAGTATCGGCGCAGCGGCCAGCAGCGGCAGGAACTGTTGGACATGCTGAAGGGCGTCTATGGCGACGAGATCTACAACGAGGACATCGCCGAGATGTCGGACGCGCAGCTGATCGAGCTGTGCGAGAACCTCAAGAAGGGGGTGCCGATCGCGACGCCGGTGTTCGATGGCGCGCGGATGGCGGATATCGAGGGCATGCTGACGCGGGCCGGGCTGGCGACTTCGGGCCAGGTGACGTTGACCGACGGGCGGACGGGCGAGCCGTTCGAGCGCAAGGTGACGGTGGGCATCATCTACATGCTCAAGCTGCACCACCTCGTCGACGACAAGATCCATGCGCGCTCGATCGGGCCGTACAGCCTGGTGACCCAGCAGCCGCTGGGCGGGAAGGCGCAGTTCGGTGGGCAGCGTTTCGGCGAGATGGAGGTGTGGGCGCTCGAAGCGTATGGGGCGGCCTATACGTTGCAGGAGATGCTGACGGTGAAGTCGGACGACGTGTCTGGCCGGACCAAGGTCTACGAGGCGATCGTGCGCGAGCAGGATACCTTCGAGGCCGGCATTCCCGAGAGCTTCAACGTGCTGGTCAAGGAATTGAAATCCCTCGGCCTGAACGTCGATCTGGATATGCGCGCGACTTAGGTCGCGCGTAGTTTCCTTTGTTTGATTTGACCGCAGACACAGTTTTGCAGGTGGCAGTATGAACGAACTGATGAAGATCCTTGGCCAGACCGGCCAGTCGATGACGTTCGACCAGATCAAGATCCAGATGGCGAGCCCGGAGCAGATCCGCTCCTGGTCGTATGGTGAGATCAAGAAGCCGGAGACGATCAACTACCGGACCTTCAAGCCGGAGCGGGACGGGCTGTTCTGTGCCCGCATCTTCGGGCCGATCAAGGACTATGAGTGCCTGTGCGGCAAGTACAAGCGGATGAAGTTCCGCGGCATCATCTGCGAGAAGTGCGGCGTGGAAGTCACGCTGGCCAAGGTGCGGCGCGAGCGGATGGGGCATATCGAACTGGCCTCGCCGGTTGCGCATATCTGGTTCCTCAAGTCGCTGCCGAGCCGGATTGGCCTGATGGTCGATCTGACGCTGAAGGAATTGGAGAAGATCCTGTATTTCGAGAGCTATGTGGTTCTTGAGCCGGGGCTGACCGATCTGAAGTTCCATCAGCTCCTCACCGAGGACCAGATGGCGGCCAAGCAGGACGAGTTCGGCGAGGACGCGTTCCGCGCCGGCATTGGCGCCGAGGCGATCAAGGGCATCCTGGTCAGCATCGACTCGGGCGCCGAGAAGGTGAAGCTGCGCGCCGATCTGAAGGAGACGACGTCGGAGGCCAAGCGCAAGAAGCTGGTCAAGCGGCTCAAGCTGATCGAGGCGTTTTCCGAGTCTGGCGCCAAGCCGGAATGGATGATCCTGGACGTCGTGCCGGTGATTCCGCCCGAGTTGCGGCCGCTGGTGCCGTTGGATGGCGGGCGGTTCGCGACGTCCGATCTGAACGATCTGTATCGCCGGGTGATCAACCGCAACAACCGCCTGAAGCGGCTGATCGAACTGCGCGCGCCGGATATCATCGTGCGCAACGAGAAGCGCATGTTGCAGGAATCGGTGGATGCGCTGTTCGACAACGGACGGCGCGGGCGTGCCATTACGGGCGCCAACAAGCGGCCGTTGAAGTCGCTGTCCGACATGTTGAAGGGCAAGCAGGGCCGCTTCCGGCAGAATCTGCTCGGCAAGCGCGTCGACTATTCCGGCCGTTCGGTGATCGTCGTCGGCCCCGAGTTGAAGCTGCATCAGTGCGGGTTGCCGAAGAAGATGGCGCTCGAACTGTTCAAGCCGTTCATCTACTCGAAGCTGGAGAAGTATGGCCACGCGACGACCATCAAGGCCGCCAAGCGGATGGTGGAGAAGGAGCGTCCGGAGGTGTGGGACATCCTCGAAGAGGTGATCCGCGAGCATCCGGTCATGCTGAACCGCGCGCCGACGCTGCATCGCCTGGGCATCCAGGCGTTCGAGCCGGTGTTGATCGAGGGCAAGGCGATCCAGCTGCATCCGCTGGTCTGCACCGCCTTCAACGCGGATTTCGACGGCGACCAGATGGCCGTGCACGTGCCGCTGAGCCTGGAGGCGCAGCTTGAGGCGCGCGTGCTGATGATGTCGACCAACAACATCCTCAGCCCGGCAAACGGCAAGCCGATCATCGTGCCGAGCCAGGACATCGTGCTGGGCATCTATTATCTGTCGCTGGAGACGCCCGAGTATCGCGTCGCGGACGAGCAGAAGGCGCCGGCGTTCGGCTCGATCGGGGAGATCGAGCACGCGCTGCATGCCAAGGCGATTCTGCTGCATGACAAGATCCGTGCCCGCTACGACACGGTGGACGCCGCCGGCAAGCCGATCCGGGAGAAGGTGGTGACCACCGCCGGGCGGATGCTGATCTCGCAGGTGTTGCCGAAGAGCATGCTGATCCCGTTCAGCCTGATCAATCGCCAGTTGACCAAGAAGTACGTGTCCGACGTGATCGACGCGGTGTATCGCCATTGCGGGCAGAAGGAGTGCGTGATCTTCGCCGACCGGCTGATGGGTCTCGGCTTTGCCCATGCGGCGCGCGCGGGGATCAGCTTCGGCAAGGACGACATGATCATCCCCGTCCAGAAGCCCGAGATGATCCTGGCGACGCAGGGCGAAGTGAAGGAATTCGAGCAGCAGTATCAGGACGGGCTGATCACCGCCGGCGAGCGCTACAACAAGGTGGTGGATGCCTGGTCGCGCTGCACGGACACCGTGGCCAAGGCCATGATGAAGGAGATCAGCCGGCAGGAGTTGGGCTTCCAGACCAACTCGGTGTGGATGATGAGCGACTCCGGCGCGCGCGGGTCGCCGGCGCAGATGCGGCAGCTGGCCGGCATGCGCGGGCTGATGGCCAAGCCGTCGGGCGAGATCATCGAGCAGCCGATCATCGCGAACTTCAAGGAGGGGCTGTCCGTTCTTGAATACTTCAACTCGACCCATGGCGCCCGCAAGGGCCTCGCGGATACCGCGTTGAAGACGGCGAACTCGGGGTATCTGACGCGCCGGCTGGTCGACGTGGCGCAGGATTGCATCATCTTCGAGGTGGATTGCGGCACCGAGCGTGGCTTGACGGTGAAGCCGGTGATGGATGGCGGCGAGGTTGTTTCCAGCCTGTCCGAGCGTATCCTGGGCCGCACGACGGCGGAGGATGTGCTCGATCCCCTGACCAACAAGGTGTTGCTCGCGAGCAACAGGCTGATCGGCGAGGAGATTGCCGAGGAGATCGAAAAGGCCGGCGTCGAACAGGTGAAAATCCGCTCGGTGCTGACCTGCCAGGCGAAAGTGGGCGTGTGCGGGCATTGCTACGGGCGCGATCTGGCCCGCGGCACGCCGGTGAACGTCGGCGAGGCGGTCGGCGTGATCGCGGCGCAGTCGATCGGCGAGCCGGGCACGCAGTTGACGATGCGCACCTTCCACATCGGCGGGGCCGCCCAGCGCGGCGCCGAGCAGAGCAGTGTGGAAGCCAGCCATGACGGCACGGTGATCGTGAGGAACCGCAACGTCGTCATCAACAGCGCCAACGTGCCGGTGGTGATGAGCCGCAATTGCGAAGTGGTGCTGTCGGACGACAAGGGCCGCGAGCGGGCGCGCTTCCGGGTGCCGTATGGCGCGCGGCTGCTGGTCGATGAGGGCGCGACGGTGGTGCGCACGCAGAAGCTGGCGGAGTGGGACCCCTACACGCTGCCGATCATCACCGAGCGCAACGGCCGCCTCGAATATCTCGATTTGATGGACGGGGTGACCCTCGTCGAGCGGATGGATGAGGTGACGGGCCTGACGTCGAAGGTGGTGGTCGATTACAAGCAGAACGCGCGCGGCGTCGATCTGCGGCCGCGCCTGCAGCTGAAGGATGCCAAGGGCGAGGTGATCAAGCTGCCGAATGGCAATGATGCGCGCTACTTCCTGTCACCCGACTCGATCCTCTCGGTCGAGAACGGCGCGCAGGTGGCCGCCGGCGACGTGCTGGCGCGTATTCCGCGCGAAGGCAGCAAGACGCGCGACATCACCGGCGGTCTGCCGCGGGTGGCGGAGTTGTTCGAGGCGCGGCGGCCGAAGGATCACGCGATCATCGCGGAAACCGATGGGCGGGTGGAATTCGGCAAGGATTACAAGGCCAAGCGCCGCATTGTTGTGAAGAACGACGAGACCGGCGAGGAGACCGACTACCTGGTGCCGAAGGGCAAGCACGTGTCCGTGCAGGAAGGCGATTTCGTCCGCCGCGGCGATCCGCTGGTGGACGGGCCGCGGGTGCCGCACGACATCCTCAAGGTGCTCGGCGTGGAGGCGTTGTCGGATTATCTCGTCAACGAAATCCAGGACGTCTACCGGTTGCAGGGCGTGAAGATCAACGACAAGCACATCGAGGTGATCGTTCGCCAGATGCTGCAGAAGGTCGAGATCATCGAGCCCGGCGACACCACGTTCCTGGCCGGCGAGCAGGTCGATCGGGTGGAGTTCGCCCAGGAGAACGGCAAGCGACTGGCGGAGGGCGAACGGACGGCGACGGCGATGCCGGTGCTCCAGGGCATCACCAAGGCGAGCCTGCAGACGCACAGCTTCATCTCGGCCGCCTCCTTCCAGGAGACGACTCGGGTGCTCACGGAGGCGGCGACGGCGGGCAAGGTCGATAATCTCATCGGCCTCAAGGAGAACGTCATCGTGGGCCGGCTGATCCCGGCGGGCACGGGCAGCGTGATGAACCGGCTGCGGGCGATTGCCGCCGGGCGCGACGGGATTATCGGCCTGCGGAGCGATCTGCCGGCGATTCCCAGGACCGATATCGCCGCCGAATAGGCGATGCCGAAGGGCTAGGCACGAACGGGCTAGGCACGAACGGGCTAGGCACGGGGGGCGGCGATATTGCATCGCCGCCCTTCATGTTTGCGGCGGCTCGGGCATGATCGACGCCGATAGACGCGCCAATCCTGCTCGCGCGGGTTGTTTTCGAGCATGATTCAGACCTCGGGTGCTTCCACCTCCGGTCATCGTGCTCCAGGAGGGCGTGTTTCGTGGCGAATCGGTGGAGGGGCGCTTGACTTACCGCCCTCTGGGCCGTAGGTATCGGCCCTTCGGAAGGCCCACGACGATTACGGGCCTTAGTTGTTTGCAGGTTACCGTAGCGCGCGGCGCCGCACCCCGAAGGGGGAGCCTAGGCCGCTCGTCAGGTCGAAACCCGCAGGGTGGAAGTTCCGCCCTTTGCGGGGATTGCTTGTGGAAGGTGACTGCCGACGACCGATTGACGAACGACGACTGATTTCAGACTAGACGCAGACAGGATCGAAAGAGGCGCAATGCCGACCATCAACCAGCTGATCGCAAAGGGGCGCGAGCCCGCCGCGAAGCGCAACAAGGTGCCGGCCCTTCAGGGCTGCCCGCAGAAGCGTGGCGTGTGCACACGCGTCTATACGACCACCCCGAAGAAGCCGAACTCGGCGCTTCGTAAGGTGGCCAAGGTGCGGCTGACGAACGGCTATGAAGTCGTGAGCTACATCCCGGGCGAAGGCCACAACCTGCAGGAGCACAGCGTTGTGCTGATCCGCGGCGGGCGTGTAAAGGATTTGCCGGGCGTTCGCTATCACATCCTGCGCGGCGTGCTGGATACCCAGGGCATCGCCAAGCGTCGCAAGCGTCGTTCGCTTTACGGCGCCAAGCGGCCGAAGTGAGGAGAAGCACATGAGCCGTCGTCGTCGCGCCGTGAAGCGCGAAATCCTGCCGGACGCGAAGTTCGGAGATACCATCATCACGCGTTTCATGAATGCGCTGATGTATGACGGCAAGAAGTCGGCCGCCGAAGGCATCGTCTATGGCGCGCTTGACGTCATGAAGAAGCGCGGCGGGGCCCAGGCCGATCCCGTGCGGATGTTCCACGAGGCGCTGGACAACGTGAAGCCGGCCGTCGAGGTGCGTTCGCGCCGCGTCGGTGGTGCGACGTATCAGGTGCCGGTCGAGGTTCGCACCGAGCGCCGCCAGGCTCTCGCGATCCGCTGGCTGATCGACGCGGCGCGCAAGCGCGGCGAGCACACGATGGAAGACCGGCTGTCGAACGAACTGCTGGACGCGGTGAATAATCGCGGCTCGGCGGTGAAGAAACGTGAAGACACCCACCGGATGGCCGAAGCCAACAAGGCGTTCAGCCACTACCGCTGGTAACACGGCTACGACTGCAAACACGCACCCCCACCCCGGATTGTAGAGCGGGCACGGAGACACGACGATGGGTAAAGCCAAATTCGAGCGCAACAAGCCGCATTGCAATATCGGCACGATCGGCCACGTCGACCATGGCAAGACGTCGCTAACCGCGGCGATCACCAAGGTTCTGGCCAAGTCCGGTGGCGCGACATACACCGCCTATGACCAGATCGACAAGGCGCCGGAAGAGCGCGCCCGTGGCATCACGATCTCGACCGCGCATGTGGAATACGAGACGAAGAACCGCCACTACGCCCATGTCGATTGCCCTGGTCACGCTGACTATGTGAAGAACATGATCACCGGCGCCGCCCAGATGGACGGCGCGATCCTGGTGGTGTCGGCCACCGACGGCCCGATGCCGCAGACCCGCGAGCACATCCTGCTCGCCCGTCAGGTCGGTGTTCCCGCGCTGGTGGTGTATCTCAACAAGTGCGACATCGCCGATCCGGAGCTGCTTGAGCTGGTCGAGATGGAGCTTCGCGAGTTGCTGAGCAGCTACCAGTATCCTGGCGACGACATTCCGATCATCCACGGCTCGGCCGTCTGCGCGCTCAACGACACCCAGCCGGTGCTCGGCGAGGAGTCGATCCTGAAGCTGATGGAAGCGGTTGACACCTACATCCCGCAGCCGGTGCGCGAGATCGACAAGCCGTTCCTGATGCCGGTCGAAGACGTGTTCTCGATCTCCGGCCGCGGCACCGTGGTGACCGGGCGCGTCGAGCGCGGCATCGTGCGCGTCGGCGAGGAAGTCGAGATCGTCGGCCTCAAGAATACCGTCAAGACGGTGGTGACGGGCGTCGAGATGTTCCGCAAGCTGCTCGATCAGGGCCAGGCCGGCGACAACATCGGCGCGCTGCTGCGCGGCACCAAGCGTGAAGACGTCGAGCGCGGCCAGGTTCTGGCCAAGCCCGGCTCGATCACGCCGCATACGCGCTTCATGGCCGAGAGCTACATTCTGACGAAGGAAGAGGGTGGCCGTCATACGCCGTTCTTCACCAATTATCGTCCGCAGTTCTACTTCCGCACCACCGACGTGACGGGGATCGTGACCCTGCCGGAGGGGACGGAGATGGTGATGCCGGGCGACAACGTGTCGATGGACGTGACGCTGATCCAGCCGATCGCCATGGATGAGGGTTTGCGTTTCGCCATCCGCGAAGGCGGCCGCACTGTCGGCGCCGGCGTGGTTGCGAAGATCGTTGCCTAAGGCAACGAGAGAGATCGTCGCCTAACGAACGAAAGGGGTCGGCCTTCTCGCATCCTTGGTGCGGGGAGTCCGGAAGACTGCAATGGACAACCAGAATATCCGCATCCGCCTGAAGGCGTATGATCACCGCGTGCTCGATAACAGCACAAAGGAGATCGTGAACACGGCGAAGCGCACGGGTGCGCGGGTGCGGGGACCGATCCCTCTTCCGACGCATATCGAACGCTTCACCGTGAACCGCTCGCCGCATGTCGACAAGAAAAGTCGCGAGCAGTTCGAAATTCGCACCCATCGTCGTCTGCTCGATATCGTCGAGCCGACCCCGCAGACGGTGGACGCGCTGATGAAACTTGATCTCGCCGCCGGCGTGGACGTCGAAATCAAGATCTGAAGCGTTTTTTTGGCCTAAGGACCCCCACCAGGGTCCCTCTGGGGAAAGTATGATGCGCACTGGATTGCTGGCTAAGAAGCTGGGGATGACCCGGCTGTTCAAGGATGACGGGACGCATGTTCCGGTCACCGTGCTGCACCTGGATCAGCTTCAGGTGGTGGCGACCCGTACCATGGCGACCGACGGGTATACCGCGGTGCAGCTGGGGTGGGGCACCGCGAAGGTGAAGAACGTCTCGCAGCCGAACAAGGGCCATTTCGCCAAGGCGAAGGTGGAGCCGAAGTCGAAGCTGGTGGAGTTCCGCGTCGCGGAGGACGCGCTGCTTGAGCCGGGCGCGACGCTGTCGGCGGCGCATTTTCTGGTCGGCCAGAAGGTTGACGTCTGCGGCATCAGCAAGGGCAAGGGTTTTGCCGGCGCGATGAAGCGCTGGAACTTCTCCGGGCTCGAGGCGAGCCATGGCGTGTCGGTTTCGCACCGTTCGCACGGCTCGACCGGCAACCGGCAGGACCCGGGCAAGACCTTCAAGAACAAGAAGATGGCCGGGCATCTCGGGCAGGATCGCATCACCACGCTTAATCTCGTGGTGGCCGCCGTCGATGCCGAGAAGGGCCTGGTAATGGTGCGCGGCGCGGTGCCTGGCGCCAAGGGCGGCTACGTGATGGTGCGCGACGCGATCAAGGTGGAGCGTCCGGCCGATGTGCCGTACCCCGCGGCGCTCGTCGAACCCGCCGCGACGGCACAGGGTTGAGGGGCAGAGTTATGCAGATCGAGATCAAGACCCTCGACAATGGCAGCGCCGGCATGGCCGAGCTGCCTGACGAGATTTTCGCCACCAAGCCACGCACCGACATCATGGCGCGCGTGGTTCATTGGCAGCAGTCCAAGCGCCGCGCCGGCACCCACAAGGTCAAGGGCCTTGGCGAAGTGCAGGGCACGACGAAGAAGCCCTACAAGCAGAAGGGCACCGGCAACGCCCGCCAGGGCAGCCTGCGCGCGCCGCAGTTTCGTGGCGGCGGCGCGGTGCACGGTCCGGTGGTACGCAGCCACGGCTACGACCTGCCGAAGAAGATCCGCCGTCTCGGGCTGATCTCGGCGCTGTCGCAGAAGGCGGCGGACGGCAAGCTCGTGGTGCTCGACGCCGCGTCGGGTGCGGCCAAGACCAAGGAACTGGTCGCGAAGCTGAAGGTGCTCGGCTGGGCCTCGGCGCTGATCGTCGATCACGCGGTGGATGACGGCTTCCTCAAGGCGAGCCGCAACATTCACGGCATCGACGTGCTGCCGACGATCGGCGCGAACGTCTATGACATCCTGCGCCATGACGTGCTGGCCATCACCACGGCCGGCATTGCGGGGCTCAAGGAGCGGCTGACCAAGGAGGTCGCGGCATGAGCGAGACAGTGACGAAGGTGGCGGCGGTGAAGAAGAAGCCGGTGCTGTCGCGCGAGGCGATGTATAACATCATTCGCAGCCCGGTGATCACCGAGAAGGCGACGATGCTCAGCGAGCAGGGCCAGACGGTGTTCCGCGTGGCGATCGATGCCACCAAGCCGGAGATCAAGGCGGCCGTCGAGGGTCTCTTCGGCGTCAAGGTGACTGCGGTCAACACGCTCGTGGCCAAGGGCAAGACCAAGCGGTTCAAAGGCCGCCCGGGTAAGCGTTCGGACGTCAAGAAGGCGTATGTCAAGCTTGCGGAGGGGCAGACGATCGACCTCTCCGTCGGGCTTGCGTGAGCCGGGAAGCACGAAGATGGCACTGAAGAATTTCAATCCGGTTACGCCCAGCCTGCGCGGCACGGTCCTGATCGACCGCAGCGAGTTGTGGAAGGGCAAGCCGGTCAAGGGTTTGACGGTCGGCAAGCATTCGACCGGCGGGCGCAACAACCACGGCCACATCACCAGCTGGTTCCGTGGCGGTGGGCACAAGCGTTCTTATCGGATCATCGATTTCAAGCGTCGCAAGTTCGGCGTGCCGGGGATCGTCGAGCGGTTGGAATATGATCCGAACCGCACCGCGTTCATCGCGCTGATCAAGTATCAGGACGGCGAACTCGCCTACATCCTGGCGCCGCAGCGGATCAAGGCGGGCGATGCGGTGGTGGCGGCGTTGCGCGCCGACATCAAGCCGGGCAATGCGATGCCGCTGGCGGCCATTCCTGTCGGCACGATCGTGCATAACGTCGAGCTGAAGCAGGGTGCTGGCGGCAAGATGGCGCGTGCCGCCGGGCAGTATGCCCAGTTGGTTGGCAAGGACTCCGGCTACGCGCAGATCAAGCTGATGTCCGGCGAGTTGCGCATGGTGCGTGGCGAATGCATGGCCACGATTGGTGCGGTGTCGAACCCGGACAACTCGAACCAGAGCATCGGCAAGGCCGGGCGTTCGCGCTGGCTGGGTCGCAAGCCGCATAACCGCGGTGTCGTGATGAACCCGGTCGACCATCCGCATGGCGGCGGCGAAGGCCGCACCTCCGGCGGCCGTCACCCGGTTACGCCGTGGGGCAAGCCGACGAAGGGCTACAAGACTCGCGTCAACAAGCGCACGGACCGGTTGATTATCCGTAGCCGCAACAAGGGCAAGGGCTGAGCCGATGTCGCGTTCCGTCTGGAAAGGCCCGTTCGTCGACGGGTATCTGTTGAACAAGGCCGAGGCTTCGAAAGCTTCGGGTCGCAACGAGATCATCAAGATCTGGTCGCGTCGTTCCACCATTCTGCCGCAGTTCGTCGGTCTGACGTTCGGCGTCTATAACGGCCATAAGTTCCTGCCGGTGCAGGTGAACGAGAACATGGTTGGTCACAAGTTCGGCGAATTCTCGCCGACGCGGACCTTCACTGGTCATGCGGCCGACAAGAAGGCGAAGCGAGGCTGAGATGAGCAAGCCGAAAACCCTCCGCAAACTGGCGGATACCGAGGCGCAGGCGTTGCTGAGCAACGTCCGTATCTCGCCGCGCAAGCTGAACCTGGTGGCCGGGCTGATCCGCAACAAGGACGCGGCCGATGCCATCGCGACCTTGACCTTCTCCAAGCGGCGCATTGCGCAGCAGGTCAAGAAGGTGCTGGAGAGCGCGATCGCCAATGCCGAGAACAACCACCAGCTCAACGTCGACCGGCTGGTCGTGTCGCGCGCCGAGGTGGGCAAGTCCGTGGTCATGCGCCGCTTCCATGCGCGCGGCCGTGGCCGTTCGGCGCAGATCGAGAAATGGTTCAGCCATCTGAAGATCGTGGTCGCGGAGCGCGCAGAAGTCGCCCCGGCCGCACCGGCGCAGGAGGCCGCATAACCGATGGGTCACAAAGTCAATCCGATCGGGCTGCGGCTCGGCATCAACCGCACCTGGGACAGCCGCTGGTACGCGGGGTCCGACTACGCGAAGCTGCTGCATGACGACCTGAAGCTGCGCACGTTGCTGCGCAAGCGTTTGTCGGGTGCTGGCGTGTCGCGCGTGGTCATCGAGCGCCCCGCGAAGAAGCCGCGCGTGACGATCTATGCCGCCCGTCCGGGCGTCGTGATCGGCAAGAAGGGCCAGGATATCGAGAACCTGCGCAAGGATCTCGGCAAGATGGCGAAGGCCGAGGTGTCGTTGAACATCGTCGAGATCCGCAAGCCGGAAATCGACGCGACCCTGGTGGCCGAGAACATCGCGCAGCAGCTTGAGCGCCGCGTGGCGTTCCGCCGGGCGATGAAGCGGGCCGTGCAGTCGGCCATGCGGCTCGGCGCGCAGGGCATCCGCATCAATTGCGGCGGCCGGCTCGGCGGCGCGGAGATCGCGCGGGTCGAGTGGTATCGCGAGGGGCGGGTGCCGTTGCACACGCTGCGCGCCGATATCGATTTCGGTGTTGCTACGGCGAAGACGACGTATGGCACGTGTGGCGTGAAGGTTTGGATCTTCAAAGGCGAGATCCTGACGCATGACCCGCAGGCGCAGGACCGTCGGGCCGCCGAGCAGGCGCCGCAACGTTGAGCATGACGCGCTAGGGACATAGAACAATGCTTTCACCAAAGCGCACCAAGTTTCGGAAGGCCCATAAGGGCCGGATCAAGGGCCTCTCCAAGGGTGGGACGGCGCTGAATTTCGGCGCCTTCGGCCTCAAGGCGCTCGAGCCCGAACGCATCACCGCGCGCCAGATCGAGAGCGCCCGACGCGCGATCACGCGTGCCATGAAGCGTGCGGGCCGTGTGTGGATCCGGATTTTCCCGGATGTACCGGTGTCGACCAAGCCGGCCGAAGTTCGCATGGGTTCGGGCAAGGGCAGCCCGGAATTCTGGGTGGCCCGCGTGGCGCCCGGGCGGATCATGTTCGAGATCGACGGGGTTCCGCCGGATATCGCGCGGGAAGCACTGACGCTTGGGGCGGCCAAGCTGCCGATCAAGACGAAGTTCATCACCCGCATCGGAGACGCGTGAGATGGCCAAGATGACGAAGATCGCCGATGTGCGGCTGAAGACGGATGACGAACTCGGCAGCATGCTGCTCGACCTGCGCAAGGAGCAGTTCAATCTGCGCTTTCAGCGGGCGAGCGGGGAGACTGCGGGTGTCGGCCGGGTGCGGGCGGTGCGGCGCGATATCGCGCGTGTGAAGACGATCATGGCGGAAAAGAAATCCGCCGTGGTCAAGTCCTGAAAGGAGTAGGGCGATGCCAAGGCGCGTCCTGACGGGGCGGGTGACCAGCGACAAGATGGACAAGACCGTGACGGTGCTTGTCGATCGGCGCGTGATGCATCCGCTGTATAAGAAGTTCATCCGGCGTTCGAAGAACTATGCCGCGCATGACGAAGTCAATCTGTGCAAGATCGGTGATCTCGTGCGCATCGAAGAGTGTCGGCCGATCTCCAAGCGCAAGACCTGGACTGTGGTCGAGCGCAACGGCAAGCCTTTTGGCGATGCGGTGGCTGAGGCCCCGGCTGTCGCTGAAGCCGTCGGCTAGGAGCTAGAATCACATGATTTCAGTCGAATCGACCCTGGATGTCGCCGACAACTCGGGCGCCAAGCGCGTGCTGTGCATCAAGGTGCTCGGCGGTTCCAAGCGCAAGACGGCCTCGGTCGGCGACGTGATCGTCGTCTCGATCAAGGACGCCATTCCGCGCGGCAAGGTGAAGAAGGGCGACGTGCACCAGGCGGTGATCGTGCGCACCAGCTTCCCCGTGCGCCGCGCCGATGGCAGTGCGATCCGCTTCGACCGCAATGCGGCGGTGCTGATCAACAAGCAGCAGGAGCCGATTGGCACCCGCATCTTTGGCCCGGTTGTGCGTGAGCTGCGGGCGAAGAAGTTCATGAAGATCATCTCGCTCGCGCCGGAGGTTTTGTAATGGCCGCGCGCATTCGCAAGGGTGACACGGTGCTGGTGGTAACCGGTGCCGATCGTGGCAAGCGCGGCGAAGTGCTGCGCGTGCATCCCAAGGACAACCGTGCGGTGGTCCAGGGCGTGAACATCGCCAAGAAGCACACCAAGCCGCGTGGCGTGGGTGAGCCTGGCGGGATCGTCGAGGTCGAGGCGACCATTCATTTGTCCAACCTCAAGCTGATCGACCCGAAGAACGACCAGCCGACCAAGGTCGGGTTCCGGGTGCTTGAGGATGGCCGCAAGGTGCGCGTGGCCCGGGCGACCGGCAACGTGATCGAGAGCTGAGGAGGCCATCGTGAGCGACAGCAAGAACAAGGGTGGCAAGGCTGGCGGCGCCAAGGGCGGCAAGCCCGGCACCAAAGGCGGCAAGGCGGGCGTGAAGGGTGGCGGTGCGGCGCTGCGTGGCGGCGGAGCCGGCGGTCCGCCGGCGAAGATCGTCAAGGGTGCGGGTCGTGGCGAGAACCTCGTCTCGGCGGCGCCTGGTGCGGCGGCGGCCTCGCCCGCATACACGACGCGGATGCGCCAGCGTTATGAGGACGTGATCCGCCCGGCGATGCAGACCGAGTTCGGCTACACCAATCCGATGCAGGTGCCGAAGCTCGAGAAGATCGTCATCAACATGGGTGTTGGCGAGGCGACGGCCGATCAGAAGAAGCTCGACGCCGCGGTGAACGAGCTGTCGCTGATCAGCGGCCAGAAGCCGGTCAAGACGGTGGCGAAGAAGGCGATTGCCGGCTTCAAGATCCGCAAGGGCCTGCCGATCGGCTGCAAGGTGACGCTGCGCAAGGCGCGCATGTATGAGTTCCTTGACCGTCTCGTGACGATTGCATTGCCGCGCGTGCGCGACTTCCGTGGCGTGCCGGCGGGCAAGGGTTTCGACGGGCGTGGCAACTTCGCCATGGGCCTCAAGGAGCAGATCGTGTTCCCGGAAATCGTCTATGACCGGGTCGATACGATCCGCGGGATGGACATCGTTTTCGTGACGACTGCGAAGAGTGACGCCGAAGCGAAGGCGCTGCTCAAGCAGTTCGATATTCCCTTCGCCGCTTGAGCGGAGGGGCGCTGAGTTCGACTTTTCGCGCAGCTTGCGCAACTGGTTTGGAAAACCGCCGGCCTCGCCGGCAGGTTCCGGAGGATAAGACAGGATGGCCAAGACGTCTCAGGTCAACCGCAACGTGAAGCGGGAACGCCTTGCGGCTCGCGACAAAGGCAAGCGGGCGGCGCTCAAATCGATCGTGATGGATCGCACGTTGCCGGTCGAGGATCGCTTCGACGCGACGATGAAGCTCGCGCAACTGCCGCGCAACGGCGCCAAGGTGCGGGTTCGCCTGCGCTGCGAGCTGACCGGCCGCGCGCGTGGCAATTATCGTAAGTTCAAGCTGTGCCGCATCGCGCTGCGGGACATGGCCAGTGCCGGGCAGATCCCCGGCATGACCAAGGCGAGCTGGTAAGGGACGCACAGCATGTCGATGAGTGATCCCCTGGGTGACATGCTCACCCGTATCCGCAATGCGCAGCGTTCGCGCCATGCCTCTTGCGTGGCTCCGGCCTCCAAGCTGCGCGCGAACGTGCTGGACGCGCTCAAGCGCGAGGGCTTCATCCGCGGTTTCGCGGCCGAGGAACTCCGCCCGGGCATTTCCCAGCTGCGTATCGAGTTGAAATACAACGAGGGCGAGCCGGTGATCAAAGAGATCACCCGCATCTCGAAGCCCGGCCGGCGCGTCTATTCCAAGATCGAGGAATTGCCGCGGGTTTATGCCGGGTTGGGTATTTCCATTCTGTCCACCCCGCGAGGGGTGTTGAGCGATGCCGAGGCCCGCGCTGCCAATGTTGGCGGCGAAGTCCTCTGCCGCGTGTTCTGAGGAGCCGGGCGCAATGTCACGCGTAGGCAAATATCCCGTGGAAATCCCCGCCGGCGTGCAGGTCGCGCTCGTGGGGGAAATGCTCACGGTCACTGGCAAGCTGGGTGAGCTCAAGCTTGTGATCACCGACAAGGTGGACACCACCGTCGAGGGGAACCGCGTCAGCGTGGCGCCGCGCGACAAATCGGCGCCGTCGCGCATGATGTGGGGCACCACAAGGTCGTTGGTGGCGAGCATGGTGAAGGGGGTTTCGAGCGGCTTCTCCAAGTCGATGGAAATCACCGGGACCGGCTATCGCGCCGCCGTTCAGGGCGACAAGCTGGTGTTGAACCTCGGGTTTTCGCATGACGTTGTCTATGCGATCCCGCCGGGCATCAAGATCAGCTGCGAGAAGCCGACGGCGATCAAGGTTGAAGGCGTGGACAAGCGTCTCGTCGGCCAGGTGTGCGCGGAAATCCGCACTTGGCGTCCGCCCGAGCCCTATAAGGGCAAGGGTGTGAAGTTCGACGGCGAGCAGATCCGGCGCAAGGAAGGTAAGAAGAAGTGAGCAGCAGCAGCAAAGACCTGCAGCAGCGCCGGCGCGAGCGCCTGCGCTTTCAGCTGCGCCGGAAGTCAGGCGGGCGTCCGCGCCTGTCGGTGTTCCGTTCCGGCAAGCATATCTACGCCCAGGTTATCGACGATGCGGCGGGGCGTACTCTCGCGGCGGCATCGAGCCTGGATGGCAATCTGCGCGAGGCCCTCACGACCGGGGCCGACAAGGCGGCGGCCACGGCCGTTGGCAAGCTGGTTGCCGAGCGGGCATTGGCGGCGGGCATCACTGCGGTGGTGTTCGATCGCGGAGCCTATCTTTATCACGGCCGCGTCAAAGCGCTCGCCGAAGCCGCCCGTGAGGGCGGTCTCGACTTCTAGGAAAATACAGTATGGCACGTGAACCGAGGGAAGGCGGCGGGCGCGGAGGTCGGGATCGCGATCGCGCCCATCAGGACCGCGATGGCGGAGATGATCTGATCGACAAGCTGGTCACGATCAACCGCGTCGCGAAGGTGGTGAAGGGCGGCCGTCGTTTCGCTTTCGCCGCCCTGGTGGTGGTGGGCGATCAGAAGGGCCGCGTCGGCTACGGCGCCGGCAAGGCGCGCGAAGTGCCGGAAGCGATCCGCAAGGCGACCGAGCGGGCGAAGCGCGGCATGATCCGCGTGCCCATGAAGGAGGGCCGCACGCTGCATCATGACGTGACCGGCTCGTACGGCGCGGGTTCGGTGGTGTTGCGCAGTGCGACGGCGGGCACGGGCATTATCGCCGGTGGGCCGATGCGCGCCGTGTTCGAGACGCTGGGGATCGGCGATGTGGTGGCCAAGAGCCTCGGCAGCCGGAACCCGCATAACATGGTGAAGGCGACCTTCGCCGCGTTGCAACGCTGCGCCAGCCCGCGTTCGGTGGCAGTCCGTCGTGGCAAGAAGGTTTCCGATCTGCTCGGCAAGCGCGATGTGCCGGGCCAGGAGGCGACCGATGCCTGATGCAAAGAAGATGGTCCGCGTGACCCAGATGGCCTCCGTGGCCGGGCGTCTGCCCGGTCAGAAGGAGACGCTGATCGGTCTCGGCCTGAACAAGATCCGGCGCATCCGCGAATTGGAGGATACTCCCTCCGTGCGCGGCATGATCCGCAAGGTGGCCCACCTGATCAAGGTGGAGGAACTGTCCTGAGGCTTTCTCGGGACGGAAGGGAATGGCGATGAAGCTCAATGAACTGCGCGACAACCCCGGCTCGCGCCTGAAGTCCAAACGCCTTGGCCGCGGTATCGGGTCGGGCAAGGGCAAGACGTCCGGCAAGGGCGTCAAGGGCCAGAAGGCGCGTGAAGGCGTGGCGCTGAATGGGTTCGAGGGCGGTCAGCTCCCGATCTACCGGCGTCTGCCGAAGCGCGGTTTCAAGAACATCTTCCGCGTTGAATACGCGCCGGTGAATCTTGGGTCGCTGGCCAAGGCGATCGAGGCCGGGCGGATCGACGGCACGCAGCCGATTGACGAGACCGTGCTGCGCGCGGCCGGCCTGGTGACCGGGCGCAAGGTGGCCGGCGTGCGGCTGCTGGCGACCGGGGCGATCGGGCGTGCGGTGACGATCACCGTGTCCGGTGCGTCCGAGGCGGCGATTGCCGCGGTGCAGGCGGCGGGCGGCAGTGTGACGACGACCGTGGCGAAGAAAGCGGCGGCCGCGGCGGCTTGATCCGTGCGGTGCCTTGACTAGCCGGGTGCCTTGACTGGCCGGGTGCCTTGATCGGCACGGCTTCCGCTGGCGGTTTGGGAAGCGTATGACTCTACCGGCGGCGCCCTCGGGGTCCCAGCATTTGGGATACCAGTCGGCGCCGCTTCCATGAGAGGGATTGCCCGATGGCTTCGGCTGCCGAACAGCTCGCATCCAACCTCAGCCTCGGCGTGCTCTCCAAAGCCACCGAGCTGAAGCGTCGCATCTGGTTCACGCTTGGCGCCCTGCTGGTTTGTCGGCTTGGTACCTATGTGCCGGTGCCCGGCGTCGATGCCTCGGTGATGGGCGAGATGCTGTCGCAGCATGGCGGCGGCATCCTCGGCATGTTCGACATGTTCTCGGGCGGCGCGCTTGGGCGGATGACGGTGTTTGCGCTCAACATCATGCCCTACATTTCGGCCAGCATCATCATTCAGCTGATGTCCGCGGCGATCCCGACGCTGGAGACCCTCAAGAAGGAGGGCGAGAGCGGGCGCAAGAAGCTCAACCAGTACACGCGCTATCTGACCGTGCTGATCGCGGTGTTCCAGTCCTATGGCATCGCCATCGGGCTGGAGGGCATGCGCGGCAATTTTGGCGCGGCGGTGATCGATCCTGGCGCATTCTTCCGGATCTCCTGCGTGGTCTCGCTGGTTGGCGGCACGATGTTCCTGATGTGGCTGGGTGAGCAGATCACCGCGCGCGGCATCGGCAACGGCACCAGCCTGATCATTTTCGCGGGCATCGTGGCCAACGTGCCCGGCGCGCTTGTCTCGCTGTTGGAACTCGGCCGCACCGGGGCGTTGAGCCCGGTGTTCATCGTGTTGTTCATGGTGATCGCGGTGGCCGTGGTGGCGTTCATCGTGTTCGTGGAACGGGCGCAGCGGCGGATTGTGGTGCAGTATCCGAAGCGCCAGGTGGGGCAGCGGATGTTCGGCGGCGACTCGACGCATATGCCGTTGAAGATCAACACCTCCGGTGTCATTCCGCCGATTTTTGCCAGCTCGATCCTGCTGATCCCGGCGACGATTTCGGGGTTCTCCGGGACCGGCGAGCCGGGCATCCTGACGATGATCGGCAATGCGCTGGCGCATGGGCAGCCGCTGTATATGGCGGTCTACGCGGGAATGATCATCTTTTTCAGCTACTTCTACACGGCTGTCGTGTTCAATCCGCAGGAAACGGCGGAGAACCTGAAGAAGTATGGCGGCTTCATTCCGGGTATCCGGCCGGGCAATGCCACGGCCGACCATTTCGACTATGTGTTGACGCGGCTGACGACGGTGGGGGCGATCTATCTGTGCATCGTCTGCCTGCTGCCGGAGATCCTGATCAGCAATTATGGCGTGCCGTTCTACTTCGGCGGCACCAGCCTGATGATCATCGTGTCGGTGACGATGGATACGATTACGCAGATCCAGTCGCATCTGCTGGCCCACCAGTATGAGGGGCTGATCAAGAAGGCGCGGGTGAAGGGGCGGGGACGGTGAGGCTGATTCTTCTCGGCCCGCCCGGCGCGGGCAAGGGCACCCAGGCCAAGCGCTTGCAGGGGCGCTACGGTATTCTACAGATCTCCACCGGGGATATGCTGCGCGCGGAGGTGGCGGCCGGCAGCGAGATCGGGCGTGAGGCGAAGGCGGTGATGGCGTCGGGGGCGCTGGTGTCCGACGATATTCTCATCCGCATGCTCGGCGCGCGCGTCGATCGGCCGGATTGTGCGAATGGCTTCATTCTTGATGGCTTCCCGCGCACGGTGCCGCAGGCCGTGGCGCTCGACGGGATGCTGGTTGGCCGCGGGATGGCGCTCGACGCGGTCGTGGAGTTGAAAGTCGACGACTCCGCGCTGACCGAACGGATCGCCGGGCGCACCACCTGTGCTGCCTGTGGGGCCGGCTACCATGACGATTTCCAGAAGCCGCGCGTCGCCGGCGTTTGCGACTCGTGCGGTGGGACGGAGTTCATCCGCCGCGCCGATGACAACCGCGACACGGTGGCGGCGCGACTCGATGCCTATCATCGCCAGACCGCGCCGATCCTGCCGCATTATGCCGCGCTGGGACGGTTATATGCGGTGGACGGGATGGCGGACATTGATGACGTGACGGTGGCGTTGGTGACGCTCCTCGATGGCCTGCGGGCAAAGGGGTGATGGGCGGTGAAGCCGTGTATTGTTTGCATGGCAGCCCGTCAGTGTGGTGTGAGTGCGTAATCCGTGTGACGGCGCGTTGACTCCGGGTGTTTGCAGGCTATAGTGCGCGCCCTCGGCGTTACCTTCGGGTTTCGCCGTCTTAGTGTTTTTTTCCAGGCCTTTACGGTCCGGCTGGTGCCCCTGGTGTTGATTGCCGCAGGGGTCCGCAGACGGGTCGAGGGCGACCGGGAGCGATCCTGGACTTGAAGGAGTGAATGGGCGTGGCGCGTATTGCCGGCGTAAACATCCCGACCAACAAGCGGGTCACCATCAGCCTCCGCTATATTTTTGGCATTGGCCCGGCGAAGGCGCAGGCGATCTGCACCAAGCTCGGCATTGCCGATGATCGTCGCGTGAACCAGCTTTCTGACGACGAAGTGCTGCGTATTCGCGAGACGATCGATCGCGACTATCGCGTCGAGGGCGACCTGCGGCGTGAAGTGGCGCTGAACATCAAGCGACTGATGGACCTGGGCTGCTATCGCGGCCTGCGCCATCGTCGCGGCCTGCCGGTGCGTGGCCAGCGGACCCACACGAACGCCCGCACCCGCAAGGGCAAGGCAGTCGCGATTGCCGGCAAGAAGAAGGTGACGAAGTAAGGCTGGCGGCGCGCTTCGGCGCGCCATCGGCTGTCGTCGAGAAGTTTTGCCGCGGCCGTTTCGGCCGCGGCGCATTGTTGCACAGGACCGAAATTTATGGCGAAGCCTGCCGTGGCCGCGCGCACCCGCAAGAAGGAGCGCAAGAACATCACCTCCGGCGTCGCTCACGTCGCGGCGACGTTCAACAACACGATGATCACCATCACCGATGCGCAGGGCAATACGATTGCCTGGTCGTCGGCGGGCATGCAGGGCTTCAAGGGTAGCCGCAAGTCGACTCCCTACGCCGCGCAGGTTGCCGCCGAGGACGCCGGCAAGAAGGCCCGCGAGCACGGCATGGAGACGCTGGAGATCGAAGTGAGCGGCCCCGGTTCGGGACGCGAGAGCGCGCTGCGGGCGTTGCAGACGGTCGGGTTCGCGATCACCGCGATCCGCGACATGACGCCGATCCCGCATAACGGGTGCCGCCCTCGCAAGCGGCGTCGGGTTTGATTCCATGAGACTTTCCGCAGTCATGCAGAAGAACTGGCAATCGCTGATCAAGCCCGAGAAGCTTGAAGTGGAGCCAGGGGCTGTGCCGAGCCGCATCGCCACCGTGATCGCCGAGCCGCTGGAGCGTGGCTTCGGCATGACGCTCGGCAACGCGATCCGTCGCGTACTGCTCTCCTCGCTTCAGGGCGCCGCGGTGACCGCGGTGCAGATCGACGGGGTGCTGCACGAGTTCAGCACCATTCCCGGCGTGCGCGAGGACGTCACCGACATCGTGCTGAACATCAAGCAGCTTGCGCTGCGGATGCACGGCGACGGCCCGAAGCGGATGCTGCTCAACGCGGTCGGCCCGGGCGAAGTGAAGGCCGGGCAGATCCAGTCGGGCCATGATATCGACGTGATGAACCCCGAACTGGTGATCTGCACGCTTGATGACGGCATGAAGCTCGGCATGGAGTTCACCGTCAACACTGGCAAGGGCTACGTCGCCGCCGCCGCCAACCGGCCCGAGGATGCGCCGATCGGGTTGATCCCGATCGATGCGATCTACTCGCCGGTGCGCCGGGTGTCCTACAAGGTCGAGCCGACCCGCGTTGGGCAGGTGACCGATTATGACAAGCTGCTGTTGCAGGTCGAAACCAATGGCACCGTCTCGCCCGAGGATTCGGTGGCACTGGCCGCCCGCATCCTGCAGGACCAGCTCGCGCTGTTCATCAACTTCGATGAGCCGACCGCGATCCGGTCCGAGGAGCCCGAGGACGATCTGCCGTTCAACCGCAATCTGCTGCGCAAGGTGGAAGAGCTGGAGTTGTCGGTGCGTTCGGCGAATTGCCTGAAGAACGACAACATCGTCTATATCGGCGACCTCGTTCAGAAGAGCGAGCAGGAGATGCTGCGCACGCCGAATTTTGGCCGCAAGTCCTTGAACGAGATCAAGGAAGTGCTGACCGCGATGGGCCTCGCTCTTGGCATGAGCGTGACCGGCTGGCCGCCCGAGAATGTCGAAGACCTCGCCAAACGGCTTGAAGAGCCGTTCTGAGCGAATAGGAGCCCACTATGCGACACGGAGTTGCCGGGCGGAAGCTCGGCGTTACCGACACCCATCGCTTTGCCATGTTTCGCAACCTGGCGCATGCGTTGATCAAGCACGAGCAGATCACCACGACTTTGCCCAAGGCCAAGGAATTGCGCCCGGTGGCCGAGAAGCTGATCACGCTTGGCAAGCGCGGCGATCTGCATGCGCGCCGCCAGGCTTATGCCCAGCTGCGCGACAACGTGATCGTTGCCAAGCTGTTTGGCGTGATCGCCGAGCGCTACAAGGATCGCAGCGGCGGCTATTGCCGGGTTCTGAAGGCCGGCATCCGCTACGGCGATGCGGCCGATATGGCGGTGATCGAACTGGTCGACCGCGATCCCTCGGCCAAGGGCCAGGATAGCGGGCCGAAGCAGGAAGTCGCGGCGGATAGCGAGAGCGAGTGACCGCTCGGCGTTTTCCATCGCTGTGACGTGAAACCTGAGTAGACAGAGCATGGACCGGTCCTTGGACCGGTCCTATGTTTTTGGGCCATGGCACATCGGCCAACCCGACCCGTCGATACACCGACACTGCTGAGCGCCGGCTCCACGCCGCGGCCGCTTGCCGAGCGCATGCGGCCGACGGCGTTGGAGGAGGTGGTCGGGCAGGAGCATCTGGTCGGGGCGGCCGGCACGCTGACGCGCATGCTGGCGCGCGGGTCGCTGGCCTCGCTGATCCTGTGGGGGCCGCCGGGGGTGGGCAAGACGACGATCGCGCGTCTGTTGGCCGAGGCGGCACGGCTGCATTTTGTCCAGTTGTCAGCCGTGTTCTCGGGGGTGGCCGATCTCAAGAAGGCCTTCGAGGAGGCGCGGGTGCGCCGCGCCGACGGGCAGGGGACGATGTTGTTCGTCGATGAAATTCACCGTTTCAACCGCGCCCAGCAGGACGGGTTTCTGCCTGTGGTCGAGGATGGCACGATCACGCTGGTCGGGGCGACGACGGAGAACCCGTCGTTTGCGCTCAATGGCGCGCTGTTGTCGCGCTGCCAGGTGCTGGTGCTCCGGCGGCTCGATGATGCCGCACTCGAATTGCTGCTTGTCCGGGCCGAGGCGGAGATGGCGCATGGGCTGCCGGTGACCGGAGATGCGCGGGCGGCGTTGCGGGCGATGGCGGATGGCGACGGGCGCTATGTGCTGAACATGGCCGAGCAGTTGTTCGCCTTGCCCGCGGATACGGCGGCGCTTGATGTCGCGGAACTCTCCGAACTGCTCGCCAGGCGTGCGGCGCTCTACGACAAGGACCGGGAGGAGCACTATAATCTCATCTCCGCGCTGCATAAGTCGCTGCGCGGATCGGACGCCGATGCGGCACTCTATTGGCTCGCGCGCATGCTCGCCGGCGGCGAGGACCCGCGCTTCATTGCCCGCCGGCTGGTGCGGTTCGCGTCCGAGGATATCGGCATGGCCGACCCGAACGCGTTGCCGCAGGCGTTGGCGGCGTGGGAGACGTATGAGCGGTTGGGCAGCCCCGAGGGCGAACTGGCGATTGCGCAGGCGGTGATCTATCTGGGCACCGCGCCGAAATCGAACGCGCTCTATGTGGCGCTGGGCGAGGCCAGCCGGGCCGCGCGGGCGACCGGCAGCCTGACGCCGCCGAAGCATATCCTCAATGCACCGACCCGGCTGATGAAAGACCTTGGCTACGGCTCGGGCTACGCCTATGACCACGAAGCGGAGGACGGTTTCTCCGGCCAGAATTATTTTCCCGACGGCATGCCTCGCGCGCAATTCTATCGCCCGCGCGAACGCGGCTTCGAGCGCGAGGTGGTCAAGCGCCTCGCCTATTGGAGCAAGCTGCGGGCGGAGCGGACAAAATCATGAGCACGCCATCCACTGCCGTCACCTTGCGGGCGGTCGCCGACGATGAGACCGACATGCGGCTCGATCGCTGGTTCCGCCGGCACTATGAGGGGCTCACCCAGGGCGCCATCGAGAAATTGTGCCGGACGGGGCAGATCCGGGTCGACGGCAAGCGCGCCGAGGGGTCGACGCGGCTCGCCCCCGGGCAGGCCGTGCGCATTCCACCGCTGCCGCTGAGCACGACGCCCGAGGTGAAGGCGATCCCGGTGCTCGATCCGCGGGTGCAGAAAGACCTCGAGCGGATGGTGCTGTATCGCGACGACTGGGTGATCGTGCTCGACAAGCCGCCGGGGCTGCCGACGCAGGGTGGGCCGGGGATCACGCGCCATCTCGACGGCATGCTCGACGGGCTGCGCTTCGGGGCGCCGCATCGGCCGCGGCTGGTGCATCGGCTTGATCGCGACACGGCGGGGGTGCTGGTGCTCGCGCGCACGCCGGGGGTGGCGGCCAAGCTTGCCGGGTCGTTCCGCACGCGGGCGGTGGAGAAGACCTATTGGGCGATCGTTGTCGGCCGTCCGGTGCCACCGCATGGGCGGATGGAGTTCGATCTCGTGCGCGTCGAGGGCTTCAAGGGCGAGCGGGTGGCCGTCGCCGGGCCGTATGACAAGGATCTCGCCCACGCCATCACCGATTTCCGCACGCTCGATCATGCCGGGCGCAAGCTCGCCTGGCTGGAGCTTTCGCCGCTGACCGGGCGGACGCATCAGTTGAGGGTGAGTTGTGCCGCGATCGGCGCACCGATCCTCGGCGATTTGCCCTATGGGGTGGAGAAGGACGGCCGCAACAATGCCGAGGTGGACGGGTTCGCGGTGCAACTGCACCTGCTGGCGCGGCGCATCGTGCTGCCGCACCCCGATGGCGGCCTGCTGACGGTGGAGGCGGGGCTGCCGGCGCATATGGTGGCGAGTTTTCGCGATCTCGGGTTTACCGCGCCGCCGACGCAGGCGCCGTTTCGGAGTTGATCCCGGGCGGAGTTGACCGGTTCGGTAGTTTGTTGCGCGACAAACGGTGACGCCGGGCCCCGCTCCGCGCTAAGAACATCCCGCCCAACGGAAAGCATCCATGCCGCCGCGCAGACGTCGTAAACGCCGGATAAACCGCAAGCTGCTGATCTGGATCGGCGGCGGCGTGGCGGCGGCGTTGCTGCTGCCGGTGATCGTCGTGCTCGGGCTGATCGCGACGATCGACCCCAACAGCTACAAGGCGCAACTCGAAGGCTCGCTGCGCCAAGTGCTCGGGCGGGACCTGCGTATTCGCGGCCAGCTCTCGGTCTCCGCCTCGCTGTCGCCCAAGCTCGAAGCCGACGACGTCACGATTGCCAACATGCCGACCGGCTCGCGGGCGGACATGGTGCGCATCGAGCGGATGACGATCGAACTGGCGCCGCGGGCGTTGCTCACCGGCGAGCTGGTGATCTCGCGCATTGCCCTGCAGCGGCCGGACGTGCTGATCGAGACCGACGCGCAGGGGCTCGGCAATTGGCGCAATGCGGCGTTGGTCGACGGCGAGGCGCGAAAACCGGAGGCGGCAGCCGGCGAGGGGCCGCTGCTGGCGTTGCAGACCGTGCATCTGCGCGACGGCCGGCTGACCTGGCGCGACGGGGCGACGGGGAAGGCCACCGTCTTTGAGTTCCGCCGCCTCTCCGCGACCTCGGCGGCGCCGGGGGCTCCCGTTGCGATCAGTGCGGAAATCCTGACCGGGCGGCAGCGGATCGTCATGGCCGCGCAGACCGGGCCGCTCGCGCGCTTCGCCGAGGCCACTGCCAAGACGCCATGGGGCGTGTTCCTCAACCTCGAAAGCGATGGCGCCAAACTCACGATCGCCGGCGCGCTCACCCGTCCCTACGAGACGCGCGGGTATTCGCTGCGGGTGGATGGGGCGATCCCGAACCTCAACAAGGTCGCGTGGTTGACCGACTGGCGCTTGCCGCCGCTGAGCAACGTGACCTTCAGCGCCCGCCTGCTCGATACCGGCGGCGACTATCCGGACGTCTCGGCCGTCACCATGCAGGTCGGCTTCACCAATCTCGACAAGGTCGCCGCGGGCTTCACGCTGGACAGCGTGCGGATCGAAATGCCGCGCATGAGCGAGCCGATCGCCATCGAGGCCAGGGGCACCTATGGGTCGGCGCCGTTCAGCGTCTCCGGCAATCTCGGCGCGCCGGCGCTGCTGATGCCGTTTGCGCCGCCGGGGCAGCCGTACGTCGTCGATCTCAAGATGGAGGCGGCGGGGGCCAGCATCGCCATGCGCGGCGCGATTGCGGAACCGTCGAAGCGGATGGGCATGGATGTTGCGATCGGCGCGCGGGTGCCCGATCTCGCGCAGCTCGGCGCCATTGCCGGGCAGCGGCTGCCGGCGTTGCGCAACCTCGCCTTCAGCGCCCGGATTGTCGATGGCGAGGGCGGCTACATGCAGGAAGTTGCGCTGAAAAACCTCGTGCTGACGGTGCCGCAGGCCGATGTGTCCGGCGATATCGCCGTCGCGTTCGGCGAGCGGCCGCGGGTGCGCGCGACGGTCAAGTCCTCGGCGATCGACGTTGATGCGCTGTTGGCCGTGTGGGAGGCGGCGCGGCGGGCGGATGAGACGACGCAGCAGCGCACGGGGCGCACGCGGCGGGTGGATGCCACGGCGCCGGCGCCGCTGCCGGTGGGGCGGCCGGGCGATAGTATGATCTCCGATGAGCGCCTGCCGTTCGATCTGCTGGCCATGGCCAACGCCGATGTGCGGCTGGCGATCGGGAGTTTGCGGGTCGGCGGGGTGAGCTATCGGGACCTTACCGGGTCTGCCGTGCTCAGCGATGGGCGGCTGGTCATTAACCCGCTGGCCGGCGAGGTGGCGGGTGGGCGGACCGAAATGCGGCTGGCGATTGACGGGCGGACGGCGGCGACCGGGGTCGGGCTGATCGTGAAGGCGAACGGGGTGGAGCTGAAGGGGGTGCTGCCCTCGATCGGCCTTCCCGAGCGGACCGTCGGCAAGCTCGACTTGGACGCGGAGTTGCAGTCCAGCGGCGGGTCGCTGCATGAGTTGGCGGCCGGGATGACCGGGCGGCTGGCGCTCGCGGTGATCGATGGTGAGGTGGATAACGAGGTGTTCGGCGTGCTGATGCCGGAAGTGCTGAGGGTTCTGCGCCAGGGGGTCGACCGTGCCGAGGCGCCGCGGGTGCGGCTGCGCTGCATGTCCACGCGCGCTGCGATCGTGGCGGGGGTGGCGACGTTGGAGCAGGCGGCGTTCGACAGCGCCCGGCTATCGGCGAGTGCCGCGGGCAAGATCGATCTGGGGCGCGAGACCTACGCGCTGCAACTGCGGCCGGCCTTGCGGGTCGTGGGCACCGGTGCGGTGGTGCCGATGCGGGCCGAGGGCGGCTGGACCGAGCCGAAGCTGGTGCCGGACCCCGGGTCGGTGGCGCGTCCGGCCGGGACCAACGATGCCTGCATCCCCTCGCTCGCCGGCATTCCGCCGGCGGCGCGGCGCGTTCAATAGGGATACGATGAAGCGCTTTTGGGATGCGGCCACCGCAATGCCGGTGGAGGGCGGGGCGGGGTGGCGTGTGCTGCTCGACGGCCGGCCGATGCGGCTGCCGGGCGGTGCGGTGTTGACGCTCACGCGGGCGCGCTTGGCCGACGCGATCGCGGCGGAGTGGCAGGCGGCGGGTGGGGCGAAGGGTGGCGAGATGTCATTTGCCGACGTGCCGCTGACCCGTCTCGCTGGGACCGCGCAGGAGCGGATCGCGGCGGACCCCGAGCCGGTGGTGCTCGAACTCGCGCGCTACGCCGAGAGCGATCTGCTGTGCTATCGCGCCGACGGGCCGGACGCCCTGGTGGTGCTGCAGGGCGCGGCGTGGCAGCCGTGGCTCGACTGGGCGGCGGAACGCCATGGCGCGCGATTGCGGGTGACGACCGGGGTGATCCATGTCGCGCAGGACCCGGCGGCGTTGGCGCAGCTTGCCGCGGCGCTTGCCGGTCATGGGCCGGACGCGTTGGCGGCACTCGGGGTTGCGGTGCCGGTGCTCGGCAGCCTGGTGCTTGGACTGGCGCTGGCCGAGGGGGTGCTTGACGCCGCGGGTGCCGGCGCGGCGGCGATGGTCGATGAGCGCTTCCAGGCCCAGCTTTGGGGTGAGGACGCCGAGGCGGCGGCGCGGCGCCTGCGGATCTCGGAGGATATCGCGGTGGCCGGCCGGCTGCTGGACCTCGTGCGCGCCGCCGCCGGCTGATCAGGCCGCCTTGGTGCCGAAGCGGGACTGGATGTAGCTGTCCAGCGCGCTGCGGGTGACCGGGTCGGGGCGGAACTGCAGGCGCAGAACGCCGTCGGCGCAGGCGACCACGCGCGCGGTGACGGCCGGGGCGACCAGCCCGGTCACACGGATCGCGTCGCCGGGCTTGGCTTTGGCATCCGTGCGCATGGCGGCGCCGACCACGGAGAGGTCCATCACCCGTGCCGATTGGGTCGGCCCGCCGCCGATTTCGATCTGTGCTGCGATGTCCACGGTATGGCGTTCGAACATGCGCCGGTCGGTGGCCTGGCCCATGGCGGTGAGGAATTCCTCGATGTCGATCCGCAACTGCTCGGCCTTGCCGGACAGATCGGAGGCGGCGGCGAGCAGCGTGTCGGCGGCGGTTCCCGTCTCGGTCGCGTCCTCGCGCACGGTGACCAGGCTTTCGGAGACCGAGCCGGTGCACTCGGCCGCTTGCAGCACGTTGCGGCTGATCTCGTCGGTGGCCGCACCCTGTTCGGTGACGGCGGCGGCGATGGCGGTGCCGGAACTGTCGACCTCGCCCACAAGGTCGGCGACGCTGCGGATCATGTCCGCCGCGCGGCCGGCCGACACGCGCACCGCCTCGATGCGGGCGGCGATGTCGCCGGTGGCCTTGGCAGTCTGGGTGGCCAGGGATTTGACCTCCTGCGCGACCACGGCGAAGCCCTTGCCGGCGTTACCGGCACGGGCGGCCTCGATGGTGGCGTTCAGTGCGAGCAGGTTGGTCTGGCCGGCGATGCCGGTGATGAAGGCGACGACCTCGCCGGTGCCGACGACGTCGCGGGTCAGCTCGTCGACCAGCGCGCGGGCGGTGTCGGCCTGGCTGGCGACGTTGCGGGTGGCGGTGGCGGAGCGTTCGACCTGGGCGCCGATCTCTCGGCTGGAGGCAGCGAGTTGTTCGGCGGCGGCGGCGACGAGGCTGGCGTTCTGGGTGGCGATTTCGGCCTGACCTTGCACCGCGACGGTGCGCGCGCTGGTTTGCCCGGCGCGGTCCGACAGGCCGGTGGCGGTGCCGCGCAGTTGCAGGGCGGCGGCGGCGACATCGGAAAGCTGGCCGCTGACCGCGTTGTTGAAGTCACGCGCCAGCGCGGTGGTGGCGTCGTAGCGCTCAAGCTGGGCGCGTTGTGCTTCGGCGTGCCGGGCCCCCAGGTCACGGCTTTGCTTCAGGGATTGGCGGAATTCATCGACGACCCGGGTCAGGCGGGACACCTCATCGGCGCCTGGCGTCGGGGGCAGGGCGGTGTCGAGGTCGCCGGCGGACATCCGGCCGGTGGCGGCGATCAGTGTGCCGAGCGGGCGGGTGATGCCGGTGACGACAATCCATAGCACCAGGCCAAGGGCCGCGGCGAACAGCAGGACAGTGATCGCGATATGGATCATCTGGTTGCGCGCGAGCGTGGCGACGCGGGTGGCGAACAGGCGTTCGAGTTCACCGGCGGCGATGCGATGGAAGCGCTCGATCCGGCCGATCACGGCGGTGGCGTCGATCGTGCCGCGCGGTTCGCGCGACAACGTTGCGGTCATATCCTCGACCGCGCGCCGCAGCATCGCCGCCTCGTCGGTCAGGGCGCGGTTCAGGCTGCCATCGGCGTTGGCGGCACTGGCGGCGGCAATGGAGGCGAGCAGGCCGTCGAGGGTGGTCTGGAGCCCGCCGATTTCGGTGCCGACGCGCAGCCGGGCCAGCGCGTCGCCGGCCGGCTGGCCGGCGCCGGAAAGCAGGGCAGCCGCGCGATCCAACATGTCGGGGGTGCGGTTGAGAACGGCGTCGGTCAGGTAGTAGCTGTCGAGCACGGCGTCGAGAATGAGGTTGCTGCCGTCGCCAATGCTGACGATGAGCTCACGCAGCCGGGCGCGGGCTGCGGCGGAGAGGGCGGCATCGCGTGCGCCAGCGAAGGCGGTGGCGGCGATGGCGGCGGCGGCGGCGGTGCCGAGGCCGCTACCATGGATCGCTTCCGCGTCTCGTAGCATCGGCGCGATGGCGGCGGGTGGGGTCGCGGCGCCGGCCGCTGCGGCGTTGGCTGCCTGCAAATGTGCTGGCATGACCGCGCGCAGATAGCGCGTGCCGTTGAGTTCCATCTGCGCGATCCGGATGTCTGCGTTCTGCGCCCCGATCAGGGGCAAGAGGGTGAAGGCGCAGGGCGTGCCGAAAAGCAGCGCGCAGACGCCGAGTTTGGCGGTAAGACCGAGGGACTTGAACATGGGGTGGGACCAGGAAATGGACCAGCCGGTGCTACGCCGCAGAGCTTAAGAATGGCCTAATCGTGCGAGCGGGGTTTCTCGGGTGGTCGCTGGCGTGCGATGCTGGCGGTTGGTGATGGGAGAATGGGGATGTCCATGGATCGGCTTTTTATCGGCACGCGCCGGTATTCGTCATGGTCGCTGCGCGGCTGGCTCGCGGTGCGCCTCGCGCGGCTGGGGGTCGAGGAGGTGGTGATCCCGCTGGCGGGTGGGGTGACGCCGGCGGTGCAGGCGGCGAGCCCCGGGGGGACGGTGCCGTATCTCGAACATCGGGGGAACCGGATATGGGACAGCCTGGCGATCTGCGAATATTGTGCCGAGCAGGCGCCGGGCCTGTGGCCGGATAGTCCGGCGGGGCGGGCGCATGCGCGGGTGATCGCAGCCGAGATGCATGCGGGGTTTCGCGCATTGCGGATGGCGATGGCGATGAGCCTGTTCCGGCCTGCGGCCGTGGGGACGTGTCGTAACGATGGCGTGCTGGCGGATGTGGCGCGGATCGAGACGATCTGGCGGACGACACGGGCGCGTTTCGGGGCCGGTGGGCCGTTTCTTTTTGGGCGCGTGTTCAACAACGCGGACGCGATGTATGCGCCGGTGGTGGCGCGGTTCCTGACCTATCGGCCGGAGTTGGCTGCCGATAGTCTGGCGTATTGCGCGGCCGTTCGGGCGCATCCGCTGGTGGCGGAGTGGTATGACGCGGCGGCGCTGGAGCCGGCGGAGTGGTTTGTCGAGAAATACGAAACCGCTCCATGAGTCAGGCGACCGGGGGTGTGGCCACCGGCCTCGATCATGTCGCGTTGGCGACGGGCCTCGATCATGTCGCGGTGGCGACGGGCCTCGATCATGTCGCGTTGGCGACGGGCGATCTCGATGCGTGTGCGGCGGAGTGGACGCGGCTGGGCTTCGCGCTGACGCCGGTGGCGCGGCATCGCGACGGGGCGGGGGTGCCGACCGGGACGGGCAATGTCTGTGCGATGCTGCGGACGGGGTATGTCGAGCTGATTGCGGTGGTCGATCCGGCGCGGCCGAGTGCGACTTTGGGGCGGTTCGTGGCGCGCTATGCGGGCATCCATATTGTCAGTCTGGCGATCGACAACGAGGTGGCGGCGCAGGTGCGGCTGGGGCTGGCGGGGTTCGCCGTTGAGATCGCGCGGAGCGAGCGGGATGGGGCGCGGTTCGCCCGGCTGCCATTCAGCGATGCCGAGCCGCGGTTGCAGCTGATCCGCCATTTCACCCCGGAGCGGGTGTGGCAGCCGCAATTTCTGGTGCATCCGAACCATGCCGATGCTTTGGTGGCGGTGGTGATCGTGGATGCTGTGCCGGCGGTGCTGGCGGCGCGGCTGTCGCGGGTCGCGGGGGTGGCGGTGGTGCCCGATCCCGCTGGCGGGTTCGCGCTGCCGTTGGCGGCGGGGACAATGCGGGTGTTGCCGATCGAGGCGTTGGGGTCGGTATTTCCCGGCATGGCGGTGCCGTCGCTGCCGTTCGTCGCGGGGGTGGTGATCCGCACGGATGACGGGTGTGCCGCGGTGGCCGCGATGGGGGTGGCGCGGCCGGTGGCGGGTGGGTGGCTGGCCGAGGCGGGCGGGGCGGCGGTGTTGTTTACGGCTTGATCTCTTCGGGCATCGCGGCGATGCGGTGACGGCGCAGCCATTCAGAGAAGCCTGGGTTGGCGGTCAGCACGCAGAACGGGATGGCGGCGAGCAGGCCGCCGGCGAAGGGCAGCGCGAGCAGGGCCATGGCCGGGGCGGCGTTGAGCAGGGCGGCGAAGGCGGTGAGGCCGAGGAGCGTGTGCGGCCAGAACATCCTGGTGGCCTCGCTCCAGCCAACGCCGCGATCGCTGCGGTTCTGTGGCAGCCATCCCGGCCTGGCGCCGAGCGCGAGGCGGAGCATGGCGAGGGTTTTGGTGACGCAGGCGGCGGCGTCGAGCAGCAGGGTGAAGATGATTTCCGCCACGGCGCCGACGAGGAAGCGGCTGGCGCCGCCGTAGCGGGCGCGGTCGTGGGGGGAGAGCAGGATTTCGACGTAGCCGAGCAGCTTGGGGGCGTAGAGCGTGCCGGCCCACGCGACGGCGAGCGCGAGGATGGTGCAGCTTGGATAGTCGGCGGGCGCGGTCTGGGCGGCGAGGATGGCCAGGGTAAAGATGAAAACGTAGAGCGGGGCGCTGGCGAACATCAGGATCGCCTGCACCAGTTGCCAGCGGCCCATCGGGCGGAAGCCGGGCAGGGCCAGGAGGTGGCGGTATTGCAGGTTGCCCGCCAGCCATCGGCCGTCGCGGTGGAGGAATTCGGGCATGGCCGGCGGGTTGGCCTCGGTGGAGCCATCGTCGTCGGCCCAGACGCAGACGCCCCAGCCGGCGGCGCGCAGGCGGGCGGCTTCGATCTGGTCATGCGAGAGGATGGTGCTGCCGTCGGGTAGCGGTTCGAGGCGGCAGTGGTCGCGGAAGGGCGCGCTGCGGAACAGCGCGTTGTGGCCCCAGTATGGGCCTTCGTCACCCTGCCAGTAGGCCTGGCCGGTGGACCAGATGCGCATGCCCGCGCGCATGCCGAACTGGAACAGGCGCGGGAAAGCCTGCGCCGCCGGGCGGCCGCAGATGAGGTGCTGCACGAGGCCCATGCGCGGATCGGCCTGGAGGATGCGGACGAGGCGGCGGACCGATGCGGCGGAGATTTCGCTGTCCGCGTCGAGCATCAGGGTGAAGTCGTGGTCGCCCACGTGGTGGTTGAGGAAGTCCATCACGTTGCCGGCTTTGTAGCCCGAGTTCTCCGTGCGGCGGCGGTAGCGGATGGGGTGGGGGAAGGCGGCGATGGCTTCGGCCTCGGCGGCGGCGCTGGCGGCGTCCTGGGTGTCGGAGAGGAGGAAGAGGGTGAAGTGTGCGGGGTCGTCGAGGGTGGCGAGGAGGTGTGCGAGGGAGGGGAGGACGGTGGCCATGTCCTCGTTGCGGATGGTCACGGCGATGGCGGTTCGGGTGGTGATCGGGGCGGTGTCGATATCGCCGCGGACGGGGAGCACGGCGCGGGGCGGGTCGCAAGCGAGGAGGCGGATGAGGAAGCCGGGGATCGCGTTGCCGGCGCAGACGCCAAGCCAGAGGGCGCAGGGGAGGAAGGCGGCGAGGATCGCGAATTTTGTCAACGTCCAGCCGCCCGGGGATAGCGCCTGCGTCATCAGGGCCGCGAGGCCGGCGGTGGTGGCGGCGAGGAGGGCGAAGAAGATCAGGCGGGGGAGGATCATCGCGGCAGTCTATCAGGCGGATCGGCGCAGCAGCAGGCCGGCGGCGAAAGCGAGGGCGGCGAGGATGACGTAGGACGGCGAAAAACTGTCGAGGGCGGTGGCGAGGGTGCCGAAGAGCGGGGGGATGACGAGGACGCCGGCGAACATGGCGGCCGAGCCGAGGCCGGTCGCCTCGGTGCGTCGGGTGCCGCCGAGGCGGGCGTATTCGGCGTAGGCGAGGCCGGTGAAGCCGCTGCCGCTGGCGCCCGCGAACAGGCAGATGGCGAGGATTTGCCAAGCGTGCCACGCCGGCGAGAAGGTGGCGGTGGCCAAAGCGGCGAGGCACATGGCCGGGCCGAGCCAGGCGAGCAGGCAGGTGGCTGGGATGTGGCGGTCGGCGAGCCAGCCGAGGGCGGGGCGGGTGATCGCGCCGGCGACCTGGTAGGCGGCGAGGGTCCAGCCGGCGGTGACGAGATCGAAGCCGGCGTTGCGGGTCAGGTGCACCGTCATGAAGGCGATGAAGGCGAGTTGGACGCCGGTGTAGATGAAGCTGGCGAAAGAGAGGCGGCGCAAAGGCGGGCTGGTTTGCCACAGGCGCAGGGGTTGCAGCAGGGCGCTCCGGGTCAGGCGGTGGCGGGGATTGCGGGCGGCGTCCCAGCGGGGGCGGGGGATTTGCAGGAGCAGGAGGAGGATCAGCACGGCCGGCAGTTCGGCCAGCAGGGCGCCGCGCCAGCCGAGCGCGAGGGCGAGCGGGGGGACGATGAGGCCGGCGAGGACGCCGCCGAGGGGGACGCCGACCTGGCGGATGGACATCACGAGATTGAAGATGTGCGGCGGGGTGTGCGGCACCAGAAGATGGGTGCTGGCCGGTGCCGTCGCGCCATAGGCGAGGCCGAGCAGGATGGCGCTGGCGATCAGCGCCGCCTCGGTGCCGATGGCGGCCGTCAGCAGCATGGCGATGACGGCGGCGAGCACGGCCTGGCTGACGCGGACCGGGCCGTGGCGCTGGATGAAGCCGGGCGAGAGCAGGGCGGAGAGCATGCCGACGCCGTAGATGCCGGCGACGAAGAAGCCGACGAGGCCGCCGGGCAGGCCGAGGTCCGCCGCGATCGCCGGGGCGATGGCGGGCACGGAGAAGGCGGCCATCGTGGCCAGGGTCTGCATGGCCAGGGTGGCCAGCAGGGGCCAGAGGGGGGAGGGCATCGGGCGAGTTTGGCAGGAATTCGCGTGCGATGCATGCGGGTTGACAGGAGGGGTGCGAGGCGGCGCTGGCCGTGCACGGCGGCGATCTCGCGCGCGATCTCGCCAAGGCGCAGCAAAGCCGCCGCCGGAGACGCGCTTGCCTAAGCAGAGTCCGATCGGCTCCGCCACGGCAGTCCAGGGAAGGCAAGCGCGCCTCCGGCGGCCAAGGGCCAGTGGCCCTTGGAACCCCGGACTGCTCGCGGCCGGACGGCCGGCCTTCGCGTGAGCACAAGCGATCTCGCCGCATTCACTGGCGAAGCCCAAACTCCCGCGCGATGCAATGCGG